>JANXDB010000009.1 GCA_025060015.1 Caldimicrobium sp. | reverse complement strand
AGAGGAGATAGAGAGGAGGAAGGCGGTTACATCGGAGGAGCATCAGGAGAGTATGTTAAGGCTTACGAGGGAGCTTAAGGAGGTGGAGTTGAGGTTTAGCAGGGAGATTGAGGAGGTGAAGCTGGAGATTGAGAAGGTGAGAGCAGAGATTGAGAAGGTGAGGGCAGAGGTTGAGAAGGTAAGGGCGGATTTAACGAAGGAGCTTAAGGAGGTGGAGTTGAGGTTTAGCAGGGAGATTGAGGAGGTGAAGCTGGAGGTTGAGAAGGTGAGGGCAGAGATTGAGAAGGTGAGGGCAGAGGTTGAGAAGGTGAGGGCGGATTTAACGAAGGAGCTTAAGGAGGTTGAATTGAGGTTTACTGCGGAGATTGAGAAGGTGAAAGCGGATTTGACGAAGGAGATTTATCATTTGAAGGCGAGTTTGATTAAGTGGTCCTTTATTTTTTGGGCAGGCCAGCTTTTTGCTATTTTGGGTATACTTAAGTTATTCTTTTAAACACTTACTATTTAGTAGTTTCCTTAATCTTGGGGTAATTAAAGTCTTTTTTTACCTTTAAGACCAGGGCTATTTTTTTTCTTTTGTTCATTTTTTTAGGGGTGTGTGGGGGGTACATAAGTTCAAGGTTTTTTTTAGAAGAAAAAAGGTGTTAAAATTGACCAATCCATCTTTTACTGATAGAATAATCACCATATGGTTCCAACGTCAAAGGGAGGCTTATTTTTCGCTTTGGGCTTTGATGTTCACCCTTTAGTTGAGGGAAGAAAACTCTACCTCGGAGGTGTGGAGATTCCCTATTCCAAAGGAGCCTTAGGGCACTCCGATGGAGATGTTCTACTACACTCCATCATAGATGCTAGCTTATCCGCTGGAGGTCTTCCTGATATTGGGACGCTCTTTCCTGATACTGATCCAAAATACAAGGACATTAGAAGCACCAAACTTCTTGAGGAGGCAATCACTCTTCTGAAAAGGAAAAATTTCACCTATTATCAGGTTGATCTTACATTGGTTTTAGATGAACCAAGAATTTCTCACTATTATCAGAGAATAAAAGCTGAACTCAGTGTTTTACTGGGTATACCCCCGGAGAGAATTGGGTTAAAGGCCAGAAGGTCAGAGGGGGTGATATTTCAGAGCGAAAGGCCAGCCATAGCTTCCTTTGCTCTGGTAGTTCTTGAAAAAATTCATAATGATGTTACTCTTTGATAAGGTAGAAGTTTGAGCTCATTAGAGTCCTAATCTCTAAGTCCTCAGCTTCTATCAAATAACGATTTAAAAGGGGTTAGTTATGCGTAAAGTTCAGATTGGTGATGTTATCAGCATTCACTGTGTTGGTAGGATCTCATCAGGGGAAGTCTTTGAAGACACCTATCAAGGAGATCCCTTTGTTTTTGAGGTTGGCTCTCCTGAGATTATCCCAGGGCTATCTGAAGCAGTTATTGGTATGGTGGAAGGTGAAGAAAAGGAGATTATAATACCCAAAAATAAGGCCTTTGGTGAAAGAGATGAAAACCTCATTCGATCCATTCCCAGAGAGGCTATTGCCTTAGATGTTGATCCCACACCAGGTTTAGTTCTCAACTTAGTTGTGGATACTCCCCAGGGAGAAATGACCTTTCCAGCCATAGTAGTGGATGCAACGCCTCAGGAGATTGTGCTTGATCTAAACCCACCCCTTGCAGGAGAAGATCTGTATTTCAAAATCAGACTGGTTAAGATTCTGAATGAGTCTGAGGAGAAGATAATTCTCTAGGAAGGGAATTGAGTCCTTCCCCTCTTTAGAGGAGGGGGAGGATGGTTATCTCATTTGAAAGAGCTCTGCACCTGGTAGAGGAGATACTGGTTCACTAAGAAGCATTTCTCCTCTTTTAATCCAGTTCTTTAGAATCTCAGCTATTTCCCTTGATTTTATCAAGCTGGTTAGAGGCACTGTAGGGATCTCTTTACCTAAGATGCGGATTTTACCACTTTTCAGTTCTCCATAGCTAACTATTCCGTAATTTCTCTTTATTCCGTTTGGGTAATCATGAGAGTAGTCCACTACCTGAGCCAAAAGGTCTTCATCCGATAGTCCTGCCCATTCGGCTACCTGTTCGTTCAATATGGGTATAGGTATCCCCAATCCTACTGCCAAGGAGCAACCATATCCTAGGTGGCTAGTGCCAATGAGCCACTCTGGTTTCATCTCCTTTAAGTTCCCGAGGACCATAAGTGTAGCCGCTGGCTGGATGGGAACTCCTTTGGGAGACCTTTTAACTTCCGTTCTGTGTTGAGTACCAGCCCAGACCACATATCCCTTTGTTCCACCTAGAAAAATTCTTGTTCCAATACCTATGGTCTTTAGATAGGGATCCTTTAGCAGAGGCGACAGACAGCCAGCGGTAGCATAATTAGCATTGGCAACCCCTGGCTTAAGTATTCCCATATAGGTATATAAAATCCTATCTGAAAGATTTATGGCTACGTTATAGTTTTGATAGGAATTTCTGGGATTACAAAGGATGGCATTTACCAGATCGTGGATGGTGATTTCCATCTCTAAGGATTTTCTTGGATAGCAGTGGGTTCCGTAGGCTGTGGCTCGTAAAAGTACCCTTTTTCCCGCCACTAAATCGTGTATTACATGTCCTCCTCCATAGAGAAATTGGCCAGGAAAAACCTTATTCAAGGGGTCATCCTCACGTGGTTCAGTTGCGCCCACATATATATCCACTGCTGCCAGCCCTGCATAAACTGGCACATCATTTAGCCATACTCGATGGGCTTTTATCGTAGGTACAGTATGACCGAAGTTTATAAAGGCACCTGAGGAACACATGGGGGAAAAGGTTCCAGTAGTGACTACATCTACCTCTTTTGCTGCCTGAAGGGGACCTACATCCTTAACAAGCTCGGAAAACTCCTCCGCTGTTAGTACTACTACGTCCCCTTTTTCGATTCTTCTGTTGATATCTTCAATGGTTCTCTTAACTTTGAACTCCTCGGCCATCTCTTGCCCCCTAGTGAAAGATCTCATGTCAAGAACTATATCTAATTTGTTAGAAAAAATCAAGGGTCTGGCTTGGAAAGGCAAATGACAATACTTTACTCTATAAAGGAAACCACTTTGTGACCTTTACTTGCTAATTGTGAAGCTAATCCTTCAAGGGGCATTTTCTCTAAACGAATGAAATAGACCTTCTCACCACTCAAGTTAACATCCATGCCTATGGAGATAATTTTGCCACCCCATCGTTTAATCTCCTCTAAAACATCATCCAAGTCACCATCCTCTGGCACTACATCCACTCGAGAAGAAGTTTTGAGTATTCCCAAAAGTTCAATAAAGGCCTCTAAGATATCTGTAACTGTTATTATACCTTTAAGTTTACCTTTGGAGACTATGGGTAATCCACCGATTTTGTATTTGTAGATTAATCTTGCCGCTTCGTCAATAGAGGTCTCTGGATCAATAGTTACTGGATTTATAATCATAACCTCCCTGATGGGGAGTTTTTGTTTTTCCGGAGATAGATAAGCCCTTAGACTGCTCTCTGTAACCAATCCTTTCAAGGAGTCACCCTCTACCACGGGAAGATGTCTTATGGAATGAAGTTTCATTATATGCAGGGCATCTTCTACGGTTTTGTCTGGGGTAATAGTGATCAGATCAGAGACCATCCAGTTTTTAACTTTCATAGGAAAGGGCACCTCCAACGTTATCTCCAATTGACTATACCACAGTTGTGGACTTTGCAAGGCTTTGTGAGATTTAGGAATTCAGATATTCTCTGAGTACCTCTGCGGTAGGCGTGTTGACCTCAAGAAATTCTTCGATGGGACCCTGAAAGATCACTTCACCTCCGCCATCGCCACCCTCTGGTCCCAACTCAATCACCCAGTCTGCATGTTTGATGAACTCCAGGTTATGTTCTATTACAATCATGCTGTGGCCCCGGTCAATGAGGTCCTGTAGAACTGCCACAAGCTTTTCTACATCTAGGATATGAAGACCAGTTGTTGGCTCATCCATCAGATACATCACCGGTTTATTTTGGATTTTAACAAGCTCCTTTGCTAACTTTATCCTCTGAGCCTCTCCTCCAGAGAGGGTTGGGCTTGGTTGCCCAAGACCAAGATAATCAAGTCCTATTTTACAGGGAAGGTCTAATTTTGAGGCTAAAAGGGAATGGGTCTTGAAGAAATTCTTTGCCTCCTCAAAATCCATCTCCAAAACATCTGCAATTGTTTTACCCTTCAAGGTTATCTCTAACGTTTCTTTGTTGTATCTTTTACCATCACAGAATTCACAGTTTTGATAAACTGCTGGCAAAAATTTAATCTCCATCCTGGTTTTACCCTGCCCCTTGCAGTGTGGACACTGTCCCTCCTCAGTATTGAAGGAGAATCTCCCTTCCTTATAGCCCCTTTCAAGGGCAAGTCTTGTCTGGGCAAAGGCCCTTCTGATTTCAGTAAAAACCTGAATATAGGTAGCAGGTATAGACCTAGGAGTATTACCGATCGGGGAATGATCCACAAGATAAACCCCTGCAAGGTTTTCGAACCCCTCCATTTTCTCTATTCCATTGAGATTGAGAGCTGATTTTGACTCAATTACCCTTTTTAAGTTTTCATAAAGGGCTTCACAAATAAGGGTTGACTTGCCAGAGCCAGAGACTCCAACTACGGAGGTTAGGACACCAAGGGGAAAATGAACATCAATGTGTTTGAGATTTCGAAGGCTTGCCCCGTAGAGTTTCAAGAATTTTTGTGCTTTTCTAAATCTGCTTTTCAGGGTTTTTCTCCCTCTATCAAGTAGGGCTCTGGCTGTGGGTGACACTTCTGAACTTAAGAGAGAACTTCTATCACCGAAATAAACTACTTTACCTCCTCTCTTGCCACCACCAGGTCCAAGGTCTACAATAAAATCTCCACTCTTGATCACCTCTTCATCATGTTCTACCACTATCACAGTATTACCCTTCTCACTAAGCTTTTTTAAAACATATAGCAGCTTTTGGGTATCCCTAGGATGAAGCCCAATAGTAGGTTCATCAAGGATGTAGGCGACCCCCGTTAAATTGCTACCAATCTCTCCTGATATCCGCACCCTCTTGGACTCACCTGCAGAGAGGGTATCTGCAGACCGAGATAGCGTTAAATAACCTAAACCGAGATCTATCAGGTATTCCAATCTCTTGGTAACTTCAGGAAGGAGGGTCTTAAATAGAACTCTCTCTCTAGCTTCTGGGTTTATTTGATTTATGAACTCTAAGGCCTTTTCAATTGGCAGATCCAAGAGTTCTGGTAGAGATAGGCCATTTATTTTGTAGTACGACACCTCTTTTCTGTATCTCCTTCCTTCACATTGGGAGCAGGTCCTTTCTTCCACCATACCCAACCCCTGACACATAGGACATGCTCCCACCTTGGTGTTGAATGCAAAAAGGAGTGGATCAGGTTCAGGTAAGCTTATTCCACAGCGTAGACATATCCTCTTTTGACTGAGATGAAACTCCCCTTCCTTTGTTTTTAGAATCACCGATCCTTTACCCTCGTTTAAGGCAATGTTCAGAAGATCCCTAAAACTCTCCGGAGATGACGGTTTGCCTAAGATCAAATCAATGGAGTGGTCTTGATACCGAGATAAGCTGGGAATAGGGGGTATAATCTCATATACACCATCAATTCTCACCTTATGATAACCTCTTCTCAGAAGACTCTCAAAGAGTGGACGATAGTGCCCCTTTCGATGTCTAACTAAGGGAGCAAGGACTTCCATGTCTTCTCTGGCATGGGTCTTCCATAACTGAGAGGCCAACTCTCTGATCTCTTCTATAGAGCGGGCGCTAAGCTCCTCTCCGCAGGAGGGACAGTAGCCTTTGCTTGCCTGTGCATACAAAATCCTTAAGTATGGAAGGATCTCTGTAAGGGTGCCCACGGTAGAGCGAGGAGATAGCTCGCCAGATCTCTGTTCCAAGGCAACAGTAGGGGGAAGCCCAGATATATCATCGAAGTCAATCTCTTCGTAAAGCTTGAAGAATTGTCTTAGATAAGCTGGAAGTGTCTCTAAAAACCTCCTTTGCCCTTCTGTAAAGAGGACATCAAAGGCTAGGGTGGATTTTCCAGAACCAGATACCCCGGTAATTACAATTAGTTTGTCACGTGGTAGGTCTAAATCTATATTTTTTAAATTATGATGTCTAATCCCTCGAAGTTTTATTAGGCGTTCCTCGGAGAGATAAGGCTCCGATTTCCCTTCCCTAATGGGTTTACCTTGTAGATATTCTCTCAGATACTGGGCTGTTGGAAAGTTAGTCTTTAAAAATCTCTCCATATCACCTTGATAGAGAAGATATCCACCCCTGTCTCCTCCCTCTGGTCCAAACTCCAGGATCCAGTCAGCAGAGAGCATTACCTCTGGATGATGTTCCACTATAATGACGCTATGCCCCTTTTCTTTAAGAAGTCTTATGGCCTTTAATAGTTTCTCAATGTCCTTTAGGTGAAGCCCTACAGTTGGTTCGTCTAAGAGAAGTATGGCCTTGTAGGCGCCTATTTTGTTAAAAATCTCAGCTATTTTTAATCTTTGGGCCTCTCCTCCTGAGAGGGTAGACAGAGGCTGTCCCAATTTCAGATAACCCAGACCTAAGCTTTGTAAGATTTGGAGTATTCTTTTAATCTCCCTGTGATTTCCAAAGAACTCTGAAGCAGAATCCACGGTTAAATCTAACATTTCAGAGATATTCTTTCCTCTCCAGCGGATTTCCAAGACCTCTTCTTTGAATCTTTTGCCGTGGCATACCTCGCAGGGAATGACTAAGTCTGGGAGAAACTGCAGCTCCATTATTTCGAAACCTAGGCCTTTGCAGTTCGGACACTGAGAAACCTCAGAGTTAAAGGAGAAGAAGGTTTCACCGTAGCCAAGATTTTTGGCTTCTTCAGAGGAGGCAAGTAATTTTCTTAAATAGGTGTAAATACCCATGAAAGTGGCTATAATCGATCGGGGAGAGCGCGCCAAGGGTTCCTGTGTGAGATAAAGAACCTGATGGTATGGCTTAAATCCCTTTATCTCTTCAGAAAACTCTGGTTTTCTATGATCCTTAAGAGCATTAAAACCCTTGAAAAGAATCTCCTCCAAAAAGGTTGATTTTCCCGAGCCAGAAACCCCAGTTATAACAGTGATTTGTCCAAGGGGTATTTTGGCAGAGACATCCTTTAGATTATAGCGCCGTGCGCCTTTTATCTCGATGAATTCGGCCTCCTTCACAGAAGAGGAGATAAAAACCCTTTGGTTAGCAATATCCCTAAGTGCCTCTGCAGTAGGAGTTGCTTGCTTGAGGATTCCCTGGGGATCTCCTGCGTATAGGAGATAGCCACCCTCTTCACCTCCCTTTGGTCCTAAATCCACGAGAAAATCTCCCTTTAAAATCACCTCTGGGTCGTGTTCTACCACCACTACAGTATTGTTCTTTGATACTAACTGATGCATGAAGTGTAGCACCCTGTGGGTATCCTGTGGATGAAGCCCAGTTGTAGGCTCATCTAAGATGTAAAGGGTTTCGACAAGATTTGAGGAGAGAGCCCTTGTTAATAGGCATCTACTCATCTCTCCACCGGAGAGAGTCTTGCTTGCTCTTCCTAAGGTAAGATAGGATAAACCTACTCCCTCAAGATAACTAAGTCTTCTTTTTATCTCCTGGGCTAATCTCTCTCCAGCAATGGAGGGTGTCTCTTTTAGATATTCCTCCATAAAAGCTCTAGCTTCCTTGATCTCCATGGCATGAAATTCTGCGATGTTAACATCCCTGACTTTAAAATGCAGAGATCTAGGATTAAACCGTTGCCCCTGACAGGTAGGACATTTTACCTCCCTTCGTAAACGGGAGAGTAGAATTCGAAAATGGGGTTTATATCTATGAGCTTCAAGCCACTCAACAACTCCGTTTAGGCCATACCAACTGCCCTCACCGTCATAGATACTCTTTTGAAGAGATAGGGGGTAGTCTCTAAAGGGAATGTTTGTGCTAAAGCCCTTTCTTTTTATAAAATCATAGAGATCAATCTTTACTTCAAACATGGCTGGGAAGTCAAGAACTGGAATAGCTCCGCTATCTAAACTCTTTTCAGGAAACTTAACCAAAGCATCTAAATCGACTTTTAGGAGGTTGCCAAAACCTCTACATTCAGGACAGGCCCCTTGGGAGGTGTTAAAGGAGAAAAGGGCAGGGCTTTTAGGAGACACCCTAAAGCCACATCTTGGACATTCTTCCTCGGAGAGATAAACTTTTTCTAATCCATAAAGAGTTCTCACAACTACCTTCTTCGAGATCCTTAGTGCATGTTCTACGGAGGATACGAGTTCAGAGAAGGTCTCATCATCAATCTTTAGACGATGAAGAAGTATTTCTATCTCTTCCACATCAGGCAGGGTCTCCATCTCATCAAGCTCGCAAACTCTACCTTGTAGGCACACCCTGGTGAATCCCATTGATAAAAGGCCCTCTCTTAAATAGGTGATGTCCTGCTCTACAGCCTTGGGAACTAGAAGATAAATGAATTCTCCTTTAAAGGATTTTAATATGTCAGTGGCTATTTGGTGGGCATCCAGAGGAGAGATCCTGATTTGGCATAGAGGGCAGTATGGTTCAGCCACATGATAATAAAACATCTTTATAAAGTGGGCAATCTCTGTGATGGTGGAGATGGTAGAGCGTGAGGTCTTTACAAAATTTCCCTGCGGAAAAGCCAGGGCAGGCGGTATGTGACGAAGATCTTTGATAAGGGGTTTAGGAAGTCTCTCAAAGAATTGTCTCACATAGGATGAGAAGGTCTCAATGTAGCGCCTACTGCCTTCGGCATAAAGAGTATCAAAGACTAGACTTGATTTACCTGCTCCAGATACTCCTGTAACAACGACTAAGCTGTAAAAAGGTAAGAGGAGATCAAAACCTTTGAGATTGTTTTGCCTTACAGAATAGAGTTCAATAAACTTCAAGGAACATTATTCACCCTTAATTTTCTCCAGTCGTTCCTGAGCTCTTTTACAATCGATACAAAGAGTGGTCTCTGGTCTTGCCATAAGTCTCTTTTCACCTATCTCAACTCCACAGGCTTCACATATGCCATAGGATCCATCTTCAATCTTTTGAAGGGCTTTATCAATTTTCTTCAGCAGTTTCTGATCTCTATCTCTGAGCCTGAGATCTAGAATGAGATTGGTCTCTCTAGTGGCCTGATCCACGGCATCGGGCAGGTTTTCTGACCCCTCCTCTAAGCCTTTGATGGTTTCCGCAACTTCTCTAAGAATGTCCTCCCTTTTCTTTAAAAGAAGTTCCTTGAAAAATTGTAGCTTTTCCCTATCCATCCCCAGCCTCCCTTTAGATTTATAGCTCTAAAAAGACCTCCCCACTTTTCCCCCCTTTCTTATAGACCAACCTTATATTCTCAATGGTTATACCCTTATGAAGGGCTTTACACATATCGTATATGGTAAGGGCAGATACACTAACGGCTGTTAGGGCTTCCATTTCAACTCCCGTTTGGGCCGTGGTTTTAACTTCTGCAGTAATTTCAAGGGCAGATTTATCTGGTAGAAATTGAAAGGAGATTTCCACCTGGGAGAGAGGAAGGGGGTGACACAGGGGAATGAGCTCACCTGTTTTTTTAGCGGCAAGTATTCCGGCAATTTTTGCGCAGGCTAAAAAATCTCCCTTTGGAACATCCTTGGAGATGATCTTGGGAAAAATTTCTCTTGGGAAGACTACCTCTCCTTTAGCTCTGGCTATTCGTTCCGTAGGGGCCTTTTGACCCACATCAACCATATGCAGACTCCCATCTTCCTTAAGATGGGTAAATCCGGCTTTCTCAACTACCGAAGATTCTCTCCCAAAAGCCATCTTTTTTTCTCTTATTGGTTGCTCTTTTTTTTAGTTCATCACCATTAAGCGAATTTATCTCGGTTAAGGATCCCTTGGAGAGATTTTCCGAATTTGCTATTGCTTTAAGTAACTCTTTGTTTTTTTTGTCAAGATCTTTGGGTATTTCTACCTGGATCTGCAAAATGAGATCTCCCCTGGCACCAGTTTTCCAATCTTTAAGCCCTTCACCCTTAAGAATAACTCTGTCACCTGGTTGAGTGCCTGGAGGTATAACTACTTCGAGTTCCCTTCCAAAAAGGGGTACTTTAATAACTTCACCTAAGATAGCTGAGACGAAATTGATTTTAACCTGAGCGTAGAGGTCAGATCCCTCTCGATGAAAAAAAGGATGGGGTTTAACTCTCACCCTGATGTAAAGATCACCTGGTTTTCCACCCAGGAGGCCTCCCTCACCTTCGCCAGGATAGCGAAAAAGGGCTCCATCCTCCACTCCCTCTGGAATGGTTATTTTGAGTTTCTTTCTGATTCTATGTCTTCCCACTCCACCACAGGAACCACATTTTTCATTGTAACTATGCCCTTTACCCCTACACTCTGGGCAGGTGTAGCTCACTCGGAAAAAGCCCTCTGTGTAGTACACCCTTCCCTTACCCTGACATTGATCGCAGGACTTGGTTCCTTTGGTGACATCGTATCCCAATCCCTGACAGGCCTCACAGGTGTCCCACTTCTCTATGTCAAGGGTGATCTCTTTGTCCTGAAAGATCTCTTCGAACTCAAGCCAAACCTCTGTTGAGAGATCAGCACCGTTTCTTTTTTGAGAATAGCCTCTTTCTTCAAAAGTAAAGTCAAAGAATTCCTGAAAAAGGTCAGAAAAGCTTCGAAAGATGTCAGAGAGATCCTCAAAACCTTTGAAACCAGAGTTCCTCAATCCTGCATGACCAGCACGATCGTATAAAGCCCTCTTTTCAGGGTCAGAGAGAACCTCGTAGGCCTCAGATATCTCTTTGAATTTTTCTTCAGCTTCTTTGTTGCCGGGATTTTTATCTGGATGATACTTCAGTGCCAGTCGACGATAGGCCCTTTTTATTTCCTCCTGGGTAGCATTCCTTGGAACACCAAGGATTTCATAGTAATCTCTGTATACCATTACCGGAATTCCTAGGGCTGACTGCTCTTAAGCTTCAAAAGCTCCGATATGTCATAGGGAGTAGCAGGTTTTTCTTTCACCACTAGATCTTTTATATTCTCCGGGGTCACAACTCCTTGGGCTATTTCTCTAAGGGCAAGGACAATCTCCTTATTATCTGTATGTACTAGAGGTTGGACTCCTTCGCGCAGTTGCTTGACTCTCTCTTTGACTAAATTCACCAGTTTAAAACGGCTTGGGACTTTTTTTAAACAATCTTCTACGGTGATCCTTGCCATGGGAAACTCCTTTGATTAGACTGCAATAACTTCCGTGACTTCTGGTACCTCTCTTTTTATAAACCTTTCTATGCCCATTTTTAGAGTCATCACTGACATTGGACAGCATCCGCAGGCACCTTGGAGCTTTACTTTTACCACTCCATCTTCCGTTACCTCTACGAGTTCCACATCACCACCGTCAGCTTGAAGCATAGGTCTGACCTTTTCCAAGGCTTTTTCTACGGCTTCTCTCATTTTAACCCTCCTTAAATTTTTAGAAAATTTAATACATTTTTTTATAAGGGCAAGCAATGATAATATTTTAAATTTTAAATTATAAAAATTCTTGACAAGGTTTTTATTAGTTATTTTATTTGATTTTAAGACCTGCAAAGGCAATTCCAAGTTGGAGGAGAGTTATGAGATACAAAACAATACCAGTAGAAGAGGCTGTTGGGATGGTGCTTCCCCATGACATAACAGAGATTATTCCCGGAGGGTTCAAGGGAGCGCGCTTCAAGAAGGGACATATAATTAAAGCGGAGGATGTGCCTAAATTAAAGGATCTTGGTAAAAATCATATTTATGTGCTTGAACTTGAAGAGGACGACCTTCACGAGGATGAGGCAGCTCTTAGGATAGCTAGGGCCATAGCCGGTGAAGGAGTAGACTGGTCAGAGAAAGTAAGTGAGGGCAAAATCAATCTCAGAGCCCAATACGAAGGCCTACTAAAAGTTGACTGGGAAAAGCTTTTTGAAATCAATCTACTCGGTGAGATCGCAATAACTACGAAGCACACTAATATTTGGGTGAAGAGGGGAGAGCCTCTTGCAGGAGTGAGGGCCATTCCCCTTGTGGTCAAAGTAGCTTTGATTGATGAAGTTGAAAGGATTGCAAAGGAATCTCCTCAGAAGATCCTTAGAGTTTTACCACAGAAGATCTTTAAGGCAGGCCTTGTAATCACAGGATCTGAGGTATTCTATGGACGAATTCAAGATGCCTTTGCGCCTAGGCTTGTTCCTAAACTTGAAGCCTTTGGTTTAAAGGTAGAAGGCCCTCTTTATGCACCTGATGATAAAACTTTCATTCTTGATAGCATTAAAAACCTTTTAAATAGAGGTTCTGAGGTTGTTCTTGTTACAGGGGGAATGTCTGTTGATCCCGATGATGTGACCAAGGTAGCTATAAGGGAGTTGAATCCAGATCAGTATTGTTACGGTGCTCCCCTTCTTCCTGGTAATATGTTTCTATATGCAAGCATAGGCGATAGGATTATCTTAGGGATACCTGCTTGCGCCATGTATTTTAAAGCCACAGCCTTAGATGTGGTCTTACCAAGAGTACTTGTGGGAGAAAAATTGGACAGAAAGGAGATCGCCAAACTTGGACATGGAGGGTATTGCTATAATTGTAAAGAGTGCCACTATCCCATTTGTCCTTTTGGAAAGGCAATTTGACACTAAGTGATATTTTATTAGAATTTATAATCTAGTTTATCAGAGGAGGACTATATGAGGAGCGATAGGATCAAAAAGGGGCTTGAGAGGGCACCTCACCGTTCCCTGCTTAGGGCTTTAGGTTTTAGTGATGATGAGCTTAGGGCTCCACTTATCGGTATAGCCAATTCCTTCAATGAGGTTATTCCAGGGCACATACATCTTAGGAACATCGTGTCAGCAGTAAAAGCTGGTGTGAGACAGGCAGGGGGAGTTCCTGTGGAGTTTGGTGTAATTGGCGTTTGTGATGGTTTAGCCATGAATCATGAAGGCATGAGATACTCTTTACCCAGTAGGGATATAATTGCCGATTCTGTGGAGATTATGGCTCAGGCCCATGCCTTTGATGGTTTGGTTTTGGTTTCAAGCTGCGATAAGATTACCCCAGGGATGTTAATGTCTGCCTTTCGTTTAAATATTCCCGCCATACTTATTGCCGGTGGCCCCATGTTAACTGGTGAATACAAAGGCCAAAAGGTTAATCTAATTTCCACTTTTGAGGGTGTGGGAAAGGTAAAGAAAGGCCTTATGACCGAAGAGGAACTATACGAACTTGAGGCCTGCGCCTGTCCTACCTGTGGTTCCTGTGCAGGTATGTTCACAGCTAATTCCATGAACTGTTTGACTGAAGCCCTGGGAATGGCTCTCCCAGGAAATGGAACTATTCCAGCAGTCTATGCTGATAGAATTCGCCTAGCTAAAGAGACTGGTAAGGCAATTGTCTCCCTTGTAAAAAGGGGAATGACTCCCAGGAAGCTTGTTAACCTAAATTCCTTCAAGAACGCCATTGCTGTGGACATGGCCTTAGGGTGTTCCACAAATACGGTATTGCATTTATTGGCGATAGCCAAAGAGGCAGAACTACCTCTGGATCTGAAGATTTTTGATGAAATATCCCGGAGGACACCCGTTTTGGCAAAGCTTATTCCTGCAGGTCCTCATAGTGTTTTCGATTTGCATCAAGCTGGGGGAATTCCGGCTGTGTTAAGGGAGCTATCAAAGTTTGGGCTTATTGATTTGAACTGTAAAACGGTCTCTGGTAAAACCATAGGAGATATAATAAACTCCGCAGTAAATAAGAATACTGAGGTTTTGAGACCAGCAGAGACACCCTACAGTACAGACGGTGGCATAGCCATTTTATACGGTAATCTAGCACCTGAGGGAGCTGTGGTAAAGTCAAGCGCAGTGTTGCCAGAGATGCTTAAACATAAGGGACCTGCCAGAGTATTTGATTCTGAAGAAGAGGCCTATGGGGCTATTCTTGGGGGAAAAATTAAAAAAGGTGATGTGGTGGTTATTCGCTATGAAGGGCCAAAGGGAGGGCCTGGAATGAGGGAAATGTTATCTCCAACCTCAGCCATAGTAGGTATGGGTCTTGGTTCTTCTGTAGCCCTGATTACCGATGGCCGGTTTAGTGGTGGCACCCAGGGTGCCTGTGTAGGGCACATCTCTCCTGAGGCAGCCGAGGGTGGCCCCATTGCTCTGGTGGAGGAAGGTGATCTCATTGAGATCGATATCCCTGGAAGAAGACTAGAGTTGCTAGTAGGTGAAAAGGAACTAGTGGAGAGAAGGAAAAAGTGGAAACCTCCTAAGAAAAAAAATCTAAAAGGCATCTTGAAAAAATATCAAACACTGGTAAAATCTGGCTCTAAGGGAGCTATTTTAGAATGAACTTTTTCAGCCCTATTGGGCGTCTCTTCCTCAGATTCATTGAAGATGCAGGTGGAATTTTTCTCTTCTTCTGGCAGTCACTGATATTTACCTTTACTCCTCCCTTAAGGTTTCGTCTTTTCCTCAAGCATATGGAGTTCATTGGAGTGAGGTCTTGGCTTGTTGTGGCTTTAACAGCTCTTTTTTCTGGGATGGTCACAGCCTATCAGGTGCATCATGCCTTGGTTAAATTTGGTGGGCAAAGTGTGCTGGGAGGAGTTGTGGCTTTAACACTTACGCGAGAATTAGGGCCTGTTCTTAGTGCTATTATGGTGGTTGCCAGAGCTGGTTCAGCCATCAGTGCAGAAATCGGTAGTATGCGAATCACTGAACAGATTGATGCCTTAAAGATCATGGCTGTGAACCCCATCCAGTATTTAGTAACTCCCCGTCTCTGGGCTGCTATGATTGTAGTTCCGCTCTTGACAGCCATGGCAGATCTCATAGGAATTGCTGGTGGCTATCTTATAGGAGTCTTAGTCTTAGGAATTGATCACGGCATATTCGTCGCCAGAATGCAGGATATGGTAGAGTTGATTGATATCATGAGTGGTATTTACAAATCAATTTTCTTTGGAGCCTTTTTAGTTACAGTTTGCTGTTACAAGGGGTATTTCGCTAAAGGTGGTGCAGAGGGTGTTGGAAGGGCAACCACCGAGGCAGTGGTAATATCTTCCGTCGGGATACTGATATCAGACTATGTTTTAACAACCTTATTCTTTTAACGAGAAATGCTTGAGATCAAAAACCTAAGAAAAAGCTTTGCCGGCTTTCAGGTCCTCAAGGGCGTTAATCTGACCATCCCTAAAGAGAGCATGACCTTTATCATGGGAGGAAGTGGCACAGGAAAGAGTGTTTTACTTAAGCATATAGTGGGTTTGCTTAAACCTGATGAAGGAGAGATTTGGTTTGAAGGTCAAGATATTACTAAGCTATCAGAGAGGGAATTGCAGATTGTAAGAAAAAAAATAGGTCTGCTTTTTCAGGAGGGGGCTCTCTTTGACTCTATGACAGTTTTTGAAAATGTAGCCTTCCCCTTAGTTGAGCACAGTAGAATGTCATCTAAGGAGATAAAGCTCAAGGTAGAGGAGCTTTTGCAGGCCGTTGAATTGCTCTCAGCCAAGGATAAGTTTCCTTCTGAACTTTCTGGTGGTATGAGAAAAAGGGCTGCCCTTGCCCGCACCCTAGCTCTCAATCCTCAAGTCATTCTTTTTGATGAACCAACCACTGGTCTTGATCCTATTCTTCAGATTACCATTATGGAGCTTATAAAGAAAATTAAAGAGACCTTTAAGTTAACCTGCGTGGTGATCAGCCACGACCTTATTCTTGCCCTTAAATTTGCTGAAAAGATAGCCTTTCTCCATGAGGGAGTTGTAGTGGAGGAGGGTGACCCAGAGAAGATAAGACACGCTGCTCATCCCTTTGTTAGAAAATTTGTAGAGAGTGCGCTTTTAGATAAGAAGTTTGAAACAAAGGAGGTGGAACATGAACTATAAAGGTGGAGTAGAGATAAAGGTAGGAATCTTTGTCTTTCTTGGTATTTTGGCACTTTTATACCTAACGGTTCAATTGGCTCAGGAGGCCTTTGCTCCCAAGGATAGCTATAAAATATACGGAGTTTTCGATAGTGTCTCCGGTCTCATAAAAGGGGCCAAGGTAGAAATGGCAGGTGTCCCCATTGGCAAGGTGGGTGAGATAACCTTAACTCCCGAGGGTAAGGCCAAGGTAGAACTTCTCATTTACAAAAAGTATAAGATTCAAGATGATGCCTTAGCAGTTGTTCGCACCTTTGGAGTACTTGGGGATAAATTTGTAGAGATAAGGCCTGGACAATCACAAAACTATCTCACCGAGGGTGGCATGATAGCTAGAACTGAAAGCCCAGTTGATCTTGATCAGATTTTAGCAAGCATAGGTCCCGCAGTGGAGGGGTTAAAGGAGGTTCTCGGAAGTCAAAAGGGAAGAGAAAATCTGAAAGTACTTGTGGCAAATATCAGGGATGCTTCAGAGAGTTTCAAGAAAATAGCTGATAAAGTGGAGAAGGGACAGGGAACTCTTGGGAAGCTTATCGCTGATGATAAATTGTATAATGATTTTACAGCTTTAACTCAAAGCTTAAAGAATGCCAGTCAGAAAATAGAAGTTCTTGCCAATCAGATTGACAAGGGTGAGGGAACCTTAGGTAAGCTGATAAAGGACGAAGCTCTTTATGCCTCTCTAAAGAACACTGCTTCTAACCTGGAAAAGGTCTCTAAGAAGCTTGAAAAAGGAGAGGGTACCTTAGGAAAGCTCATTTCCGATGATGAGGTTTACAAGGATCTCAGAAACCTCTCTAAAGAACTGAGAAATACAGCTCAAAATCTTGATAAAATCGTTGCTAAGATAGAGAAAGGGGAGGGCACCTTAGGCAAACTCATCAAAGATGATAGTCTCTACAATGAGGCCAAGAAAACCCTTAGAAGTGTTAATCGGGCAGCCAAAGGAGTTGAAGAACAGGTTCCCATCTCTGTTTTAGGCACTGTAGCTGGCTCAGCCATGAAATAGAAGATTCTAGAAATCCTCTATGAGGGGGGCCATGGTGGTCTCCCGCTTATCTACCTCTTGACTAAAATAAAGTTCAAAAATTTGACACTTGTCAAAATTGTAATATAATCACTTCATGCTTTATCTTTTAGAAACACTCAACCCAAGGATGCAGGAGATATTCAGAATTGCTAAGAGGGTTGCTCCCTCGTCAAGTACTGTTCTGATTTTGGGAGAATCCGGGACTGGAAAGGAGGTGTTAGCCAAGTATATTCATTTTTGCAGTGGGAGAAAGGGCTCTTTTGTAGCTATAAATTGTGCTGCTATTCCAGAGGAATTACTTGAAGCAGAGCTCTTTGGCTATGAAAAGGGGGCATTTACCGGAGCCATCAAAGCTAAGCCTGGTAAATTTGAGTTTGCTTCAGGTGGAACTCTATTCCTCGACGAAATTGGAGATCTTTATCCTAAACTCCAAGCCAAACTTCTAAGAGCACTTCAGGAAAAGGTTATAGAAAGGTTAGGCGGGGAAAAACCGATAAAGGTAGATACCCGCATCGTAGCAGCCACTAATCAGGATTTAGAAAAGCTGGTCAAAGAAGGGCGCTTTAGAGAGGATCTGTATTTCAGGCTGAATGTTATCCCTATTCATCTTTTGCCATTGCGCGATCGAAAGGAGGATATACCCCTATTAGTTGATTTTCTTGTGACAAAGATCTGTCAGAGAGAGGGTATTCCAAAAAAGAAGGTCTCAAGTGAGGTTCTATCGACCTTTTTGCAACATACCTGGCCAGGAAATATCAGAGAACTGGAAAATCTTTTGGAGAGGATGATCATTCTCTCAGAGGGTGAAGAGATAACTATTGACGAGTTACCACCTCATCTGAGGGACAGACATCAAACATTCAGTGAAGAAGATCTAATGGAAGAAAGAAGCTACTTTACCAAAAAATTCTTTGATCTCCCAGATATCTCCCAAGGTGAGATTTCCCTTCAAGATCTTCTAAGAGAAGTAGAGAGATACTATCTTTTAAGGGCATTGGAGGTGTCTCAGGGGGTTAAAAGTAAAGCAGCAAAACTTTTAGGTTTGAACAGAACAACGTTGATTGAGAAATTAAAAAAGTATAAATTGGCATAGTTTTTGTAATTTTTTTCATGATGCTTAGGATTTTCACTCTTTTTGGACTGATAATACTCTTTAAATGTTACTTAATAGTAATTGATGGGAGATCGCAGGTCCAAAGAGGTATAATTAAGGAGTTCCTTCACAATGCAAGCAAGGCCTCTCCGGAACAGGAGAGACTTATTCATGAACTTGATAATGCCTATAAGATCAAAGATTACGAGAGTGTGGTCAAGATTTATCAATCCCTATCTCCTCAGATCTCTCTCTCTGCAGAGGAATTCTTAAAAATAGCCGAGAGTTTGTTTAGAACCGGAGAACCTAAAAAGGCTATAGACTTAGCTGAGAGAGCTGTAGGTCTAAGACGGGGGACTGAAATAGCCTGTAAAGGAAGGCTTTTAAAAAGTAAGGCACTTTTTCTTCTTGGCAAAGAAAGAGATGCAGTTCATGAAATAAAGGTTATGAGTGATGACTTTTGTAAAGAGCTCCTAATTGAGGAGTTGAGAGCTCTTAGAGTGGTGTATCTAAGATCAAAGGAAGAAAGGCCTGATCCCAAGATTTTAAAAGCTTTAACTGAAGAGCTGTTAGCTTCACAAATAAGTTTTCAATTAAAATCAGGGAAATTCAAAGAGGCTGAGAATGCAATATACGACTACCTTAATCTTACAGGGGAATATAAAAAGGGAAAGGATTATTTTTTCAAACTGGCTGAACTTTACATGGCAAAAAATGAAGTTAATCAGGCAAAGAGATTCTATCAGCTCATAATTACCGAGTGGGATCACACCCGTGAGGCCTTTTTTTCTAAATTTAGGCTATATCAAATAGCGTATGATAGAGCCCCGGTGAAGGACCTCCTGCCTGCGAAAACCGTGGAAGATCTTCTTCTTTACATAACACAAATCAAAACCAAATATCCCAAGGAGACAATTGCAGAAGAGGCATCCTTTTTAGGTATCAGGATTTACTCGGATAAGAGAAATTGGGAGAAAGTAAGAGAACGAGCAAAGGAGTTTTTCAAATCCTATCCTGATAGCCTTTACAAATCTAAGGCATTAGAATTTTACTGTAAAGCCTCTGAGAGCCTTGTGCCCCTCAAATTCCTTAAAGGTGAAGTGAGTGATATTACAAAGATTGTTGAAGAGGATGGAGATTACCTTCGTGAAGCCCGATGCGGAAAATTTTATTATCTGCTCGGCTCAGAATTTTTCAAATATAAGCTTTGGAGTTTAGGTCTTCATTATCTTCTTTTAGCATACGAGCTCGGAGTAACTAGGGAATATCAACCTGACCTATATTTGAAGCTGGCTTATTTAGCCGATGAGAGAGGTAATTTAGACCTCTTTCAAATCCTAATCAACTATTTGGAGAAGAAATGGGGTAAAGATCTCAAGGACTCTCCAGAGTATCTCTATCTTCAGACCAAAAAAAACCTTAGACACAATCTTGAATCTGGGCTGAGGTTTCTGGAAGTCACAATGAAAAAACCGCTCCGTTCTACCTTTAAAGAGGAACTCTTTGACATGGCTTTTTATAAGTCTTTGCAAAGTAAAAGATATTCTCAAGCATACCTACTTATTAAAACTTATCAAGATATGGCTAAATTTGATCATCATCTAGGCCTTCTTCTAGAGACCTTTACCTCGGATCCCAGACTATTTGAAGAGATCTTAAAAGAATCTCAGAAAAAGTTTCCAAACAATCCTTCATTGATGTGGTTAGAGGCCTATCACCTGGAGAGAAGAGGAGAACTGAAAAGGACACCGGAGATTTGGGAAAAATTGAGAGATAAACAGGGTATTGCGGGAGAAGTAGCAAAAGGCTATCAAACTTTCAGAGATTTGGTCGATAGGGCTCAAAATCTTGTCTATTAAGATGCGAGTAAAGATTGGATTAGTGGGCAATTCCACAGAAATAAAGTTATTAGTCGAGTCCCTGAGGGAGAGGGATTTTGAGATCTTCTTTTGGAGAAAAACTGAATTCTCTAAGGATAGAATTCCTGATGATGTACAAGTATTGGTTTATGAGTTTCAAGGTACTAAGGTTGATGATGATCCTGAACTTGAGGTCTTGATCAAGAGAGCCACTCCTGCAGTCATCGTATTAGCTGAGAATATCCCTCTTGATACGGCAATAGCCTTTATAAGGATGGGCGCAAGAGATGTCAAGCTGTTAAGCACCTCTCTGGAACTCATAGAGAAGAGTATTATTTTAACCCTAGAGGAGAGAAAAATTGCTTCAGAGGATGAGCTATTTTATACCTGTGAACCAAAGTTGATAAAGATACTAAGTGCTTTAGAAGAGGTTGCCAAAACAAAAGTTCCTATACTTCTTATAGGTGAATCTGGAACAGGGAAGGAGCTCCTGGCAAAGTATATCCACTCTAAGAGTCCCAGAGCCAGCGGCCCATTTATAGCGATCAACTGTGCAGCCTTGCCAGAAAATCTTCTTGAATCAGAACTCTTTGGATACGAAAAGGGAGCCTTTTCTGGAGCCACTTACAGAAAAAAGGGCAAGATTGAGTTGTCTCACCAGGGGACTCTCTTTTTAGATGAGATAACTGAGATGGCTACGCCCCTGCAGAGTAAAATCTTGAGGGTACTTCAAGAGGGAGAGGTGGATCGCTTGGGAGGTTATTATCCTATCAAGGTTGACTTTAGGTTAATCTCCGCAACTAACAGAGACATTGAAAAAGAAGTTGAAGAAGGCCGATTTAGATCAGACCTTTTTTATCGGATTAATGTCATAACTGTCAAAATTCCCCCACTTAGAGAGCGAAAGGAAGATGTCAAATTTTTGGCGAGGTATTTTTTGGAAAAATTTTCCCATCTATATCATAGATTTCATTCAGATTTCACCGAGAGGGCCTGGCGTTTTCTGTTAAACTACCCTTTCCCAGGTAATGTGAGAGAACTCAAAAATATGATAGAACGGGCTGTATTATTATGCCCCGAAAGAGAGATAGATGTTAATTATCTGATTCAACCTCTTGGTGAGGAGAGAAAAGAGTTTCATAAGTCTTTTTCATTTGAAGGTAACCTTTTTGGCATGAATCTTGAATATAAACAGGAGGAATCTCACGAAAATATCAAGCCGTTAGAGGAAGTTGAAAGGGAGGTTATCATGAAAGCTTTAGATCTTACTAGGGGTAACAAGAGCAAAGCCGCTGAACTCTTAGGTATTACTG
Organism: Caldimicrobium sp.; assembly: GCA_025060015.1. Classification (GTDB taxonomy): domain Bacteria; phylum Desulfobacterota; class Thermodesulfobacteria; order Thermodesulfobacteriales; family Thermodesulfobacteriaceae; genus Caldimicrobium. The sequence goes on along the minus strand of JANXDB010000009.1, from coordinate 58,618 downwards.
TTAGGACCCTTAGGAACAAGTTAAAACTATATGAGGAGCAGGGTCTTCTTTAGGGAGGTCAAAGGATGTGGGGTAACCTTCAAAGGCTCTATGACACGGTAAGACTTTCCTTGAAATTGCGGACAGAGAAACATAAGTTGATCTCATCAAACATTGCTAATGTTGATACACCTGGATACAGACGCAAAGATCTCCCATTCGAGAGGATAATGCAATCCTATCTATCAAACGATAAAGCACTCAAGGTTACAAAGCCAAAGCATTTTTCCACAAGAGGAAGATCCATCGAGGATATGCTTTATATTCAACCAGAAACCTTAGGCACACCAAACAATGTGAGTCTTGAGGAGGAGATGGTTTCTTTGACAGAGAATCAACTACTTTATGAGACCACTTTGCAAGCACTGGCAAAGGAGTTAGAAAGACTGAAGGAGATAATCACTGAGGGAGGTAGATAGTGATGAACATCTTGAAGGCAAGTAAAATAGCTGGAAGTGGCTTGCTTGCTCAGAGGATAAGACTCAACATCACAGCAACCAATATTGCCAATGCTCAAGTAACTAAAACTCTTGAGGGAGGGCCGTACAGAGCTAAGAATGTGATTTTCAAGGCTCTACCTTTCTCTGACAAGGAGCCAATGCTTAAGATGGTCAAAGTGGAGAAAATTCAGGATGATCCCAGTCCCTTTCGGGAGGTTTATGATCCTGGTCATCCCGATGCCGATGAGAGGGGTGTGGTAAGGTATCCTAATGTGGATGTGATCACCGAGATGGTCGAGCTATTATCGGCTGGTAGGGCCTATGAAGCAAACTTGAATGTGCTTTCCACGACAAAAGGCATGTATCTACGGACTTTAGAGCTTTTAAAATAAAAGGAGGGAGAGGTTAAAATGAAAATCAATGGCCCAACCGTAAAAAGTGTCAATCCATACCAAACCATGGAAAAGAAAAATTCCGTTGATTTTAAGGATCTCCTCCTGGAAAAGTTAAAGGAAGTTGATACCAAGGAGAAAGCTGCCATAGAGGCTATTGAATCTTTGGCTAAAGGGGAGGATATTGACCCTGCAGAGGTAGCTATGAGAATCTCCCAGGCTGATAATAGTATGAAACTTCTTTTGAGAATTAGAAACAAGGTTTTAGAGGCTTATCAGGAGATCATGAGAATGCAGATTTAAGGGATTGAGCCATGGCACCTATGGACATCAGAAGAATACCCCTTCAATTGAGAGAATTTTGGCAAGGATTGAGTGCCAAACAAAAGGCTATTCTAATAGGTGGTGTATTAGGCACAGCAATTTTATTAACTACTCTTTTGTGGTTTATTGGTAGGCCATCTTATGGGCTTTTATACAGAGGGCTTGATGAGGCAGCTGCAGGGCAGGTTGTTCAATATTTAAGAGAGCAAAAGATACCCTATCGTGTTGAAAAGGATGGAAGTATCTACGTGCTGGAAGAGAAGGTTCCAGAGGTAAGAATGGAGATAGCAAGTAGGGGGTTTATTGGAGCAGGTGGTCCTGGCTTTGAGCTTTTTGACAAGGAAAAACTTGGTCTAACGGAGTTTCAGGAGAAGGTCAATTATCAGCGAGCTCTAGAGGGGGAACTTGCTAGAACAATTGCAGGCATAAAGGGAGTTAAGTCCGTTCGAGTTCATTTGGCAATGCCAAAGGAGAGTTTATTCATAGAGGAAGAAAAGCCTCCCAAAGCATCAGTTCTCATAGAGTTAAAGCCTGGACATTCACTAACACCAGCTCAGGTTAAAGGTATAGTAAACCTGGTAAGCGGAGCGGTACCTAAACTTGAACCGGCTAACATCACTGTAGTTGACGCTTCAACAGGGAAAAATCTCTATACCCCTGAAACCCAAGAGGAATTACTATCTGTTACTCAATTGGCATACAAAAAGAGAGTTGAAGAGAATTTAAAGAACAAAGTTGAGGAGATTCTAACCACTGCTTTGGGATATGGAAAGGCCCAGGCTCAGGTTACTGTCGAGCTTTCTTTTGATAAAGAAAGTCTTGTTGAAGAGTCTGTAGATCCAGAGGGATCAGCGGTGGTTTCTGAGGATTTAGAAGACGAAAACAGACAGAGTAGGGGCCCTCAAGAGGAAGGAGTGCCAGGAGTAAAGGGGGCTTTGACTCAAAAATTTGAAGGAACATCCCCAACTTCTCCCGGTGAAACCTATAGTAAAAAGAGAATAGTAAGAAATTATGAAGTTAGTAAAAAGGTTAGAAATCTTGAAGTAGCACCAGGAAGCCTAAAAAAATTAAGTGTGGCAGTGGTAGTGGATAAAAAGGTTCTTGCCGAGAATGATACTGCTAAAATAGAATGGATTGAGAATCTCGTGAAAGGAGCGGTGGGGTATAATCCTGATAGGGGTGACGAAGTCAAGATTGAAATCAAACCCTTTGTGGAACCTCCGGAGAAAAAACCTGGTATTATGGAATATTTAGCCCAGTTTTACAAACCATTGGCCATCGTTATACTTTTGGTTCTTCTTTATTTTTTAGTCATAAGGCCCATTATAAAGGCTTTAAGACCAGCACCTGCCCGTGTACCTGAGGCTCCACCTGTTCCTGAGGAGCGGATCTTAGCACCAGAAGCAGAAGAAGAGATTCTTCCTCGTGAAATTGCCATTGGAATCATTCGGAGCCAACCAGAGCGTGCAGCAGCCTTAGTGAAGAAATGGCTCCTTGAAGAGACATTAGAGGAGCGAAAAAGAGTACTGGCTGAGGCAAAGTAATGGCAAAGATAGATCCAGAGAAACTTACTGGCCCGCAAAAGGCAGCCGTATTTCTGATGTTGATGGGGGAAGAATTTACGTCACAGGTCTACAAACATCTTGATGAAGAGGATATAAAACGTATTGGCATTGAGATGGCAAAGATAGATTACATTCCCTCTGAGGTTGCCAAAAAGGTTTTGGAAGAGGCTAATATTGAAGCAAAGGATTTACTCTCTAATCTCTCTTTATCTCCAGACGAATTTCTCAGAAAGAGTTTGATTGAGGCATATGGAGAAAAAGGCAAAGCTCTTTATGAGGAGATAAAAAAGGAAGTTGGTCCGGAGACCTTTAAAAAGTTAAAAAAGCTTGATCCAAAAACTATCGCTAATTTCTTGGCAAATGAACACCCTCAGACTATTGCCATCATTCTGGTACACTTGGAGCCAGAGCTCTCCGGACAGGTTTTGCAACTTCTAAATGAGAAGATTAGAGGTGAAGTCCTCCTAAGGATTGCCATGTTGGACAAGGTTGATCCTGAGATAGTAAAGGAGATCAGTGATGCACTAGAGGAGGAGCTAAAGGCTGTTGGAGGTGCCCTTGGCAAGAAAATCGGTGGTGCTGAAAAGGCCGCAGAAATCCTTTCCCACACTGGAAGAGATCTTGAAGATGAGCTTTTGACGGAAATTGAAGACGAAAATGCTGCCCTGGCAGAGGAGATAAGGAAATATCTCTTCACCTTTGAGGATTTCATTAAGGTGGACGATTTTGCCATCCAGACCTTACTAAGAGAGATTTCTACAGATGACCTTAAACTTGCATTAAAAGGTGCATCAGAGGAAATAAAAGAAAAGTTCTTTAGGAATATGAGTAAGAGAGCGGCTGATCTCATGAAAGAGGAATTAGAAATGATGGGTCCAGTTAGAATAACAGAGGTTGAGAAGGCCCAGATGAATATCATTAGAGTGGCAAAAAAACTGGAACAGGAAGGTAAGATTGTCCTAGGAAGGGGGGAGGAGGAATTTGTCTAAGTTAATCAAATCAAAAAGCCTCTCTAATCATTCAGTGTTTAAACCAGAACTCTCCTCTGAAGAGGAGAGTTTTGAGCTTTTCATAACTTCTCATACTAAAGAAAATGAGGAAGTGGCCGATTCAACAGATCATGAAAAGATTTGGGAAGAGAAAATAAGAATTGGTTATGAGGAAGGTTATAGAAAGGGATACGAAGTGGGATATGAAGAGGGATATGAAATAGCTATGAAGAGGGGTTTTGAAGAGGGAAGAAAAGAAGCTGAGAGATTTCTTGAGGAGGAGAGAAAGAAACTACAAGCTAATTTAGAATTTGAAAAAAAACAGACTATTACAAAAATTGAGACTTTCATAAAGAGGTTAGATGAAGAGATCAGAAAGATAGTTTTAGACCTTGATGACTATATACTTAAAATCTCTTTAGACCTAGCAAAAAAATTGGTTTTTAAAGAAATTGAGACAGACCGGGAATTGTTAATTAGAATAATTAGAGAGGCACTTAATTACATTGCAGAGGGTACCGAGATCCTCATTAAGGTAAATCCTGAGGATATAGATTTCCTTGAAAGCAAATTGGAGTTCTTTCCACAGAACTACAAGATTAAAATACTATCAGATATGTCTATTTCCAAGGGTGGTTTGTTTATTGAGACCACGCTTGGTGTAATAGATGCTACCTTTGAAAAGCGATGGGAGAAGATTTTAACAACCCTTAGTGGCAAACTAAATAAATCTTCGGAATGATTTACAGACTGATAATAGAATGAAGTGTAAAGAATTTCTCGGTGGAGCCAGAGCTTTTGAGAAAAAAATAAGAGATATAATACCATTTGAAATTTATGGTTATATTACAAAGATTATGGGGATGTTGTTGGAGAGTTCAGGCCCATTACTAAAAATTGGTGACATATGTAAGATCCGTGGTAAAGACGTAGAGGCATTAGCAGAGGTTGTTGGCTTTAGAGATGGAAGGATAATTCTCACTGCTTTGAGCGATGTCAGAGGTCTTGAGGTTGGAGCAAAGGTATATCCCCTGGGTGGGGTCCAAGCTCCCGTGGGGTTGATTTATGTTGGTAGGGTGATAAACGCACTCGGAGAATCCTTAGATGGAAGCCCAAGCCCTCAACCTCAGGATTATTACCCCATTCATGGTGATCCTTTAAGACCCTTTGAGAGAGCGCGAATAGAACGAATTATGGATGTGGGAATAAAGGCTATTAATAGCCTCTTGACAATCGGTGAAGGACAGAGGGTGGCGATCATGGCAGGTTCAGGGGTTGGTAAAAGCACCCTCTTAGGTATGATAGCTCGTTACACCAAAGCCGACATTAATGTCATAGCTCTCATAGGAGAGAGAGGAAGGGAGGTCAGAGAGTTCATTGAGAGGGACCTTGGAATAGAAGGTCTGAGGAGGTCTGTGGTGGTTGTATCAACTTCTGATGAGAGCCCTGCTATGCGTTTGAGAGCTGCCCATTATGCTACCACCCTAGCAGAGTATTTCAGAGATCAGGGATTAAGGGTCCTTTTGCTCATGGACTCGTTGACCAGATTTTGTATGGCTGGAAGAGAAATCGGATTAGCAAGCGGAGAGCCACCTACAGCAAGAGGCTACACTCCTTCGGTTTTTGCTCAGCTACCAAGACTTTTGGAGAGAGTAGGCCCCAAGATTAATGCAGGCTCTATTACCGGGATATACACTGTTCTCGTGGAGGGCGATGATTTCAATGATCCCATCGCTGATGCTGTAAGAAGCATCGTTGATGGCCATATAGTTCTATCTCGAGAACTTGCTCAGGAAGGACACTATCCCCCCATAGATGTTTTAGCTAGTATCTCCAGGGTAATGAAGGATTTGGTGAGCAAAGAACACCTCAAATTACATCAGGAAATCGTCAACATTCTCTCCACCTACAAAAAGGCAGAAGATCTAATTAATATTGGAGCCTATGTTCGCGGCTCAAATCCAGATATCGACAGGGCTTTGTCGCTGTATCCTAAATTAAAAGCCTTTTTAAAACAGGAAATTGAGGAGGAGTGTTCTTTTGAAAAGTCCCTTGAGTTACTCCATGGGATCATGGTAGTTTAGGTATGAAAAAAAGATTAAAGATTTACAAATTTCTTCAATGGTTTAGGGAATTACAGGAAGAGCAAGCGAGAGTTAGGGCACATAATGCCAGTTTAAACTTACAAAAACTAAGGGAAGAAAGAGAAATAATAGAGGAGGAATTTAAAGAATGTCAGAGCCACCTACAAGAAAAGCAGATCTTCACCGGAGATGAGCTGAAAGGGTGGTTTTCTTACTTTGAAGTATTATCAGAATTTTTAGAAATTAGTGATAAAAAGATAGAGAAACAAGAGAGGGCTCTTCAAGAATTAACTGATGATTTATTAAAAAAGCACCTGGAAAAAAGACTTATAGAGCGACTTTATCAAAAATCCTTAAACGCATACAAAGAGTATAATTTGAAGATAGAGTTAAGAACACTTGATGATCTTATCTTATTGAGGAAGGGCAGATACCTTGATCAAAATTAGAGTTCTTTTCAAATTCCTTGTTTTCGCTTTAATCATCAAATTTATACTGGGATTATTCTTTATTACAAGGGAATTACCTAGTCTTTCCGCTAAAGAAGCCAATGCCACCTTCAACTGTCCACCTGAGATCTCTGATTTTCTCTATGTCGAGAGAGAAAAGTATTTTCAAAAATTAAGGGAAATCGAGAGTAGAGAGCGGGAGCTTAAGCTTTGGGAAAAAAAGATAGAAGAACAACTCAATGCTTTAACGCAACTATCAAATGAAGTTGATGAAAAATTGAAAAAGATTTCTGCTATTCAGGATCAACGGACAAAACTCTTAGTTAAAGCCTATTCGGAGATGAGACCTGCAAAGGCTGCGCAGCAGCTAATGAACATGAATAGGGAAATGGCTGTGAAGATCTTAAGTCAGCTTAAAAGTGAACAAATTGCAAGTATTTTAAGTGCTATGCCTCCTGAGAAGGCAGCTTATCTCGCTGAGGCTCTCTCTGGATATCCACCCAGAGAATATTAGCTCTCTGGAGAAATTTTCCCAAGAATAATCCCACTTCAAGGAGAGTATAAAGGGGGATTGCCAAAAGAGCCATGTTTATGGCATCTGGTGTTGGGGTTATGACGGCAGATATAACTACGGTGAAAAAGAAGATCTCCTTTCGGTAGCGAGTTACCCTATAAGGATTTAGAATTCTGAGTATAACCAAAAGGGCCAAAAACAAAGGTAATTCAAAGATCAAACCAAAGATCAAGATAAAAAAACTAAAAAAATTTACAAAGTGCAGGAGAGATATGGAGGGTTCCAAACTTTCTGTTTTAAAGGAGATGAGAAATTTAATCCCATAGGGTAAGGTAATATAGTAGGAGAAGATCACACCGCTATAGAAAAGAGCTATGCCCAAAAGAAAAAGTAGAATTAGGAAGACTCTCTTAAGGGGAACTAGAAAATTTACCACAGAGAGAAGACCTAAATAGACCAGCGGAAAGATGATTACCAAAAAGATGGTGAAGGAAAATTTTAAGACCGCTAAGATTGGTTCACTTATACCAAAGAAGACGAATTTTTGTTGAAATTTTTGCTGAAGATAATTTAGAATCTGGGGGGTATACCAGAAGATCAGTATATACAGAATTAGGGAAATTGGTAATATGTAGAGCCCCTTTGATTTAAAGACTAGGATAAACCTCTTTAAGGCTTTAATGAAGGATGATCGATCCATAAAAGGACTTACAGGATATTATCTTTGACCCAGGACACAGCATTCTCAAATATCAGCAGTCCATCAGCTCTCCTTTCCTTCAGGCGGGTCCATTTAGGATGATTAGTGAAATGATTAAAGGCCTCCGGATGGGGCATTAAACCGAAGACTCTTCCCGTGGGATCACATAACCCTGCCACCGCCTCAATAGAGCCATTTGGATTGTAAGGATATTCTAAGGTTGGCTTTTTAGTGTCAGGATGTATGTACTGAAGGGCAATTTGGCCATAATCCAGCATGTTTTGAATTAGGTTTTGATTTTCTGGGATAAATTTGCCTTCACCGTGTCTCACAGGTAAATAGAGCTCTGTTAGGCCCTGGAGAAAAACACAAGGCGTTTTAGGATGCACCTTTAAGTATACCCATCTGTCTTCAAATCTTCCAGAGTCATTATAGGTTAGTGTTACCTTTCGTTTGCCAAGATATTCCCCACCTGGAAGCAGCCCCATTTTGACTAACAGCTGAAAACCGTTGCATATGCCCAAGATGAGACCTCCTTGGCCTAAGAAGGCAAGGATTTCGTCCCAAAGAAGGTATTTACCTTGGATTTTAAGGTATCTAAAGCGATGGCTGCATGCCTGAGCTGAACCGAGATGATCTCCATCGAGAAAACCTCCGGGAAAGCATAGAATGTGATAATCTCTTAGACTTATTTCACCGGAGAATATCTGAAAGTGATGAACGATATGTGCTTCAGCCCCAACTTTTTTGAAGACATAGGCAGTTTCTTGTTCACAGTTGATACCATAGCCCCAGAGTACAAGCACTTTGATCTTTTTGTTCATGAAAGACCTTGAAAAGGTTTTTAAAACAAATTATACTAAAATTTATTATAACCCTTTTTTCTTTTTTCCCAAGAGATGTTTTTGATTTATTTTCTCATCCTAAGTCTCTTTCTTTTAGTAAATCCTCTTTTGGGAAAGCCTCTCAGTGGCACCTATGAGCTAACCTTTGATGTAGAAAACCGTATTCTAAGAGGGAAGGCCATCTTTGAGTTAGAAAGGGAGGGGTTCTATGAATTCTCGCTTTCAGATATTAAAATAACAGATCTTCTGTATGAAAATGCTTCAAGCAAATTCATAGTATCTCAAGAGGGAAAGTCCTTTAAGCTTTTCAATAACAAGAAAAACGCTAAGCTTACCATACATTTTGAGAGAGAATTTGCCCTTAAACCAGCTTTGGGATATCAGATCATCGAAAGTTATCTTCCATATCCTTTAGAGAAGAGTTACTATGAAATTTTAATTAAATTTCCAGCCGATGAAAATCTCTCCTTACTTGTTCCTGCAGAGGAGGATTTTATCAGAGAGGATGGGCTCTTAGCTTTTAAGATAGGAAAACCTCTTAGAGAGCCTCCTCCTCTTCTAATAGGAGCTTTTATCAGAAGGGAGATCGAAATAGATGGTTTTGCCTTTATTTTTTTACTCCCCAAAAGGTCAAAGTTAGAGGAAAGAGATTGGAGGGCCTTTGAGAGTAGTCTTCGTCAAGGCATAACCAGATTTCCAGAACCACTTTTTTTGACGCCTTTTAATAGAATTTTTTTTCTTTCATCGGAGGAGATTAAGATCTATCCTTTTATCATATCAATGCCTCTACCTCTGAAAGATGCAGATCTTCCACGAGAAGTCCTCAAAAACACAACCAAACATACTTTGAAATACGCTCTTAATCTTAAGGAGAGTTCCCTATGGTATGACCTAACACCTCTTTTTGTGGAGTATAATCTTAGCCCCAACAAAAGGGAATATAGACGTATTTTACTTTTGAACACACCCAAAGGTAGTGAGAGCTTCTTTTTCTTTTATGAGAGATTTGGGCAAGAAAAAGAGAGGGAGTTTTTTAATTTTCTCTTCTCTCAACTTAGAAAAAATTTTTTTACCGATATTAAAGATACTCACCTCTTGAGTGTCCTTAGAGAGAGATTTGGCATTGATCAGACCTTTGGTTTTAACAAAGATCTCTTCTGTAAGATTATGCTAAAACCCTTCACTGAATTAAGAAAGCTTGATGACCAGAGGGGTTATCATCTAAGAATTAAATTCAATGTGGAGAGCTGTTTTAGGCCCATTAGTTTAAAAATTGTGACACTTGGAGAGACACAATCAAAGGAGCAGAGGCTTTTATTGGATAGACCAGAAAAGATTTTCGAGCTATATCTATCAGAAAAACCTCAGTTTATCCTGGTAGATAGGGATTATGAGATTTTTAGAAAAGTCACTTTTCTTGAGCGAGACTTTCATCTGAACTCGTTTTTACAGGGTAAGGGGGTCATTTATCTCAGTAATCAAGAGGTTTATCCAATCTATAAGGATTTTGTTCATTTGCTTCGTGATAGGGGATACCAATTTGAGAATGTCTTGCCTGAGGTGAGAAACCTTCCCCCAGGTAACGTGATCATTTTAGATAGTCCACCTAAGGGCTTTCATCTGGCCCTTCCTAAGGAGGGCTTTTATTACAAGAGTTTACCTCATCCCAAAGATCCGGAAGCCTCTTTAGTCATTCTCAAGGCCTCCTCCTTAAGAGAATTTAAGGAGGCCTGGCAAAGGAGAGAACAATGGAGGACAGCAGAAGAGGTATTCATCAAGGGAGGTAGAGTTATTTCAAAGATAGAGAGAAAACCTCAGGATGGAATAAAAATTGATCTTACGGAGGAGAAGATCATAAGCGGGGTAAGGACAGTGGAATTGATAGATACTAATGATTTAATACTAGAACTATTACCCTTTCAGGTCATATTAATTGGAGAAAATCATGATCAATACAGCCATCATCACTTTCAGCTTCAGGTTATCAAGGGAATAAGAAGGTATACGAAGGATCTGGTAATAGCTTTGGAGATGGTTCAAGTCCCCTTTCAACGTTACTTAGATGAATTTGTAGAGGGGAAAATTACTGAGAGAGAACTTCTAGATAAAATTGAATATTTTGACAGATGGAGATTTGATTGGAGACTATACCGAGAAATATTTCTATTTGCAAGGGAGCATCGAATCAAGCTTCTAGCCATAGACACGCCACAGGAGATCGTGAGAAAAATCTTCAGATCAGGCCTTGATTCCCTGTCACTTGATGAGAAAAAGTATCTTCCTGAGTTAGATCTCCACAATCCTTCTTATGAACACTATCTGCGAAAATCCTTTGAGAGACACCCTTTTAATCATAATGCTTCTTTTGAATACTTTTATCAGGCTCAGGCAGTTCGAGATGAGGCTATGGCAGAGAGGATTTTGGACTATCTAAGGAGGAATCCTGAAAAAAAGGTCATCGTGCTTGCGGGAAAGGGCCACATGCTCTACGGACACGGCATCCCTCATGCTCTAAAAAGAAGAAATTTTTCTCATTTTAAAACCATAATTTTAGGTGAAGTCGAGGAGATAAATCCAACCATAGGGGATTATTGGTTCTCCCTTCCAAGCCTCTCTTTTAACAGGACACCACAATTGGGTGTTCTTCTAGAGGAGGATATTCAAGGTTTAAGGATTAAAGAGGTCTTTGAAAATTCATCTGCCTTGAGAGCCGGGCTTAAGAGTGGAGATATAATTTTAAAACTGGATGGATCTCCATTGAAAAAGATTAACGATGTAAAAATTTTGTTGAGCCTTACTGACAAAAGAGAAATTTTCCTAGAGATTTTGAGGGAAGGTAGAATAGAGAAGATAAAAATTGAATTTAAATGATTAAGGGCGGGAGATTCCCGCCCAATGATTGATTTGTGGGATCTTTTGAAATTATTTTACAGCGTCTTCAAGTTTTTTTCCTGGTGAGAATTTGACAACCTTTTTAGCAGGTATCTTCAAAGGCGCGCCTGTTCTTGGATTTCTGCCATTTCTTGCTGATCTTTTGACCACTTGAAAAGTCCCAAACCCTACCAAGACAACCTTGTCTCCCTTGGAAACAGCTTCAGTGACCGCATCCATGAAGGCATCCAAAAGTTTTTCAGCATTGGCCTTGGTGGTGCCTGCCATTTCTGCCATTTTCTTCACCAAATCTGCCTTATTCATAGCACCCTCCTTAATATGGGATTTTTCTTTATTTTAAGAATCCTTTATAAATTAGTTTCAAAAATTGTCAAGATCAAATTTTTGATTTTTGGGTATTACTTTAGGGTTATAAGGCGATATTTAGCTTTTATTTAAAAAGTTTTTTCATTAGTGTGTATAGAATTAGTTCAGTATTAATGAAGTTCTCAATGGCCCTTTTAGCACGGTCTAACTCTTGAATAGCTATAAAGGGATCGCCTGTGAATTTTTCCTCAGGAAATGAGTTGGGATAATTAAAGACACCTTTGGCATTCAGATAGGATCTCCAGATCCAGATAACAAGTACATAAAGTAGAAGTTCCAAGTAATTTCTATCCTGTTTGGAGATCTTTTCTAATCTTCTGAACTTTCCATCCTCACTCCCGCTATGTCCAACTTTAACAAAGCTATTTAATTCCTCTAAAATACCACTGTTTAATATCTCAAGTGCCCAACCAAGACTACCAGAGGAGATCTCCGCAACACTATCAGCCACGCTTTCCTCGCAGAGTAGCCTTCTTTTTAGATGCTCTTTGATGAGATCTGTGGGGATTGGATTAAATCTCACTATTTGACAACGGGATAGTATAGTTGGTAACATTTGGTAGGTCTTTTCGGTGATTAGCACAAAGAGGCTATAAAGGGGAGGTTCTTCTAAGGATTTAAGTAGGGCATTCCCGGCTTCGGGATTCAGTCTTTCTGCCTGAGAGATAATAACAACTCTGTAATTTCCCTCTGTTGGACGAAATCTTAAGAACCTCTCTACCTCTCTGATGCTGTCGATACGAATATCTTTCTTTTCAGGATGCAGGAACTTGATGTCGGGGTGGATGTCACGTTCGATTTTTTTACAGGCAAGACAGCCCCCACATGGATTATCTGAGCTTATGTGACAGAACAGATGATATAAAAGGGCCCGAGCAGTAGTTTTTTTTCCCACCCCAGGTGGACCAGAGAATAGATAGCTGTGAGCAAGCCTTCTACTATGTAAAGAGGCTTTGAGAAGTTTAGTTGCAGGCTCTTGTCCTATGATTTCAGATAAGTTTCTGATTATTTGCATAAGGAGTGGTTTAACTCCTCCTCAATAGTTATATCTCCACCTATGGCTCTAATGCGTCCTGGTAGATCTTCATAGCCCCGTTCTACCAGTTCAGCTTCGTAGAGAGTTGTGGTATTCTTAGCAAGTAGTCCAGCCAAGACCAAGGCAGCCCCTGCTCTTAGGTCTGTAGCCCTAACCGGTGAGCCAGTAAGTGGGGTTGGTCCCTTGATTAAGGCTACCCTCTCTTCAATCATAATCTCTGCCCCAAGACGATTCAATTCCATAGCATAGAGAAAACGATTTTCAAAGAGGTTCTCTTTGATACGCGATATCCCCTGTGATTGGGTCAACAAAATGGCAAATATGGGCTGTAAATCCGTGGGGAATCCTGGATAGGGGGCTGTTTGTATCTCAATGGGTCGCAGATTTCCGATCCCTTTGATTTGATAGGTATTTTTACCCAATTTTTTGATGCTTCCTCCCATTTCCTGAAATTTTAGTATGGGATATTCTAAGAGATTGACAGGAAAGTTGTTTAAAATGACTTCATTTTCCGGGAATAGTGCTGAAAGTATGAGAAAAGTTCCTGCTTCAATTCTATCTGGTATGACTTCCATCTTCACTGGTTTAAGACGCTTCCTTCCTCTTATGACTATGGTATCTTCGCCGGCACCTCTTATATCAGCCCCCATTTTTCCAAGCATCTCTGCTAAGAACACAACCTCTGGTTCTTTGGCAGCATTTTTAATCTTAGTCTCTCCCTCAGCCAAACTTGCTGCCATGAGGAGATTTTCCGTTGCGGTAACTGAGGGAAAGTCAAGGATGATCTCTGCACCCTTCAATTTGCTTGCCTTAGCGATGATGTTACCGTGATCTAGGGATATTTCAGCGGTAAGATGCCTTAGCCCCTTCTCATGAAAGTTAACCGGTCTTTTCCCGATGGCACATCCTCCAGGAAGAGGAACCACTGCTTCACCAAAGGAGGCAGTTAAAGCCCCTAAAAAGAGAATGGAGGCCCGTATCTGGGTGGCAAGATCATAAGGAATATCAACCCGGCACACCGAGGAAGTATCAACGAGTAAAGTGGATCCCTCAAAGGAGGATTTAGCACCTAAATGTTCCAAAATCCTAAGCATGCAGAATACATCTCGTACCTTAGGCACATTGATAAAATGATATTCCCCCTTGGCAAGCAAGGTGCAGGCAAGGGCTGGTAGGACGGCATTTTTAGCCCCCTTAATGGTAAGCTCTCCCTTAAGTATGTTGCCACCTTTGATTATGTATTTTCTCCCTCTATCCATAGCAGAATAACCCTCTCAAATCCTAATAGATCTCTGTAAAATCTGTAAGACCATCCTCTGACTATATCCTTTATCCTTGAGGCCTGATTATATCCCATTTCAAAGATTATTATACCATGTGAAGCCAAGTACTTTAAGCCCTCCTGAATTAGAATCTCCTGATACTCCGTCCCCTTTGGTCCTGCAACAAGGGCAGTCATTGGTTCAAAATTCTTTACCTCAGGTGTCAATTCTGTCCATTCATTTGTTGATAGATAAGGTGGGTTTGAGATGATGGCTCTAAAGAATGGCCCCTCTTTTAGGGATGTAAGCCAGTTTGCTCGCACCAAGAAGAGTCTGTTTTCCACCTGAAAGTGTCTGGCATTAATTTGGGTGATCTTTAGCGCCTTTGGTGAGATATCCAAAGCAAGGACATTGATTTTAGGCCTTTCAAGTAGAAGTGTCACCGCAACTGCTCCTGAGCCACAACCAAGCTCCAAAAGGAGTCCTTCATCAATTCCTAAACTTAGAAAAACCTCCACCAGAAGCTCTGTCTCAGGTCTAGGTATGAGGACACCTTCTTCAATAAAGAAAGGTCTTCCATAAAAATAGGCCTTTTTTAGTATGTAGGGTAAAGGTTTGCCCTTAAGCCTTTCAAGCAAAATTCTCTGTAACTCTTCTTCTGAGATTTCTTCTTCAGCGTGAAGGTAGACATTTAGAGGAGAGACACCCAGGAGATGAGCTAAGATCTCCAGAGCTTCTTTTTGAGCATAATCCTCTTCCTCAATATCGGATAGCCTGTGCCTGAGATAGGAAAGTGCTCTCTTAACCTTCACACCCTTGGAATAAGTCTGTTGAGAACGATTTCAGAGGTTTCCTCCGGACCTTTAAGGCGTCTGATACTCGTCATAATGTGAAAAAAACTCTCTGCCCTGTGGAGAAAGGGGACAAGGATTCTTTTCCTGTCAATGGAGTGAGCTAATATTACCTCACCACTATCCTTTAAACCCCTTTGGAAGAGATGGATTAGCGGATCATAAAAACTTCTCTTGTAAATAACCTCTGCACCAACGATTAGGTCAAACCTTTGGTTTAGTGAGGGTTCTAACCAGTTGAGTTTCATTTTTTGGATTTTAAGACCATTTTCTGAGGCCGATCTTTCAAGCAATTCCAGTGGTAGTTCCTCGTAATCAGAGGCCACCACATTGTGCCCAAAGGAACTGGCAAAGAGACTTGCCACTCCTAAGCCAGCACCTATTTCTAAGATATCCTTTGGCGGCTCAATAGTAGATAGGTAGTCAGCAAGAATGAGGCTTGATTCCCAGATCTTAAACCAAAAGGGAAATCTATCCAGATCTAAGAAGGGATCTCCCTTGAAAACCTCTTCCAATACAGCTGGTCTGATTATTTTAAGGGTCTTTCCTCTAATGGTAATTTGGTCTTCCTCTAAGGTAAGATCTTTTGACTGCATGGAACCATCTCATCCGAGTAGATTAAAGCAAATATACTCCAAGGATTATGAGTGCCAGCAATATTCTATACCATACAAACCCATATAGTGAATGCCTTCTTAGAAAGGAGAGTAAAAAGGCAATGGCTAGAAAGCTTGAAATTGCTGAGGCAGAAAAACCGATAATTGCCACATCGTAGGGTATCTTTTCCATTTTAAAGAGTTCAATTCCCTCATAGAGCCCGGCTCCAAGGATGAGAGGGGCTCCAGCTAAGAAGGAAAACTTGGCCGCTTCCTCTCTCTTTAAACCTATTAGTAAACCGGCGGAGATGGTTATACCACTTCTTGAAGTTCCGGGAAGGAGTGCTAAGGCTTGGGCACATCCTATTAGCAAAGCCTTAGTTTTAGTGAGATTACCAATACTTTTCCCCTTTTCACCGTATTTTTCACCTAAAATCATGGGCAAGGACATCAGTATCAACATAAAGGCTACCTTTTCCGGTGATCTAAAATGAGATTCAATGATGTTCTCTAAGGTTAATCCCGCCAGAGCACCAGGAATTGCAGAGATAAGTATGAAGCTCTTGTAACCCCATAGTTCTTTTAGATCTTTCCAATAATAGACTAGTATAGCGAAAAATGATCCTAAGTGAATGAAGGCATCAAAGGAGAGATCACTGGGAAAATTCATGAAATTAGCAAAAAGTATCAGATGGCCTGTGCTCGAGATGGGTAAAAACTCCGTTAAACCCTGGATGATTCCCATGAGAAATGGATATAGGTAAAGTAGCATTCTTAGGCCCTTAGAGAAATCTTTTCCTACGGAAGAAGATCAAGATTAACGTGCAAACTAGAACTATGATGACATTTACGATGTAAAAGGCATGGGGTGTTCCTTTGAGTGGACCTAGCTCTTGGAAGGGTAGGGGTATGTTCATTCCGTACATGCTGTAAACTATAGTTGGTATGGCCAATACTACAGCCATGGTAGCCAAAAATTTCATGATCAGATTGACGTTGTTGTTGATAATTGAGGCATAGGCATCCATGGTATTGGCAAGGATGCTTGTGAATATCTTAGTCATCTCGATGGCCTGTTTGTTTTCTATTTGAACATCCTCTAAGAGCTCAAGGTCCTCCTCCGTGAGACGGAGGTATCTTCCACTTTGTAATTTTGTTAAAACCACATCATTCCCCTGAAGGGAAGTGTTAAAATAGGTTAGGGTCTTCTCGAGGCTGAGCATTTTTAGGAATTCTTCGTTGGTTAAGGCTTTA
Organism: Caldimicrobium sp.; assembly: GCA_025060015.1. Classification (GTDB taxonomy): domain Bacteria; phylum Desulfobacterota; class Thermodesulfobacteria; order Thermodesulfobacteriales; family Thermodesulfobacteriaceae; genus Caldimicrobium. The sequence continues at coordinate 42,020 of JANXDB010000009.1, read as the reverse complement.
AAGATAAGTTCTTCGTATTCTTCGATGGTCCTGTCGATCTGTCGTAAATATTTAATGTAAAGAGAGGTAGCTTTGTAGAAGAAATGTAGAAGAAAAATTACAGGTTTACTGAGGTCAAAGGTTTTGCTTTTGTTAACAAAGGCAATAAAGTCTTCAAATATGGGATGTTCCACTAAACATATAGTAAGGATGTTTTCCTCGGTGACTATTATACCGATAGGGATTGTCTCATATCTGACATATAAGCCTGCAGTGGTGGGAGTAGGAAGCCTGATGATCATTAGAACCTGATTTTCTTCCTTTTCTAATCTGGGCCTTTCCTCTTCATCTAAGGGGTATCTGAGAAATTCGGGAAGGATTCTAAGCCTACTTTCTAAGTAGTTAATTTCAAGTTCAGTTGGATTGGTAAGACAGATCCAGCAGTTCTCTCTGATCTCCTCTGAAGGAACAAGTACTCCCCTTTCTGATCGAAAGATTTTGATCATGCTCTTTTTAGAGTATCCCTAAGGTTTTCCTTATTTAACTTCTTTTTTTTGCAGTGTCAATAGGAGTTGTGTAGCCCAAGGTTAGCAGGATAACCTTATAAAGAGGAGAAATCCTTGGATTGAACTCAAGCTGGTTATGATAGGAATAAAATTCAGTTGATATTTGGATCTCTGGGTATATACTTTCTCCCTATGAAAAGGTATACTTTACTACTCGGACTCTTAGGAATTTTTATCTTAGTTATGCCCTTTCTTTTGATTTTCAAAAGATCTATTCTATCGAACCATACTTACCATAAGGTAGAGGTCAAGCCTGTGAAAAGGGTTATCTATGCCTCTGGCTATGCAAAGCCGGTGGATTACGTTTTAATTAAAGCGGAGATCTCAGGGTATGTAAACAGAATTTATGTTAAAGAGGGAGATTTGGTAAAAAAAGGTGCTTTACTTGCAGAGATAGATCCAAGAGGAGTTCCAGCCCAGCTTGCTGAGGTAGAAAAGAGATTGTCTTTAGTTGAGGAAAGACTTAAACCGGATTCGGATTACCTTATGAGCCTACAAAGGGAAATTGAGATAGCGGAGAGAGACCTTCATAATGAAGAGGTTAAGTTTCGAAGAAGAGAGCAACTCTTCAAGGAGGGGCTTATATCAAAAGAGGACTTGGAGGAAGCAAGTAGAAGATTCGAGAACGCAAAAGACCTTCTTACAAGACTAAGGAACAGATACGCTGATACTGTTAAGGCCTTGCAGACCGAAAAAAAGAGCTTACTCGAACAAAAGAGATACTTTTCCACGGAGTTGAAGAGATATCTCGTCAGGGCACCTATCAGTGGAACAATTCTAAAGAAATATGTGGAAGAGGGTGACTATGTTAATGCCTTCTTTAGCGAAAATAAACTCTTCAGCATTGGTGGTAAAGAATTTGAGGTTATTCTAGAGATCGATGAAGAGTATGCAGGTTTAATAAAGACTGGGCAGACGGTTTTCCTATCCTTCGACAGTTATCCAGATAGGGTTTTTGAAGGAAAGGTCTTTCAGATTCTAAAAGAAGTTGACAGATCAAAGAGAAGCTTCATAGCAAAAGCAAGGGTGGACGAGTTTATCGATCTGCCTGCTCAGTCAACCGTTGAAGCAAACATTCTGCAAGAGGAGAGAACAGCTTTAGTTGTGCCGCTAAAGGCTGTAAAAGAAGACGGGACCGTGGAACTTAAGGGTAAAGGTAGTGTTAGGGTCAAATTAGGTGAGAGATATGGAGATTATGTGGAGGTTCTATCAGGAGTGAAAGAGGGAGAAGAGGTGCGAATTTTTAAATGAGAGCCATACTCTTCATTACCTTTGCCCTTTTGAAAAAGAGGAAAAAGCAGACCTTAGTCACGGTTCTTGGAGTTGCCATAAGTGTCTCAGCTTTTATAGTCATGAGTTCTATCATGTTTGGCTTTCAAAAGTATTTCATTCAGCAGGTTATCGACATTGAAGCACATATAAGTATAAAGCCTAAGGAAGAATTTGCCGAGGACAGATTGATGAGAAAGCTTGATAACGAAAGTCTCGTTAAGGCCCTCGGTAACCGCCCCAAGGAGAAGGATAAGATCCTGGGATGGAAGGACATAATCAAGACCTTGGAACAAAATTCTGAAATCATCGCCATAGCACCTCACCTGGAGAGTAAAGGGGTTTTAAAATACGGTGCTAAGGAGAAGCCTGTGAGCCTTATTGGTATTGAGCCTGCTCTCGAGTCCAGGGCTTCGGTTATGGAGAGATTCCTAGATCACAAGAATTTAAAAGCCTTAGAGATCAATATGGACAACATTATCATTGGGAAAGTAGTGGCTAGAGACCTTGGGATACAGGAAGTTGGGAAAAAGGTGGTGTTGGCCCTGCCCAATGGTGAGACAAAAATGGTAAAGGTGGTTGATTTTTTTAACTCTGGGATCACCAACATTGATGCTTCAAGGGTTTATGTTCCCTTGAAAACCCTGCAAGCCCTGTTGAATAGGGTTGATGAGGTAAATGTTTTGATAATTAAGATAAGAGATGTAAATAAAGCAGAGTCTTTGGCTAAGACAATTAAAAGGGAAGTAAAATATGAGGTGGAGTCCTGGCAGAAGGCCTATCTTAACTTTTTAAAGCTTTTTAAAGTTCAAAACATGATTACATATATGATAGTTTTTGCCATTATAACCGTTTCTGCCTTTGGAATTTTCAACATCATAATGATGACCGTCATGGAAAAAAGGAAAGAGATAGCTATCCTAATGGCCATGGGTTATACTCCTAAAGAGGTAACTTTGATTTTCCTCTGTTCAGGACTGGTTACAAGTTTTTGGGGTGGTATTTTGGGTTTTCTTATGGCCTTCGGAATCATTGAATATCTCTCAACTATAGAGTTAAGTCTTGAGGGCTTGCTCAGAAGTAAGGGGTTTATCTTAGATAAGTCCTATAAGTATTATGTTGTGGGCTTTTTACTATCCATGTTTTTTTCTCTTTTAGCAAGCTTTTATCCTGCCTACAAGGCAAGCAAGTTAAATCCAGTAGAGATCTTTAGAAGTTTGTAAAGTGGCTCTCCTAAGACTTGAAAACATCAACAAGTGGGTTGGAAAGGAGCAAATTCTCAAGGGAGTGTCTGTCAAAATCGAAGAGGGTCAATTTTTAGCCATTGTTGGGCCATCTGGCTCTGGAAAAAGTTCTCTCCTTTACATTTTAGGTCTTCTTGATAGGCCAACCAGCGGATCAATCTACTATCGTGAAAAGGTTTTAGACTTATCCCAGACTGAATTCATAAGTAAATTACGAAATGAGTCTCTTGGCTTTGTCTTTCAATTTCACTATTTGATTCCAGAGCTAAATGTGGTGGAAAATGTCATGGCACCGCAGATAAAGAGAGGAGTCAACCACAAGGAGGCGCGTGACAAGGCTATGATGCTTCTTGAACGCTTGGGACTAAAGGGCAAAGAAAAAAGGCAGATTTTCGAGATTTCCGGGGGAGAAATGCAAAGGGTTGCCATAGCTCGAGCCATGGCCAATGATCCAGAAATTTTACTCTGTGATGAGCCAACTGGTAACTTAGACAGCAAAAATACCCATACAGTCATGGAAATTTTTAAGGAGATTAACAGAAAGGGGACTACCATAGTCATGGTTACTCATGATTTAAACTTGGCTAAAATGACGAAGGGAGTTCTGGAAATGCTCGATGGCGAGATAATTTCCTATACCTCACTTGAAACAGAAAAGTAAAGGTCTTAAATTTTAAAAATTAAGTAAATAGATTGATTAGCTTGCAATATGAAGAAAGGGGAGGATATGAAAGAGACTCAGGAGTTCAATATTCAGGGTTTACCAGAGGGTGAGGTTATAGATGTCCCTGAGGTTCTACCACTAATGGCCATAAGGGATATGGTCCTGTTCCCTTCAATGGTTGTGCCTCTCTTTGTGGGAAGATCTAAATCTTTGAGGGCGATAGAGGAGGCACAAAAGAGGGAAAATCTTCTTGTTCTTGTGACTCAAAAAAATCCACGATTGGAGAATCCGCAAGAGAAAGATCTCTATAGGATAGGGACACTGGGGCTCATATTGAAGACCATCACTTTGGCAGAAAACAGAAAGAAGGTAATTGTGCAGGTCATTTCAAGGGTTGAAGTGAAGAATTATCTGCAAAGTGATCCTTTTTTTGAAGTGGAGATTGAGCCTTCCAAGGAGAGGGAACCAGAGGTCATCACCTCAGACACTGAAGCTTTGATGAGAAGTGTAAAGGAAAACATAGAAAAGCTACTCTCTTTAAAGGGTATTTTAAATCCTGAGGTAAGCAATGTATTTCAATCGATGGAGGAACCTGGTAGATTAGCAGATCTTGTAGCCGCTTACCTGAAACTCAGGGCTCAGACCGCTCAAGACCTTTTAGAGACTTTAGACGGATTTGAGAGATTAAACAAAATATCTAAGATATTACTTCAAGAGATTGAGATAACTACCCTTCAAAACAAGATCCAGAGTGAAGCCCAGGAAGAGATGGGAAGAAGTCAACGGGAGTACTTCCTTCGCCAACAACTAAAGGCTATTAAGAAAGAACTAGGAGAGGAAGAGGATATAGAGTCAGACATAAAAGAATTAAGAAAAAAGATAAAAAAGGCTAAAATGCCAAAAAAAGTTGAGGAGGAGGCTCTAAAGCAGCTGAGGCGTTTGGAAATGATGCATTCTGAATCTGCAGAAGCTGCTGTTATTAGAAATTACTTAGAATGGATCCTAGAGTTGCCCTGGAATATCTCCACCACTGATAATTTTGACTTAAAGCATGTTAAGGCCATCCTTGATGAAGATCATTACGATCTGGAGAAGATCAAGGACAGGCTGTTAGAATTTTTGGCGGTTAAAAAAATGAATCCTAAGGCTAAGGGAGCTATTATATGTTTTGTAGGGCCACCAGGGGTTGGTAAGACCAGTTTAGGTAAATCCATTGCCCGTGCCTTAGGAAGAAAATTTGTAAGAGTTGCCTTAGGTGGAGTTCGTGACGAAGCTGAAATAAGGGGACACAGGAGAACATATGTTGGTTCCATGCCAGGTAGGATCATTCAGGGTATTAAACAGGCAGGGGTTAATAACCCTGTTTTTCTCCTCGATGAGATAGACAAGCTATGTAGTGATTTTCACGGTGATCCTGCAGCGGCACTTCTTGAGGTTTTAGATCCTGAGCAGAACAAGGAATTTGTAGATCACTATTTAGATTTACCCTTTGATCTTTCTAAGGTTCTCTTCATTGCCACGGCCAACATGGTTGAGCCAATCCCCAAGGTCCTTCTTGATAGGATGGAGGTAATCTATCTCTCTGGATACACCTTTAAGGAGAAATTAGAAATAGCTAAGAGACATCTTATTCCAAGGCTAATAAAGGAACACGGTCTAAAGAAAAGGGATATTCAACTCTCTGATGAGGTTATTTTAAAGATAATTGAAGAATACACCTCTGAGTCAGGGGTTAGAGACTTGGAGCGAAAATTGGCTGCACTTTATAGGAAAATCACCAGAAAAAAGGCAGAGGGAGAGGAGGGTCCCTTTGAGATTACCCCCCAAAACTTAAAGGATTTCCTCGGTCCACCGGAGTATTTAGAGGAGATGAGGCTTACTAAGGATGAGATTGGGGTGGCTTCAGGTCTTGCCTGGACACCATATGGAGGAGAGGTCCTATATGTGGAGGCATTGGTCATGCCAGGCAGGGGTAACCTTATTTTAACAGGATCTTTAGGTGAGGTTATGAAAGAGAGTGCCCAGGCTGCCTTGTCATATATTCGCTCTAAAAGTGAAGAGTTTGGCCTTGATCCCAAGTTTTACACAAAATACGATATCCATATTCATGTACCCTCGGGTGCCATACCCAAAGATGGTCCTAGTGCTGGTGTTACCATGGCTATAGCCTTGCTTTCTGCCTTAACCAAAAAACCTGTATCCAAAGATTACGCCATGACAGGAGAGATTGTTCTCAGAGGTAATGTACTTCCCGTTGGAGGGATCAAAGAAAAGGCCTTGGCTGCTTTAAGAAAGGGTATAACTCAGGTGATTATACCAGCACAAAATGAAAAGGATCTTGATGAGATTCCTGAGGACTTAAGATCTAAAATAAAATTTATAAAAATTTCACATTTAGATGAAGTGGCAAAATTAGTGATAAAATTTTAACATCAAGGGAAGCTATGAGTGAGAGGAAAAAAAGAGGTAGAAAGCCCAAGGAAAGTTTAGAGAGGATTAAACGAGAACCCATTGAGGTAGTGGATGAAGATTGCCAGCCCCTGGGGGTTCTGGCACGTGGTATGATTCATACCAGTAAATTATTTCATAGGTCAGTGCATGTTTTTCTCTTCAACTCTAAAGGTGAGCTCTATCTTCAGAGAAGGAATCCTGATCGTGAGGAGAATCCAGGCCTTTGGAGTTCTTCTGCCTCTGGGCACTTAAGCCCCGGAGAACCACTTTCCATTGCAGCCCAAAGGGAGTTGAAAGAGGAACTCAATTTAAAAGTGAAATTAGAGGAAGTTATCAGGGTGCCACCCTGTGCTGAAACTAACTGGGAGTGTGTCACATTGTTTGTAGGTAAAAGTGATAAAATACCAAAACCCAATCCCTCTGAAATCAGCGAAGGGCGTTTCTTTAGCATACAGGAATTGGAAAGGCTCTCAGGGGATAGCCCTGAGATATTCAGTCCGGCCTTTCTGTATCTCTGGAAACTTTACCGAGAGAAGATATCTCAGATAGCAAATCCTTGAGACCTTCCTTTTCAAGGATTATTCTTATCAAGGACCAATCTCCATTTTTTATGTATTGCCAGAGAGGGGCTAGGGCTAATCTCTGTAGCTTATTTTCTCTTTCCTGTGGGGATAGTGGTTGTTTAAGAATAGCTCCTCTTATTGCACCCATTAAACTTACATATAGCTCGAAATCCGGTGAAAATTCCTTTTCCAGTATCTCTCTAATTCTTCTTGCCAAAGCAGGACTTGCACCTCCTGTGGATATGGCCAAGACAAATCCTCCTCGTTTAATGGTTGAGGGAACGATAAAGGAGCAAAGGTCAGGTTTATCAACCACATTGCAGGGTATGGATCTCTCTTCAGCTTCCTGAAAGATTGCCTCTTGAACTTTAGGATCGTTTGTGGCAGCAATAACCAAAAAAGCACCAGTTAGGTCTCCCCTTTGATAGAGTCTCTTCTCCCAGTGAAGGGCTCCTTTCTCTTTTAATTCTCTCAGTTTGACAGTTATCTCTGGGGATATGAGTTTCACTCTGGCTCCACTTTCAAGCAGGGAGAGAACCTTCCTCTCTGCCACAGAACCACCACCTATTACCACACAGAGTCTGTCTGTAAGATTGAGAAAAATGGGATAATATTTAGTCAACTTCTCCCCAGCCCTCTAATTTGTGTCCCCAGAATTGGGTTGCCCTTGGATAGATCTTTTTGAATTTTACCATCAGATAGCCATCCTTCCAATCCTTCCCCATTATCTCTATGTTTACTCTGGCTAGTTTGAAATGGGCAAGGAGGGAGTAAAAGTTTTCCTCTTTCCTAAAACGCACCTTAAAGATCTCTTCAAAAATCTTTCCTCTTTTAAGCATCAAGAGGGCATCTTCAAAGAGATAACCTCCTAAGGTTTTGTAAATCTCTTCCTTGTATTCTTCAAATTCAATTAGATTTAAGGCTAACCTGATAAGTCTCAGACTTATGAAATTTGGATCTACTTCCCCTAAATAAGGAAAGACCACTTTTAAATCGTTGAGATTTGAATAGGGCGTCACATATTTAACCCTTGTGCCCAGGGATTCCGGTTTGAAGACCAACCCTTCTCTTCCTTCTTCATGGTATCTCTTAATGATTTTCCTTATGGGCTCATAATCATTCTCGGGATCAAGAGGACCGTGAATTTCTGGGTGCGTGAAATCATATCTTTTCAAAAGCTTTAGTTTATCAGGTGCTGATAGAAAATCACCTGTGCCTATTTTAGCAAAATCAAAAACGAAGAATCTTACGTCCTCTCTCACCTGGGGTGGCCATTCACTAACAAAGGGATTTTCAGGCCCTGCAACCTCACAACAGATGTAGTAGGTGGGACATTGGTCAAGAAAATCAGAGGCCTTGGGAAGCAAATCTTCCCATCTGTCTGTAGCAAAGGGGCATACATAACCCCTTCTGGTGAAGGCTAATATGTCCTTCTTAACCTTTACCAGTCTAACATTGTATCCCTCTATTTTTTCCTCGGCATAGAAAGGATATTGAAGATATCGCCTTAAGCCTGTTTTAAGGAGATAAATTCTCGGTATAGAAGGGTATCCCCTAATCAATAGGTTTTCATTAAAGAAGGTCCCAACTGGAAAACTTTTAAACTCCTTGTTTAGTCTGAAAAAATGGTGATCCTTCCAGGTGAAGAATAACAATTTACCCTTATCATAGGCCTTCTCCCACTCCTCAAAGGGGTATTCTTCAAGGAAGGTATTGCTCTCCCAGAAATGTCTCAACAGTTCCTTAATTTCTCTATCTTCTCTCAACGATTATCCTCCCCTTGGTTTTTTCAACCTCTATGATAGAGATTTTAATATCTTCCAGAAATTGAGGTATCAGCCAAGCTTGAGTTAGAATGTGTTTAGTAATCTTGGAGATGGTATATTGAAAGGATTTCTCTTTTGTTTTTATTAGGGAGAGGCTTACTGGAAGTAATAACTGGTCCCCAAGGTATTCTTCAAACTGGGCGTCTCTCTCCAGGAATTCTAAAAATCGATATGTAGCACTTTTTGCTACCTCTTCAGCGGGAAGACCTCGTTTGCCAAGACTTGAAAAGCCTGCTCTTTTTATCTTATCTTTCGATACTATCAGAAGCATGGTTCCGGGAGAGTTGCTATTGATCTTTTCCATTTGGACATCACCCTGAAGCTGATAATCAGTAAGGATATCAACGGCGGATTTTGCCTGTCTCTCCATGATATGCCTTGGTAAATCCTCACTGATGGTGCTTAAGATCTCAATTTTCTCTGGTTTAAAGCCTGGAGAAATATCTGGTATGCTGAAAGAGGAAACAGGAAAGATCTGGGCCTTGATTTTACCTCCTCCCTTTGGGTAAAAGCCAGCCTTTTTTAGTTCAAGGGATGCCTTAAAGCCAAAGGACTGGATCACAGGGAGAAAAACTCTCTCCAAATAGTGGTAGGTTGGACTGTGGGGAACATGTGTTCCTCCCTCTAATATTAGGGTTCCCCCCTGAGAGAGAGCAAGAGGGTAGAGAAGAGTTTGAAAGAGAAGGGAGGTAGAGCCAGCCGTGCCGATATCAAAGTGATAGAGATCGCTTTCTGGATCGCCCGTGGGGATAAAGGTTAGTTCCTTTGAATTTATTTCATCTCCTTTAGTTATAGCGTTGGAGATCCTTTGACAGGCTTTAACGCAGGTTAGATGTTGTGGTTGTAAGCCAGGTTTAGGTCTGCCTGCTCTTATGTTTATGATATGAAAGGGTTTTTTCAAAATTATTGACAGGGAGAGAGCCGTGCGAAGTAGTTGGCCGCCTCCTTCTCCGAAGGACCCATCAATTGTTAACACCTCTCTATCCTCTATAGAGCCCTCCGTTTATGTGAAATACCGTGCCTGTTATATAAGAGGCTAAATCACTTGCCAAAAATACGGATAAATGAGCTACCTCCTCTGGTAAGCCTGCTCTTTTTAGGGGAATCTCCTGTAAAAAGGCTTCCTTTACTTTTTCTGGAAGCTTTTCAGTCATGTCTGTCTCTATGTATCCCGGTGCAATGGCATTGACGGTTATGTTTCTACCAGCAACCTCTAACGAGAGAGCCTTCGTGAAGCCTATAAGTCCAGCCTTGGCTGAGGCGTAGTTTACCTGTCCTGGATTGCCGGTAAAAGCCACTACAGAGGAGATATTGATAATTCGTCCCCAACGGACCTTTAACATCATGGGCAAAACGGCTTGAGTCACATAGAAGGCTGAAAAGAGATTGGTGCGAAGCACTGCCTCCCAGTCTTCTTCCTTCATGCGAACAAAGAGATTATCTCTAGTGATACCGGCATTGTTCACTAGGATGTGAATTTGACCTATATTTTCCTCTATGTTCTTTATGGCTTTTTTAACATCTTCAGAGTTTGAGACATCAAAGCGTAGAAGATGTGCTTTTTTTCCCAAAGAGGTTATTTGGTCTTTAACTTCTATGGCCTTTTTCTCTGAACCAAGATAGTTTATAATCACTTCAGCTCCAGCTTTGGCAAGCTCTATGGCAATGGCTCTACCTATACCCCTTGAGGCTCCAGTTACCAAAGCAAGCTTACCTTCTAACATCTCTCCCTCCTTGTTTTTGTTAATTTTAACTATAGGTGTTTTCTTTGTCAAACAGAGATTAATATGTTATTCGCACCTGTCAGGTGCGAAAGTTCATAGATGACTTGGTATCTGTATTTTTTAGCATAGAAGTCCGAATCCAAAGCAATCCTGCCAATTAAGATTTTATTTTCATCCTGTGGTTATAAGACTTTTTATAACATTTTAAGTGAAATTCATAGCTATCATTATGTTTTTTTTGAAATCATAACCAGCTAGATTTTTTAGGTGATATGAAAACATGTCCTGGTCTGAAACTTTTGTCATTTCTCAATGAAGTTCAGATGTTTACCAAGTCTGGTTGACAGAGCTATATTTTGAGGTAGATTAATAAAAATTTAACAAGCTGAGGCCACTATGGAGTTTGAGGCTGTCATTGGTCTTGAAGTACATGCTCAACTGAGCACCAGAAGCAAACTTTTTTGTTCCTGTAACACCACCTTTGGTTCTTCACCAAATATGCAGGTTTGTCCCATATGCACTGGACAGCCAGGGGTTCTACCGGTTATAAACAAAAAGGCTGTGGAATATGCTATAACATTGGCACTTGCCTTAGGATGTAAAATCAATCTGCAATCGGTAATGGCACGTAAACATTATTTTTATCCAGATCTTCCTAAGAATTATCAGATATCTCAATATGATCAACCCCTTGCTGAAGAAGGTGAAGTTGAAATTGAGATCAACGGAAAAAAGAAGAAAATAGGTCTCACAAGGATTCATCTTGAGGAAGATGCGGGAAAATTGATACATGATGAGAAAAAACCCTTTTCCTACGTGGATTTTAACCGCACAGGTGTGCCACTTCTGGAGATTGTCTCTAAACCTGAAATTTCCTCTCCTGAAGAGGCTGTGGCTTATCTTAAGACCTTGAGGAGCATTGTGAGATACTTGGGTATATGTGATGGAAATATGGAAGAAGGAAGCCTTAGATGTGATGCCAACGTATCCGTTAGGCCAAAGGGTTCCAAGGATTTTGGAACCAAGGTGGAGCTAAAAAACATGAACTCCTTTAAACATGTGGAAAAGGCACTTGCCTATGAGATCAAGCGGCAAGTAGGATTGCTACTTGAGGGAAAGGAAATTATTCAAGAGACCAGACTCTATGACGAGGCTACTCAAACCACCCATCCTATGAGAGGAAAAGAGGAGGCGCATGATTATTGTTATTTTCCAGATCCAGATCTCATAGAGGTAATAATCGACAGGTCTTTACTTGAGGAGTTAAGGGCTAAAATTCCAGAACTTCCCCTTAGGAGAAAGGAGCGTTTTGAGAGGGAATACTCATTAAGCTCCTATGAAGCAGGTATCCTTACCGAAGAAAAAACCTTGGCAGATTTTTTCGAAGATACTATGAAGCTCTATTCCAATCCCAAGGCTATTTCTAACTTTCTTCTTACCGAGGTTCTTAGATATCTTAACAGAGATCGCATAGATATCTCTCAGAGCAAACTTGTTCCTCACCATTTAGCAGAACTCTTGGATCTTGTAGAAAGAGATGTAATTTCTATCACCTTAGCAAAACAACAGATTTTTCCAGAGGTGTATGAAAGGGGAGTCTCTCCGAAGAGCGTTATAGAGGAAAAGGGGTTAATCCAAGAGAGTTCTGAAGAATTACTGAGAAAGGCCTGTGAAGAGGTTCTTGCGGAAAATCCCGGTGAAGTTGCGCGATATAAAGAAGGTAAAAAAGGGCTTTTAGGCTTTTTTGTGGGACAGGTCATGAAAAAGACTCAAGGCAAAGCCAATCCCAAGGTGGTTAATAAAATCCTGATAGAGCTTTTGGAGAAATAGTTGTCTAAGGCAAGTGCTAAGCCTATCAAACCACTCCATACAGACAGCATAAGAACCTTTTATTGGACCGAAGATGCTTTATTCGTCTTAGATCAACGAAGACTCCCTCTTAAAGAAGAGTATTTTCGTGCAGACTCCTTAGAGAAAGTTAGAAAATCTATTAGAGACATGTTAGTGAGAGGAGCGCCGGCGATCGGGATTGTTGCTGCTATTGGGGTTTATATCGCTTTCAGGGAACTATCAAAGAAGGCTGTTTCTAAGATAACCAAGGCATATCTAGACAAATACATGAAACGGGTAAAGGATAGATTATCTAGCTCAAGACCAACAGCTGTAAATCTCTTTTGGGCTCTATCTCGCATGGAGAAAATATATAAAGAATTTATGAGTAACCTCACCTCTGAGGAGTTAGATAAAAAGGTTTTGTCAAACCTTCTAATGGTTCTTAGAGATGGAGCTTTGGGGATTTGGCAGGAGGATATAACCTCCAATCTCAAGATGGCTGAATTAGGAGCCTCCTTACTTCCCGAGGGGTGGATTCTTACTCATTGTAACACTGGAGCTTTAGCCACTGGAGGCTATGGCACAGCTCTAGGTGTCATTAGAAGGGCCTTTGAAGTTGGCAAGAGGATAAGTGTTCTGATAGACGAAACCCGGCCCTACCTCCAGGGAGCAAGGCTTACTGCTTGGGAGTTGAGTAAATTAAAAATTCCAGGTATGATAATAACAGACAACTCTGCTGGTTTCTTAATGCAAAAGGGGATGGTTCAAGCGGTCATTGTAGGAGCAGACAGAATCACATTGAATGGAGACACTGCGAATAAAATTGGAACTTACAGTCTAGCAGTTTTGGCTAACTTTCACCAAATTCCCTTCTATGTATGCGCCCCAAGTTCAACCTTTGATTTGGGTATGTCCTCGGGAAAGGAGATCCCTATTGAAGAACGGTCAGCAGAGGAGGTTTTGTACTGCACTGGTAAGAGAATTGCTCCTATGCAGGCTAAGGCTTTGAACTTCTCATTCGACGTGACTCCTGGGTCTCTAATCAGTGCCATTATCACTGAAAAGGGGATAATTTATCCTCCTTACGAGGAGAACATCAAAAGAGTTTTGGAGAACCGGTTATGAAGATAAGAGATTTGCCTGAAAATACCTTACATCGACTTGTAATATACTTAGGGGTCTTGGAATCTTTAGAGAGAAAGAAAATTGAGGCCATAAGTTCTGAGGATCTGGCTAAGAAGTGTGGAGTCAATCCAGCTCAGCTGAGAAAGGACTTAAGCTATGTTGGTAACTTAGGCACCAAGGGCGTTGGTTACTCTGTAAAGAGTCTTAAATTTAGTCTTAAGAAGTTTCTTGGTAGAACAGAAGAATGGAATCTGATTTTAGGGGGCCTTTCTCCCTTAGGTGAATTTTTGCTAAACTGTAAAGAGATTCAAAAAGAGGGCTTTTACTTCATGGCAGCCTTTGACACCAGAGGAGAAAATATAGGTAAAGTTATTAATGGAGTCTCGGTATATAACTTGGATCAATTAACTTATGTTACCAAGGCTATAAGAGTTGATATGGCAATCATAACCTCAGAGGACAAACCAGAGGAATACTTTGAGGCCTTTGTCAATCAAAAGATCAAGGCAATTCTTAACTTAAGTGCCGTTCCCATGTTTGTTGAAGATCCCGGTGTTAAAATAGAAAACTTTTACTTCCCTATGGCTTTAACCAAGCTATCCTTCTTTCTTAAGAATTCTTTCTGAGGGTCAGTGTTTGATCATCAAAGTCTGGAGAAAAGATCCCAGAGCTACACTCCCTGAGAGAAGTACCATCGGCTCTGTGGGTTTTGATCTTTACGCCCTAGAAGAAACTCACATAGCACCTCAGCAGCTCGTCTTTGTTAGAACCGGTCTGGTAATTAAAACAGAGCCCCCATATGCTCTTTTTATCTTCCCAAGATCTTCTTTGTTCAAGAAAAAAAATCTCATCATGCCTAATTCAGCAGGAATTATTGACTTTGACTATTGCGGGGAGGATGACGAGGTAAAGATACCTCTATTCAATTTAGGAAAAGATCTGATAGTTATATCAGCCAAGGAAAAAATAGCTCAGGCAGTCTTTATAAAGGTTGCATTTCCTGAGGTTGTAGAGATAGGGCTGGAGGAGGTGTCCAAGAGTTCTAGGGGTGGATTTGGATCAACGGGAGGATATAAGTGACTTTAAAAGATCTGAGAGAAAAACAAAGGGAGCTTTCAGGACTCATTCTCGATAGATCTGATAAGGAGGCATTAAGGATCTTTCTAGTTTTTAGCTACTTAGGTGCAAGAATCTGCTATGCAGAGTCCCATCCGTTGATGCTCTTTGAGGAGGAAAAATTCAAGGATTTTGAACGTTTTAAAAGTTTTCTACTACATCTAAAAAGAGCAGGGCACTTCAGTGTTTTTGCCCACACCCCTCTGTTTGTGGATCTTAAGGGATTAAATGCCGAGCATAAATTAATGCTTGCCAAGAGCTATTTTAAGGTTTTCTGGGGAGATGAGGTGGCTCTTTTCAATTTAAGGCATTTAGCAGAGACCCTCACCGATCATGATTTTCTCTATCTAATAAATCGAGAGCCTGATTTAGATGAAATTGAGGTAGTATTTGCCCGAAATTATCAGATCTTATATCAGGGGAGGCTTTCAGACCTTGACAATAATCTCCTTAAGGATGATGATTCTATTTTTGCTCATCAAGAGGTGGTTCTCTTGAAGAGTCTAAAAAGGTTCCCTTTTAATTGGATCGGCGTTATCACCCACAATTTTTCAAGGATCTTCAGTCATCAGTTTGTAAGGCACACCTGGCTCAATTTCAATCAGCGCTCTCATCGTTACACCAAAGTAGATAGATTTGTGATTCCTAAGGCCTTCAAGGAGGCACATATCAAGCAATATGAAGAGATCATTCAGAGGGGAATGGCAATTTACCATGATTTAAGTAAGAACTTAAAAAAAGAAAGTGCAAGATTTGTTGTTCCGCAGGGAGTGGCTACTTCTCTTCTTGCCACAGGTCCAGAGCTTGTATGGCAGGATTTTGTGGATAAAAGGGCAATCCCACAGGCACAGGAGGAGATTAGAGACTTAGCAGTCTTTCTAAAAGAAGTATTGGCACTTTCTACCTAAAATTGCCCTCCCTTTCAATCCAATCCTTAAAATTTTCATACTTTCAGCATCCTTTATTATCGCACACTACTATTACATCGGTATCAGATTGGGCCACTACCCTAAAAGATCTGAAGAAAGCCATTACATCTCTGTAGTAGTCTCTAGTTTAAGTTTTATAGATTCCTCTGAGATAAGCTGAAGACTAAGCAGATAGGAGAAGGAGACCAGAGGATACTCAGTTATCATGCCACCAAAGGCCTCTGAGTTCTTTTTCAGTTGAAGAGTAATACTTTTCCCTTGAAGTTAAGGCGCCAAGTTTTATAAAGTGCAAGCCTGCCACTCCGTTTACAGATTGATTAGGAGTATCAGCAATGTTTTTGATTTCTAGATCTAATAGCCCTTCCCCTTGTTTTCTTTTGGAATCAAAGAAGTCACCGTTTTTATCATCCCAGAAAAGTTCTATTGCTTGATCTGTAAGTTTAGTGGATAACTCTAAATAAAAATTATTTTGAGTCATTTGGAAAAGTCATAACAGGGCCTTGGCCAGATAGAGATAGTCCTCTGAGTATCCCTTCTGATCTTCGCAATGGTTTAGTATTTTTCCATTATAGTATCTCCTCAGAAGCAAACGAGAGGGTGTTAAAGCCATATCTATAGCCCAGGGATCAGAGAACACCATATGATAATCGCACAGATACTCGATCATGAGAGCATTCCAATCAGTGTAAATTGTCCTATCTGTGTTATAATTTAAACTAACTTTCGAGGTTTAGGGCTTGTAGCTCAGTGGATAGAGCACTGGCCTCCGGAGCCAGGTGTCGGGGGTTCAAATCCCCCCAAGCCCGCAATGCTTGACAAAATAAGGGGTCAAAACAAGGTTAGCCATGCGTTTTAAATTTTGTCTAATATCTCTCCTTTAAGTAAGATGGCTCCGTTGTAAAGTCACTGACTTTTTTGATTTCAGATTATCGAAAGAGACTTTCCATAATTTCATAGATAATACACCAACCGATTGTTGATTAAACATCAAGAAAAATAAATCATGACAGGATTTGAGGGTATGGCACAAAAAAAGTGCTATTAATTCAAACCTTTTCAAACTCAAAGTACTTTATGTTTCTTTGGGCCTCACTGAAATCTATCCCAAGTTGTATGAGACCATAATATTTTAGACTGCTCCAAAGGCAATACCTTCCTAAGCCCAAAACTTACTCTAAAAGTCTCTCCCACTCCTGGTCGATAAATGGCTATGCCCATATTAGCCTAAAGGCGATTTCTTTTCTTTGGGTTGCATCTTTGATTGCTTCAAGTCTTTTAGCACTTTTAACTATTTGATGGGGGATGGGATTAGTGAGTGGCTAAACAACTGATTTTCAATTTTAACACCTTTTTTCTTTCTAAAAATATCTTGAACTTAAGCAGAAAGGAAGGCTTGCATAAGAAGTTTAAATTGATTTTGCGATAATATTCTTGACGCCTTTTATTTCGTTCACATCTACATATTCGGAAATGATATCAAGATTTGACTTTGGAAATTTTTAAAATAAAATAGTTAAAAGTGAAATTTGAAATATTGCTAATATTTAAAAAAATTTTAATGCAGACAAAATTAAATCAAAAAAATCTAAAGCTGGAGGTTATCATGAGATTAGTATGGATGTTTTCAATTTTCTTTTGTTTTTTGGGTTTGGGTAGTCTCTCTTTAGCTCAGAAAAAGGAGGTTGTCTGCGAAGATGTCTGTGTTCGGTATGAAGAAAAGCAGGATTGCAGATATTTCAGTGATCCCCGCATACCACCCGTTTGCACCAAGGTTAAAGTCTGTGTCCAATGGGAGAAAAGATGCTTGGAGGTTCAAAGATGAAGATCTTAATAGGTATTACCTTACTACTGATTTTCTTCATTTCTGATTTAAATGCTCAGGAAAGAGTTCCAGAGGATAAAGTAACACGTATCTATCTTACCTTTGAGCAAAAAGTTGATATCCAGCCAGATCTTTTACAGATGAACCTTCATCTCACTTCCAAAGCAGATAAGGAAGCAGAGGTGGTCAATGCTCTCGGAGACATTGATAAAGCCATCAGAGCATTAGGAATTGATTATTCCGGTGGCAAATATTCTGTAGAAAAAAATTGCTTTTATGAAAAAAACAAATGGAAGTGTGTTGGTTATATAGGTAATCTTCACTACTATTTTAAACTTACGAATCCGAAAGAGCAAAATAAGATTTTAGAAGCCATAGAGTCTGTAAAAGAGAAGTTAGGTGATAAAGTGGAATATTCTGTAGATCAACCTCAGTGGGTTGTAACTGAAAAGCAAACTAAACGGTTAGAGAAAAATCTGCAAATGGATTTGATTTCACAGGCTGCTGAATTTGCAAAGGAGGTTGGTGAAAAGATTGGGAGAAAATGTAGCATTTTTAGCATCGATTTCGATATGAGTAGAGGTATTTTGCTCTATTCTCCTGTTTTTTTAAAATCTGCTGAAAGGCGAGCCGCTCCATCCATTGAGGCCCCTGAACCAAAAAAGGATGATAAGGTAATCAATGTTAAAGCCAAAGTCAATATGATATGTGTAGAACATCAAAACAAATATTGATTCTCCTTTTTTATATTGTTTTCCTGTCTGTATTGCCTTTTCAAGTGTTTGCAGAAAGAATACCCCAGCCAAATCGAGATTTTTTCTCGAATACAGAAGAGGCAAAGGATAATCATGCAGTTTATGTGCAGGATGTAATGAGAGGGTCCTTAGCAGAGCGCCTGGGCTTTAAGCAAGGAGATGAGATCCTCATGATCAACGAGCATAAAATTAATAGCACCGAAATGGTCCCTTTAATTATCAGGCGTGCCTTAATTAGTAAACAGAATCTCTCTTTTTTGATAAGAAGAGGAGGTAAGATACTGGTTTTAAAAACAGAGGCTCCCATAGAGCCTGTAACTAAGCTTGGTTTGACCCTATCTTCCAGACAAAGTAAAGAACTTCAGTCAACTACAGAGGAGGTAAGATCCTCCCATGCTGTTAATGAACATATCTTGGAGGAATATTCCAATGAAAGAGAAAAATTTACAAGAGATCTTTATCTAAAAAAGAGGGAAGTAGAAGCTTTTAAAGGAGATCTAAATGGATATCTTCAAAAAGGCTGGGATATGCTTTTTCAGTCAGAAAGCAGAGAAGAAGTTCAACTGGTGGTAATGCTTTGGGAAAAGGCTAAGCAATTTTATCCAAAGAGTGACGAGTTAAGCTATAATTTAGCACTTCTATACGATTATTTGGATGACTATGAAGGGGCTGTCAGGGAGGGATCAAAGGTAGTCGGTCCTGATAGAAATTCTCTTAAAGAATTGATAAATAAAAATAAACAGAGACTACAACAGATAGATGAGGCATGGAGAAAGTTAGTAGAAGGAGAGTTTACTTTAGTTAAAAATCCCCATAAAAAATTAGTTTCATACCTCCAAGATGTAAGATTTATAAAAAAAGAGGGTAAAATTTTTATAAATAATCCAGTGATTAGCTATTGGAACAGCCACAGCTCTCAACATTCGAAGGAGCTTCAGCTCTCTCTTAGGAAGAACCTTGAACAGGATCGCTATATTCCAGTAGATAGACGTGGGAAATTCTTTGAAGTCAGATGGTTAGAACTTATGATAACAGCTGGTCCTCCTTATTCTTTTGTATACTGTTATAACCTGTTGGAAGGAGAGATCATAATAGGGAATCCAAAACCAAGGGTTATCCTTAGACATTATAGATTTGACAACGTAGGAGATAGTTCCTTCGCTAATTTAAGGGAGCTTGAGGCTCGATGGGACAGAGAGATGCAGAAAGGCAACGCTCGACTTAATGAGATAATTTTTAAGAGAGATATTTCCCAGTTCAGAGATGAGGTCAGTTTAATTATTAATTAAATTAATGGATTACCTGAAATGCAAAAGAGAGTTTTAAGCCTCTTGTTTGTGTTATGTTTGATTCCTTATTTCAAAGTTTTGGCCCAGCAGCAATATTGTATCGATGCAAGTGAGTATAATAATTGGTTTTGTCTCAATGTGAAAGGGGCCCAGAGTTTTTGTAATGCCAACAGATTTCATGGACCCTTTCCCGATTACAACACCTGTGAATGGAATAGAGTTTCAGCTTTACCTGGTGATGTCCGTTGGCAGAGAATGACTAAATGTATTCCCTGTAGATTATATAGCCCAAAGCCTGATGGACCATCTGCTCCTTCAACTGGAGAGCATCTCTTCCTTGAAGAACAAAAAATTAGCAAAAAAATTGAGGAATATAGGTTAGATTTGAAAAATAGAGGTTGCGGTGATAGTGCTCTTAAATTTTTTGATAATGTAGTCAAAACTAGAAGAGATTATGGAACAAACTTGAAAGACTATGCTTTAGTTCTTGATGCTAATTATCAAATAATCGTTGACAGTTGTGAAAATAAAAAGATATTTCATAGAATAATAGAGGAAGAAAAGAGAAAAAGAGAGAGCCTAGCAAAGAACAAGGCTATTCTTTTGAGCAAGATCAAGAGAGTGACAGGTCAGATGTTAAATGTTAATTCTACATATCCCTCTTTGAATCCTATTTTAATAAATCTAAAAAGGGAAGCTCCTTTGGTTGATGGCAAAGATCCATTGATATTAAAAAAGATCGTAAATTGGCATAAGGAGGAGCTAGAGAGTTCCCTGATTGACTGGCTATCTGAAAAAACCCAATTACCTTTAGATAAATTAGAGAAAGCGCTGTCAGTTGGTTCCCTGATCAGAGAAGCAGTAATTGAGCCTGTGTTTCAATACTTGGAGGATGTGAAGTCAGCATTAGGAAATGAGGCCAAATGGGAGGCCTTGGCCCTAAGGTCACTGGATGTTGTCTCTGATGCTGATAGAAAGATAAAGAGCGAAGCAAGGGAAACCCTGGCTCGTGAATTTTTGGATAGAATTCCCAAGGTAGGAGGTCTACTGAGTAAGTTTTACTCTGCAGGAGAGACTACCTTAGAGATTTTGGAGGACCATAAATGATATTACCTCTTGTTATGATGATATTTCTGTTAGGACAGGTCTTTCCTCTTTTGGCTAAAGACTATCCCCTACCACCTGGGACTCTCTTGCGACTTCCTAAAAATTCTAAGATAAAGATCAACTGGCTTGTTCCTTCATCAAATAAAGAAATATCACAAATGGAAAATCTCTCCTTTGGGGTAGATGAATCAGGTGAGCCTTGGTTGGGTTTTAAGAGAAAGTACCTCTTTAATCCCTTACGAAGAGTGATCTTTACCCTTGATAGGGAATTTGAAGATTTTATCTTTTTAGCGGGAGAGTTTTTACTAATATCTCGTAAAGCTCTTGGATACCTGGTATACAATAGAGATGCGCCTTTGAGATTTGTGCCTTTAATTGAGCTGCCTACTGAGGAAGGTAAGCTTTTTAAAGGCGAAAAGGATCGGCTGTATGTCCTATTATCAGAAAGGTCAAAAGGGGAATATGAGGTCTACAGGTTAATGGAAAAAGGAGGGCAAGGGGTAGCAGAAAAAATCTTTACAACCAAAGAGCCTATTGTTGACCTCTGTGAAAGTGGAAATATTTTGTATATGGTTAGCGGAAAACTTATCCTTGGGTTAGACACGGACAAACGAGACATTTTCTTGCATCATAAACACAGAGATATTTTAAGAGAGATCGAATGCTCCCCGGATGTTGGAATTTTTTATGCTACAGAGAGAAGGGTTGGTTTCATAGGAAAGAACAAGAGAGTAGAGTTCATGGAAGCCAAGGAACCAAAAATTCTGCTAAAAAACGATTCTCTCTTTATTTTGCTTAAAAATCATCTTGGTGTATTAAGGCTTGACCACGTGAGGGATTTCGATAAATACTAAGAGCAAAGATCTCCTTTTCTAGGCCTTTATCGGTGAATTCTCTTGAAGGTATGACTTTTCAGCGTTATAATGGCATTTGATATTAAGATCATTATCAAAGGGTAAAATTAATATATCAGGAGGACATCAATGAAAAACGAGCATGTCTTTGACTTACTCAAAGAGGAGGAAGTGGAGAGAGTAGATTCTCTCTCAAAGGACTATGTCAGATTCCTAACCACAGTAAAGACCGAAAGAGTGTGTGTAGAGAATTTTGTCGATGAATTAAAGAAAAGAGGATTTGATGAATTGAATCCAAAGCAGGGATTCTTCACTTATAGAAATAAATTTCTCGCCTGTTGGAAAAGTGGGACAAAACCTCTCACTGAAGGAATAAAGATCATTGTTAGCCATATCGACACCCCTAGGCTTGATTTAAAGCTACATCCTCTTTTTGAAGAGATGGATTTATCTTTTCTTAAAACCCACTATTATGGTGGAATTAAGAAGTATCACTGGGTTGCTATGCCTCTTGCTCTTCATGGAATTGTTGTTAAAAGGGATGGATCCTCGGTAAAGATCAGAATAGGGGAAGAGGATAACGAGCCAGTGTTTACCATTTGCGATCTTCTTCCTCACTTAGGAAGAAAAAAACAGGAGGAAAAGAAGTTATCAGAGGCAATCCCTGCAGAGAATTTGAACATCCTCTTTGGGGGGATTCCTTTTGAAAAAAAAGCCAAAGGCAAAAAAGAAGAGAAAGAGAGAGTAAAGAAAAGAATTCTCAAAATTCTTGAAGATAGATATGGAATTACTGAGGCTGATTTTGTCTCAGCAGAAATTTTTGCTGTCCCTGCGGGCCAGGCCAAATTCGTGGGATTGGATGAGGCTTTTATCGGTGGTTATGGCCAGGATGACAGGGTTTGTGCCTTTACCAGTTTTAGAGCCTTTCTTGAGGTTACTGCGCCTTCTTATACCACTCTGGTTTTATTCATGGACAGAGAGGAGATCGGATCTGAGGGTAATACCAGTGCAAAAAGCAGAATTTTTGAAAAGCTGATCTATAGATTAATCAAAGCGCAAGGTCTGCCGCCTACACCTGATAACTTCTTTGAAATCATGCATCATACCAAGGCACTTTCTGCAGATGTAACAGCAGGTATAGATCCCAACTACCTTGAAGTTCATGATAAATTAAATGATGCTAAAGTTGGTTATGGGGTAGTAATTAGCAGATACACTGGTCATGGTGGAAAATACATGGCTAACGAGGCTCATGCGGAGTATATGGGCTACTTAAGAGATCTCTTCGAAAAGAAGGATGTTGTCTATCAAGTTTGCTCCATGGGCAAAGTTGATGAGGGAGGTGGGGGAACAGTATCTAAATACTTTGCCTCTTATGGGATGGACATTGTTGACATAGGACCACCCTTGTTGTCGATGCATTCTCCCTTTGAAATCCTTCATAAGGGTGATCTTTACATGACATACAAGGCCTTCAAGGTTTTTTTGGAAAGCTAAGTTTTTATGCCACTTAAGATCGGTGATTATGTGATTCTCTTTTCTGAGGGAAAACGCTATCTAATCAAGATAAAAGAAGGCATCTTTCATACACATAAGGACTCTGTAGACCTATCAGAACTTGTGGGAAGAGTTTATGGGGATAGTGTTCAAGGGAAAAGAGGAAGGTTCTTTTACATTCTAAAACCAACAGTCTGTGATTTTCTAATGAAGATAGAGCGAAAGACTCAGATCATCTATCCCAAAGACATCGGTTTAATTCTCTTGAAGCTTGAGGTGGGAGAGGGGAAGGTAATCTTGGAGTGTGGCTGTGGTTCAGGAGCACTTACCACTTCACTTGCTTACTTTGTGGGTGAAAGGGGAAAGGTTATTTCCTACGAAAGGGAAGAGGGATTTATCAACTTAGCAAAGAGAAATTTGGAAAGGCTTGGCCTTGTGGATAGAGTCATCTTTCATCACAAAGAGGTGAAGGATTTTTTTGAGGAGAGAGAAGTTGATGCTATTTTCATTGATGTTAGAGAGCCTTGGGATCTTTTGCCAGCAGCCTATAAATCTCTCAAAGGGGGACATCCCATAGGTTTCCTCGTGCCAACCACTAATCAGGTGTCACTTCTCATTGAGGCAATGCAAAAACTTCCCTTTGTGGATTTAGAGGTCTTAGAAATTCTTCTGAGACCTTATAAAACCAACCCAGATAGATTAAGGCCAGAAGATATGATGATTGCGCATACTGGCTATCTGATATTCGCAAGAAAGGTTTATTCTTTATGAAAATAGAGATCCAATTTCTGGACTTTGAGCCTCTTTCACGGGATAAAATAAATACATTAAGAAGTAGTCTCAAAAGGGCCTTTGAGATATTGAAAATACCTGAGAGGGGTTTTACCATTGTCTTTACCTCTGATGCCAAAATCAGAGAATATAACAGATTTTTCCTCAACAGGGATTATCCTACCAATGTTCTAGCCTTTAAAAGTGATGATAGATCTAAGTATCTTGGTGAGATTATAATTTCCGTTGAAAGGGCTGAGGAGGAATCTAAGGTATACAATCTCTCTTTTGAAGCCTACCTTTTAGCTTTAACAGTTCACGGGTTGTTACATCTCTTGGGGTATGATCATGAAAGAGGTCTTTATAGTCCATGGCTTATGTTGAAAAATGAAATAGATTTGATAAGGGGAATCTTCCCTGATGAAGAGCTTATAAAGTTTTTACAAAGGAGGGAATTTATGCCAGCAAAGCTTGCAGTAAATGTAGATCATGTGGCCACTGTTAGAGAGGCAAGAAAGACCTATTATCCCGATCCAGTTCATGCCGCAGTGCTTGCTGAATTAGGAGGGGCAGATGGTATCGTAGTGCATCTAAGACTTGATAGGAGACACATTAATGAAAGGGATGTCAAGATAATTAGAGAGATTACAAAAACGAAGTTAATTCTTGAGATGGCAAATACACCAGAGTTAATCAAATTTGCTAAAGAGATTAGACCATATCAGGTGACCCTTGTTCCAGAAAGGGTAGAGGAGATTACCACCGAGGGTGGTCTGGAACTTGAGGGAAGGGTAGAGGAGATAAAGAAAGCGGTAAAAGAACTAAACAGAGTTGGCATAAAGGTAAGCCTTTTTCTCAATCCAGAGGAAAAAGTTCTGGAGTTAGCAAAGAAAACAGGAGCTCAGATTGTGGAATTGCACACGGGTAAATATGCAGAGGCTAAGGGGGAAGAGGAGGTAATAGAGGAACTGGCAAGATTAGAAAGGGCATCCCACCTTGCCAGAGACTTGGGATTTATCGTTCATGCAGGTCATGGTTTAAATTATGAAAACATAGGTCCCGTTGCAGCCATACCAGAAGTTGAAGAGTTTAGTATCGGTCACAGTATAATCGGAAGATCCATCATGGTTGGCATGAAAGAGGCAGTAAGAGAGATGAAAGAGCTTATACTTAGAGCAAGGGGATAAAAGCAATGAAGGTTGAGACCCTGATTGTCGGTCCTTTACAGGTATGTTGCTATATAGTATATGATGAAGTCACAAAGGAGGCCTTGGTTATAGATCCAGGGGATGAGGATCTTCGGATCCTTCACAAACTTGAACACCTGGGTTTGGTTCCCAAGTTTATTTTAGGAACCCATGCTCACCCTGATCACATCCTCGGTGCAGAGCTTTTAAGGAAGAATCTCCAGATACCTTTCTTGCTTCATGAAAAGGATGCCGAATTTTTTCAGATGAGAGAGAATTTTCAAACCTTTCGTCTTTGGGGTTTTCCAGAGAATCCAAAGCCTGATGGGCATTTGAAGGAGGGAGATGTCCTAATGATTGGTAATAACCATTTAAGGGTGATTCATACCCCTGGTCATTCTCCAGGTTCTATCTGTTTCTATGCTGAGAGGGACGGCCTTCTTTTCACAGGTGATACCCTCTTTGTGGAGGGTATTGGAAGAGCAGATCTGCCCGGGGGAGATTTTAGAGTTCTTCTTAGATCAATAAGGGAAAGGCTTTTTACATTACCTGAAGAGACAGTCATCTATCCTGGCCATGACTATGGACCAAGTCCTACCTCAACCATTAAACATGAAAGGCTTTTTAATCCCTTTCTTCAGGACGATTAAATGAAGTGTCCAAAGTGCAGGGAGATTGAGACAAGGGTTATAGATTCTCGCAGTATAGAAGATGGATTCTCCATAAGAAGAAGGAGAGAGTGTGTCAAGTGTGGTTATAGATTTACCACCTATGAAAAGCTTGAACTAGACATAATGATTGTGAAGAAGGATGGGCGTAGAGAGCCATATAACAGGAAGAAGCTCTTAACGGGCATAAGAAAGGCCTGTCATAAAAGACCCATTGCCGAAGAGACGATTAAAAACTTTATTCATGAGCTTGAGCTTGACTTAATTCAGAGAGGTGAAAGGGAAGTTCCTGCAAGTTACATCGGAGAAAAAGTTATGGCAGCCTTAAAAAGTTGGGACAAAGTAGCCTATATTCGTTTTGCCTCGGTATACAGAGACTTCAAGGATTTAGATGAATTCTTAGATAGTATAAGGGAGCTTGATTATAATGAAAGCCAAGGATAGACTCATTTTTCCTCTGGACTTTCCTGATTTAGATCAAACTCTATATTGGGTTGAAAGATTAAACCCCTTTATTGGAGTTTTCAAGGTAGGTTTGGAACTCTACTCCAAGTATGGACCTAGAACGGTTGAAGATATCAGGAGGATCAGTTCTGCTAAGATTTTTCTTGATCTAAAGCTTCACGACATTCCAAACACTATTTCTGGTGCTGTAAAAGCCCTATCTAATCTTGGAGTAGACTTCTTGACGATTCATGTCCTCTCCGGCAGAAGAGCTTTAGAGGAGGCAGTAAAGGCATCTCATGGAGGCCTAAAGATCTTGGGAGTTACAATTCTAACCTCTTTAGATAGAGCTGATCTTTTGGAGCTTGGTTTTAATGGCGAGCTTGCAACTCAGATAGATGAATTGGCATTTAAAATGGCTCTTCTTGCCTCGGTCACAAATTGTGATGGTATTGTGACCTCTGCTAAGGAAGTTGAGCGAATTAAAGGGGCGTTACCTCATCTCCTAACCATTGTTCCAGGAATAAGGATGGAAGAGAGCCCAAAAGATGATCAGCTTAGAGTGGCAACTCCTTATGAGGCTATATTAAAAGGTGCAGATTATTTAGTTGTAGGGAGACCCATTAGAGAGTCATCTCAGCCTGAAAAGATCTGTGAAGCTATTCTTAACGACATTGATCGAGCTTTAGAGAAAAGATTATGATGATATCAAAGAGCACCGTAGATCTTCCATTACATTATGGTAAATGTCCCCCATGGCTTTTTAAAAAGATGATCCGCCTGAGTAGAGCAATTTTACTGGTTATGCTCAGAGAGTTTGGAAGAAGGGAATTGTTGAGGAGACTTGCGGATCCCTTTTGGTTTCAAGCCCTGGGATGCTTACTTGGTTTTGATTGGCACTCCTCTGGATTGACAACTACCGTAGGTGGAGCAATTAAAAAGGCCCTTGAGCCTGAGGCAAAGGATTGGGGAATTTTTATTTGTGGTGGTAAGGGATCTCAGGCTCTTTCTACGCCTGCAGAAATTGAAAAATGGGGTGAAAGGGCTTCATTAAAGACAGAAATCCAAAATATGATAACCCTTAGTAGATTAGTTGCCCGCATAGACAACAATGCCTTACAGGATGGCTTTTCACTGTATTTTCATCTCTTTATCTTTACAGAAAAGGGAGACTGGGCTGTTATCCAGCAGGGGATGGATGATAAAACCTCCTATGCTCGAAGATATCACTGGTTTGGACCAAAGGTTGAAGACTTTTTTGCTGATCCCCATGAAGGAATAGCCTCTCCTGTCAAGAAAGCAGAGGTTTTAAACCTGACAGCAAAGGAAAGCGAGATGGCAAGAAAAGGTGTGCTTTCCTTGCTTAAAGAGCCCATGTTTAAGATCTTGAAGGAGGTAAAAGCTGAGCATAAATTTCGTTTAAAGAGGGAACACTCCTTAAGTGATAATGATTTTTCTTATGAAGTCCTACCTAAGATTCTTGAAAAGACCTATCAGAGTAATCCTAATAATTTCACTGATCTCCTATTGACTCCTGGGCTTGGTGCCAAAGGTCTTCGGGCTTTAACCCTTACAGCTGAACTAATTTATGATGTAAAAGCTTGCAGAAAGGACCCTGTGCATTACTCCTATGCCCATGGCGGAAAGGATGGGTATCCCTACAAGATAAATTCAAGGGTTTATGAAAACACCATCAGAGAATTGGAATTTCTTCTAGAACAGGCAAAGCTTTCACCCTCAGAAAAAGATAACAAACTGAAAAATTTGTTAAAACTCTTTAAATAAAACTTTATAAAGAAAATTCTCTAAAAGGGTTTTAATAATATTCATTTTAGGACTTAAAGGTTATTTAAAAAGCAAAATTAACAAAAAATTTATCTTGACATTTAGTTTCTTTTCATATAATTAAAAATCTCAACAGGAGGGGGGCTTGAAATTAGTTTTAGGTGAATTCTTTCAGGATCATAAGGACGATATATTCCAGCGTTGGATTGATCTCTACTGGTCCAAATACGGCGAGTCAAAGACCTACCTAAAAAAGGGCGCTGATCCCTTTCAAAACCCTTTTGCTTTTCATGTAGAGGAATGTTTTAAGGGTATTTTAGATTTTTTAAGTGAAGAACTGAATTTTAGCTTTATTGATCCATATCTGGAAAAATTAGCTCAGCTTAGAGCTACTCAAGAAGGTAGCCTTTCTCTGGCCCTGAGTTTTCTGATAGATCTCAAGGCTTTGATTCGAGAACATTGGGGTGAAGAAATAGTGCAGAGATACGGAATAAACGCCATCTTAGAATTTGAAGACCTTCTTTCAGCCCTTCTCTTACGGGTTGGAGATTACTACCTAAAGTACCGTGAAAGGATCTACGACTTAAAGATAGAAGAGTGGAAAAGAAATCACTACTTGCTATTAAAAAGAGCAGGATTGCTTGATCAAAGCTACCAAGAAAAACATCAATAGAGGAGAGGTGCTTATGAATAGTAGGTATAACGATTTTTTCTTTAGTCTCTTGATCATTGCTGCGCTTATCTTAATTCCTATGATAGGGGTAGGTGTCCTTGGTCTCAAATTTCTCTTCGGGGTGATAATACCCTATGGCGCACTGGCAGTTTTCATTATTGGATTGATTTATCGGATGGTTAATTGGGCGCGGTCTCCACAACCTTTCAAAATCCCTACTACCTGTGGCCAACAAAAAAGTTTGCCCTGGATCAAGAGAAGCAGATTAGAATCACCGGCTTCAACTTTTGAGGTAGGCTTGAGGATGTTCTTTGAGGTCTTTCTCTTCAGAAGTCTCTTTAGAAATTTAAGAGCAGACTTGGAGGGCAAAAAGCTTATCTATGGATCAGCTAAGTTTTTATGGCTGGGAGCAATGCTCTTCCATCTGGGTTTTTTAATTATAATTCTTAGACATTTGAGATTTTTTGTTTATCCCGTTCCGGAATTCGTAAATATCCTTGAGAAGGTGGATGGTTTCTTTCAAATTAGTTTTCCCACCCTTTATCTTTCTGACCTATTAATCCTATTGGGATTGTCCTTTTTGCTATTAAGAAGGCTTTTTGATGCCAAGGTGAACTACATCTCTTATGCCTCAGACTATTTTCCACTGCTTCTCATTATCAGCATTGTAATCACAGGTATTCTCATGAGAGTCATTATAAAACCTGATATCTTTGCTATAAAACACTATGCAATTAAACTCGCGACATTTAAACCTATCATCCCTGAGGCTCCATTAGGTGTTCTCTTTTATGTGCACCTCTTCTTGGTGAGTTCTTTAGCCATGTATTTTCCTTTCAGTAAATTAGTACACATGATAGGGGTATTTTTCAGTCCCACAAGAAACATGGCCAATGATAACCGCATGAAGCGTCATGTTAATCCTTGGGATTATCCTGTGAAATACACCACCTATGCTGAGTGGCAGGAGAAATTCAGAGATGTTATGGAAGAGGCAGGAATGCCCATAGATGAGGAATGGGTAAAGGAAGCTCAAAAGCAAACTTAGAGGAGGGGTAGACGATGAGTAAATTGCCTAAACCTGAAGATTTAATTAAGGATGTAAATTTACATAAAATGCCCGCTCAACCATGGATGGATGTAAAGCCAGAGTTCAAAGCAGGTAGATACCTCTATGCCGTTGAACCTCAGGTAATGGAGGATTTAGGGAAGCCCCATCTTGGGAAATGGCAACCCTACGATGAAAAATGGCCTCTTCCGGAGGATTGGAAGGAGAGGATTTTGAAGGCTATTAGGGATCGTATGGAACGTTTTAGATCTTTCAAACTCTTTATGGATATCTGTGTTAGGTGTGGAGCCTGTGCAGATAAGTGCCATTATTTCTTAGGATCTGGTGATCCCAAGAATATGCCCGTTCTTAGGGCAGAGCTAATTAGATCCATCATAAAGGGAGAATTTTCCTTTTTCGGTAAGCTCTTTGGTCGCCTTGCTGGGGCAAGGCCTCTGACTGAAGAGGTTATTAAAGAGTGGTATTACTATTTTTATCAGTGTACGGAGTGTAGAAGGTGCTCAGTCTTTTGTCCCTATGGGATTGATACCGCAGAGGTTACTATCATTATGAGAGAGATTCTACACGAGCTCGGTATAGCCCTTGACTGGGCTATGAAACCCGTCAGATTCTCCCATTTCATCGGTAATCACATCGGACTTCAACCACATACTATAAAGGAAAATATCGAATTTCTGTTGGGTGATATCGCAGAAATTACTGGTCTCAATATTGAGGTCCCCATTAACAAAAAGGGTGCAGAGGTTCTCTTTGTAACCCCCTCGGCTGACTTCTTTGCAGAACCTGGAATATACACCTTCATGGGTTATGTCTTACTCTTTCACCACATTGGACTTGATTACACCATAAGCACCTATGCCTCTGAAGGAGGTAACTTTGGATTTTTTAATACCTTGGAGTTAGCTAAAAAATTACATGGAAAGATCTACGAAGAGGCAAAGAGACTCAAAGTCAAATGGATAATAGGCGGTGAATGTGGGCATATGTGGAGGGTTTGGCACCAGTATCACAATACTTGGTTTGGTCCCTTTGACTATCTGGAAGTTCCCAAATCACCCATCACAGGAACCGTCTTTGATCACGCAAGAGATCATAAGGCTGTCCACATCTGTGAGTTTACAGCGGACCTAATAGCCCATGGTAAGTTAAATATTGACCCCTCACGCAATGACCACCTTGTGATAACCTTCCATGACTCCTGCAATACCTCTAGGGGCATGGGTATCTTCGAAGAGCCAAGATTTATTATAAAAAATGTTTGTAACAACTTTGTAGAGATGCCGGAGAATACCATTCGTGAGAAGACCTTCTGTTGTGGAAGTGGTTCAGGACTAAATGCTGATGAATACATGGAGATGAGAATGAGGGGAGGTTTTCCCCGTGCTAATGCAGTAGAGTTCGTTCACAAAAACTACGGAGTAAACACTCTTTCCTGCATATGTGCTATAGATAGAGCGGTTCTTCCTACTCTTATGAAATATTGGGTGCCTGGGGTTGAAGTGGCAGGAGTTCATGAGCTGGTGGGCAACGCCCTGATAATGGAAGGCGAAAAGAAAAGGACCACTGACTTAAGATACAGACCATTAAAAGGTATGGAAGAGGAGGTTTAGTTATGTACAATGTTGACAAAGTCATCCCTGGTATTTTAATTTTGGTTCTATTTCTTACCACACCCATCTGGCTAAACCTTACCAATCTTAAAGCTTTGCCTCCTTCTGATCCCCATGTTGGTCAAGCACGCATGTGCACCACCTGTCATGTAAGTGAGGCTGGTCCTGATGAGGCTGCCATGAGTGAAAGATGCGTTGCAGATACCAAGTACATGAGAGGGTATCATATGAAACTTCTTGATGAGTGGAGAGATAAAAAAATCAGAAAGATGGAAGTTAATTATAAATCTCCTGATGGAAAAATTTATGTAATGAGCTTACAAAGGACCTGTTTGAAGTGTCATAATGATTATCATAACTTCTGTGATAGATGTCATCAATTTACTGGAGTCAACTTAGATTGCTTCAATTGTCATATCTCTGTTAAGGAGGAGAAAAAATGAGCATGAAAAGAAGAGACTTTCTGAAAATAACAAGTTATGGTATAGCAGGCACTTTTCTTAGTCTCACTGGTGGGGTAATCGTGGGAAGAGGTTCAGAATTGTTGAAAAAGATGGATACTTCCTCTTCAGAGAAGGTTAAGTGGGCCATGGTTATTAATACAAGAGCTTTTCAAACTGAAGAGGATTTTAATAGTGTTATTCTTGCTTGTCATAGGGCTCACAATGTGCCAGACATACCAGATAAAATTAGAGAAGTCAAATGGATATGGAAAGATACCTTTGTAAGGGGTTTCCCTACGGCGGAGACCAAATACATAGGCGATGAAATTAAAAAGAGACCATTTTTGTTACTGTGCAATCACTGTGACAATCCACCGTGTGTGAGAGTATGTCCTGTTAAGGCCACTTTTAAAAGAAAGGATGGCATTGTTATGCAAGACATGCACAGGTGCATCGGATGTAAATTCTGTATGGCAGCTTGTCCTTATGGAGCCAGGAATTACAACTTTTATCCACCAAGAGAATACCTGAGATCGGTAAATCCAGAATTTCCCACCAGAAGCCTTGGAGTAGTGGAGAAGTGTATATTTTGTTATCACAGGCTTGACGAAGGATTAGTGCCATACTGTGTAGAGGCATCTAAGGGGAAGATTTTTTTTGGTAACCTACTTGATGAAAATTCTGAGGTTAGAAAAGTGATTGCAGAAAACATCATCTTGGTCAGAAAACCAGAGCTTGGAACTAACCCGAAGGTTTTTTACATAATATAAGGTGGAGGTAGTATAATGGTTGAAAAGGCATTGAGAGGAGGAGTATGGTATTGGCTGTGGCTACTACTCTTAGTTAGTTTTATAGGGCTAGCCTTTTATTTTTGGCTACAAGAGCACCATCATGGCGCTGGGATGCTTACGGGTCTTCATCGTGATCTGACCTGGGGTTTCCACATTGGCCAGCTGGCTTTCTTCGTAGGTGTAGCTGCCTCAGCTGTTATGATTGTTCTTCCATACTATTTTCACAACTATAAGGAATTTGGAAAGATAACAGTTTTAGCAGAGTTTTTAGCCGTTGGTGCCGTTATCATAGCAATGCTTTCCGTTTTCGTAGTTATGGGACAGCCAACAAGGGTATTGTATGTAATACTAAACCCCACACCAAATTCCTTGATATTCTGGGATCTAACCGTTCTATCAACTTATTTATTTCTTAACCTTCTTTGTGGCTGGATGGTGTTGCACTCAGAGTATAAAGGGACTAAGTATCCCTCTTGGCTTAAGCCCTTTATATACTGGGCAATTCTGTGGGGTCCTTCCATTCACATCGTAACCGCCTTCTTACTACAAGGCCTCCCTGGAAGGCATTATTGGTTGACTGCTATTATGGCTCCTCGGTTTTTAGCCTCAGCCTTTTCAGCAGGTCCAGCCCTCTTGATTGTCATTGCCCTTTTACTTAAAAAAATTGCCAATTTTAATGTAGGAGACAAAGCTATTCAAACTATCAGCAAAATCGTAATCTATGCCTTTATCATAAATCTGCTATTCCTCTTCTTTGAAGTCTTTACAGCCTTCTACAGTGGTATTCACTCTCACATGGCACCTTTTCTGTATCTATTTTTCGGTTACGAGGGTCATAGGGAGTGGGTGCCTGTAATGTGGGCTTCCATGATTCTCGGAATTGTTGGCTTAGTCCTTCTATTGATTCCTTCCCTGAGAAGAAGCGAAACTACACTAACTTTGGGAGCCATTTCTATCTTTTTATCTGTTTGGATTGAAAAAGGTGTAGCTCTCATGGTTGGAGGATTCACCCCAAATGTATTCGAGACAGTCACACCTTATAAACCAACCATTCCTGAGATAATGATAGCCACGGGTGTATGGTCCCTCGGATTGCTCATAATAACAGTCCTTTATAAAATCACTCTCTCTGTGTATGAATCAAAGAATTTAGCTGTTAAAACTAGAGGCTAAAGATCCTCAAGGGGCTGAGATTTTATTCTCAGCCCCTTTCCTTATTGAAAAGCTGTTTTAAAGTAACAGATATGATTGTGCATTACAATGTTCCGCGTCTAATGATATCTGCTCCACGAGGAGCCTCTGGAAAAACGATTTTTACTTTAGGTCTTATCAAGTTACTTCACGACAGAGGCCTTAGGGTTTCTCCCTTTAAGAAGGGTCCGGATTACATAGATGCTGGTTGGCTTTCAAAGGTTGCCACAATGCCATGTCGCAACCTAGATCTATTTCTTTTTGACGAGGATCACAATCTTTATTCCCTGTACAGGGGGTCTCTCAATTCAGATATAGCTATTATTGAGGGTAATAGAGGGCTTTTTGATGGTGTGGATGTAGAGGGAAGTTGCAGCACTGCAAGTCTTGCAAAACTTTTAAGGACCCCTGTCATACTTGTTGTGGATTGCACAAAAGCCACCCGCAGTATGGCTGCCTTGGTAAAAGGTTTTGTTGATTTTGATTTGGAGGTCCTCATTAAGGGAGTCATTTTAAACCATATAGCAAGAAGCAGACATGAAAACCTCATAAGGTCTGCAATAGAGAAGTATACTGATGTTCCTGTTTTGGGTGTAATCCCCAGGTTAAGAGAAACGGTAAAAGAGAGGCACTTAGGGCTAATAACTTCCTGGGAGAGAGGTCTTGATTTTATCAGCGAGTTAGTGGAGAAGTTGAGGGAGAACATAAATCTAGATGCTGTTATAGATATTGCTAAAAACGTTCCCCAACTATCCATTCCTATTTTCCATTACAAAACAGAGCCAAGATATGATGTCGATGTTGGCGTCTTTTATGATCCTGCTTTTCAATTTTACTATCCTGAAAATTTGGAGGCTCTATCTCAATTAGGAGCAAACTTAATCTTTATAGACTCATTGAAGGAGCGGGCTTTACCTTCTGTATCAGCCCTTTACATCGGTGGAGGTTTCCCTGAGGTTCAGGCTGAGATCCTGGCAGAGAATAAGAGCCTGAGAGGTGATGTGAAAACTGCAGCTGAGAATGGGATGCCAATCTATGCCGAATGCGGAGGTCTAATTTATTTGGGTGAAGAAATAGAATGGCATGGAAAAAGATATCCCATGACTGGAGTTTTACCGATTAAGTTCAAAGTTGATCAAAGCCCCCGTGGTCATGGCTATGTTATTGCAAAGGTTCAAACCCCAAATCCTTATCATGAAAAGGACACCATAATTAAAGGCCATGAATTTCACTATTCTTATCCATCAGAGGTTAGAGATGGTCATAAGATGAGTTTTGTCCTTCAACTTGAAAAGGGCTATGGCTTTAAAGCCGGAGTGGATGGAATTATTTATAAGAATGTTTTTGCAGGGTATACCCATATTCATACTTTTAGTGTAAAATACTGGGCTGAGAATTTTTTGAAGCAAGCAGTTGATTTTAAAAACAAATAAAGGAGGAGGTGTGATATGTTTGAAATCACGGTTAATTATGACACCTGTGATGCCTGTGGTTCCTGTATTGAGTCCTGTCCAGCTCAGGTCTATGACAAAGGTTCAGATGATAAGCCTGTCATATCAAGACCTGAAGATTGTCTTGGATGTATGACCTGTGTAGAGGTTTGCCCTACCGGGTCTATTGAAGTGAGAGAAATTTAGGGGAGAGGTGGGGCTCCTGCCCCCCTTATGTATATTAGTCGTAAAATTACACCCATTGGTTACGTCTATAGAATCAATGAGTCCTATTATGAGGCGCCATTCTATAAAAGTAGAGTCCTTTTTGATTTAGGCTCAAATCCAGCTAATTTTATCACCTATTACAGTGAAGTTGCCTTTTCTATTGATTTAGAAGATGAATTGGCAAAGATTGGCAAAAAAACTGATCAATTCCAGTTGGAGGAACTTTTCCTTCGATTTTTAAATCCAGAAGCTCAGAAATGGGTGAGATTCTCTCTATCTAAAAGACAACCAAAAAACACTAACAGAAGAGACTTCAATCTTGATGACATACATTGGTTTGACAGAATAAGGTTAATAGCAATTAAACTAGATCACCGTGATCCCAAAAGGCTCATACAACAAAAATATCCCTTTTTTGAGAGGTTACTTTTTAAGTCTCGAGATGAAATAGAAAACATGATTTGGGACATGGAGGATCGTCTTACCTTTAGGGAAAAGTCTCGTTACCTTCTATCTATCTTTTCTTTGGGGAAAGCTTCAAGTCCTGAAGAGAGGGATACATTCTTTATGGAAGGTCTCTGTAAGATCGCTGAAGATCCTCAGTATTTTATGGATCTATCTAGCGATAAAGTTCTCTCTTCCTATCTTTCTCGCTATGTGTGGTTCTATTTTGATGCCATACCTAGGACCAGGGTGCCAAGGAGTTACCATGTCTTCGAAGAGAGTCTTTACCTGGAAGTATCTCGGAATTTAAATATATCCGTAGACAAGTTACTCTCTCTGTCAAAAAGGGAGGTTTTAAAGATCTTTAGGGCCAAGATTTTGGAATTACATCCAGATAGAGGAGGCAGTCACGAGGCCTTTGTAAAGGTCAGAAAACTGATGGAGGACTTCTTAAAGATTCGCTTTTAATTCCTGGAATAGGTTTTCAATCTGGCAGTCAAACTACCAAAGATTGGGATTACTCCTTTAATTTCCAAAGGAATACTCTCCTCTTTCCACAGGAGGATTAAAACCTCTTTTGATCGTCTTAAAAGTTCACTTTTATCAGGCAAGAGGGCCTGTATTTCCAAGCATGAATAGGTTTTGTTATGAAAGG
Source organism: Caldimicrobium sp. (assembly GCA_025060015.1). Taxonomy (GTDB): domain Bacteria; phylum Desulfobacterota; class Thermodesulfobacteria; order Thermodesulfobacteriales; family Thermodesulfobacteriaceae; genus Caldimicrobium. The sequence goes on along the minus strand of JANXDB010000009.1, from coordinate 6,018 downwards.
TGCAGGAGAGACTCCTTTTGTAATTTATTTTAACCATGTGTCTTTCTTCATCTATATATAGTGGTAATTCGTGAACTGAGGTGTTGTTGAAATTCAAGTACCAAGAGGATACAAAGGCAGTAAGCTCGTCATACAGTGGAAAGGGAAGAAGAATGGTTTTCGTTTTTCTCTTTGGCAGGAGTTTCTGTAGATGCACTGTTTTTTGTTGAGGATCAAAGGCAATGATTTTTTCTCTCTCTTTAAAGCGATCTTTTGAAAAGATGTGACTTTTAATTGGATATCCATGGGCATTGATCTCCGTGGTCCATTTTGCAAAATAGGGATAAATAGTGTTTCCAATACCCGTTGTTCTGGCCTCAGCTACATATTTTTTGTTATCAATTGAAATTTGACTTTCTCCCAATTTCACAGGGCCGTAGAATATTTCGTAATACAATTTAAATTCTGCCTTAGCTGAGGTGCTGTGAAGTATCAAGCACGATAGAAAAATTGAGACAATTCTGATCATTAAGAGAATTTATCTTTGAGTTTTTCCACAACTATTTTGGGAACAAGGTCTTCCACCTGTCCACCGAATTTAGCAGCCTCTTTTATGATGGAGGAACTGAGAAAGATATACCTAAGGCTTGGCATGAGAAAGATGGTGTCTATAGAGTTTGAAAGTTTACGATTCATAAGTGCCAATTGCATTTCGTATTCAAAATCAGACACTGCTCTCAGTCCCCTAATAATGACACAGGCCCTCTTTTTTTTAGCAAATTCTACCAATAAACCTGAAAAACTCTCTACTTCTACTCTGTCAGTGAGCTGAAGATCCTCGAGGGCTTTTTTGGCCATAAAAAGTCTCTCTTCGGTAGTAAAAAGGGGAGTTTTAGCAGGATTTTCGCCAATAGCTAAGATTATTCTATCAAAAAATTGAAGAGCTCTTTTAATTAGATCTAAATGTCCATTGGTAATTGGATCAAAGGTCCCCGGATAGATGGCTATCTTTGGACACATTTAGGTTTCCCTCTCTCCTTGGCAGAATATTCATAAAAAAGATTTTAAAAACAGGGTGCTTATCGATCTTACCAAATCCAAAAAGCCCCTCAAAAAATTCCACATAGCTGGTGTTTTCATCTTTTACACTTCTTAATATAAAGGCAAGTTCCTGAACCTCTCTTTGTCCCTTTTTTTCATATCTATAGAGACCCCAAAGGATTTTGATAAGTCTGTAATCTGCTTTTTGATAGTTCTCAATGATCTTCAGTAGAGCACCGTAATTTCTCTCCATGCCCTCGTCATATAACGGTAAGATGGCTGGAAAGTAATCAGCTCTAATCTGAGTTTCCTGATTTTCAAAGTTGAAATAAATAGGCCATAGGCGAAGTTCCTGTTGGATCAATCGATCTCTTTTGAGAATTTTGTTAAACTTTGAAAGCAATAAAAAACGATGTTCTATTTCCAAATAAGTATGATTGCCTTTGGAGAAATTGTCCTCTTTGTAGAAGTAAAGGGGCCACAGGATGAAGGAATCAAAGGATTCTTCTTTTTTAACATAGCCGTAAAGGGGCCAAAACCTTTTCCCATGAATTTTTTCCCCCTTGATATGCCTGTAGAAGGGCCATGGGGCATCAACTTGCTCATAAAAGGGATCTTGAGCACAGACTCTTTGATAAAATGGCCAGATGTAAACAACTTTTTCATAACTCTCTGTTTTTTCTTTACCGTAAAAGGGAAAAATCCAGAACTTCTCCTCGAAGTTTCCTATGTCATCTTTATAAGTATTTCTTATGTAAAAGGGCCACAGCACAAATTTTCTCTCCTCTGCTCCTTCTCTGAAATGTCCATAAAAGGGCCAAATTTTAAAACCTCCGTAGAGTGCCTCCTCCTTTGGATCATTAGCTTTGGCAAATCTACCTATGGGCCAAAGAATGTTGTAAGCTGTGTACTCCTCATAGGTTACCCTCGAGTATATAGGCCAGAGGAAAAATGATATTTCTTCTCTTCCAAAACGCTCTCTAAATTTGCCATAGATAGGGAAAATTCCCCCGTAAGTTTTATTGTCAGCGGTTTTACCAAAAAATACAGGAAAGAACTCCCATTTGGACCCAACCTTGTCTTCAGAGGGAACCTTTTCAATTCTCCGATTGACAAGGGGAATTAGTTTGTAGGTTGTGGTTTCATTGTCAGAACGGTATAGCCCCAAAGGTGATAAAAAAAAGGCCTTGTCCTCCCTTGGTGTTTGAACTTTAGAGTAGAAGGGTCTGACATAAGTACTGTTTTCCTCCTCTAAGTGATACCGAGCTACAAATGGTCCAAAGATTTCTAATCTTTTTATTCCCTTTTCCTTATCATTGGAATAAACCAATAGAGGCCAGAGATTAAATCTTACCTCTTTAGAGTCTTCGTAACTGTAAAGGGGAGAGACAAAATAGAGTATTACAAATAGAAAAAATAGAAGTAGTCGTATATGACACATAATTTGGTTTTATTTTATTGAATAATCGGAAAAAGTCAACAAAAATTAAGCTAATTTCTTTGAAAAAAATTCTTTTTAATTTCATCAACTATGAGAATAAAAGAGGCTATCAAAAGCAGAAGGAGCCAGTCCTTCCAGCCTAAGGGATTTAGGGAAAAGATCTCACTTAGTGGAGAGTACATGACTGCCTGCATTAGCAGAAAGGAGGTGCCCAAGGCTAGAATAAGCCATTTGTTACTGAAGAATCCCAGTTTAAAAAAGCTCTCCCTTAGTGACCTACAGTTGAGTGCGTTGACAAGTCTGAAAGTTATAATACCCGCAAAAAATACACTATTGGCAAGGTGTGGGTTTTTCTGAAGATAGAAATAATAAAGAGTAAGGATCAAAAGGGCAATAAAAGATCCCATGGATGCGATGAAGAGGATACTATCTCTATCCAAGATGCCCTCCTTTGGAGAGCGAGGGGCTCTTTTCATAATGCCTGGTTCAGGTGGCTCTACACCAAGAGCTATGGCCGGTGTTCCATCCATTAGGAGATTAATGAAGAGTATCTGTAAAGCCGTAAGAGGAAGGGGAAAATCAAGTATAAGAGCTATGGTCAAAGCCAATACAGTGGCTAAGTTTCCTGTCAAGAGATAGACAAGAAACTTTCTTATATTGGCAAAGATTGTCCTTCCCTCTTCAATGGCCTTCACAATGGTGACGAAATTCTCCTCCAGAAGAACCATCTCACTTGCCTCTTTAGCTACCTCAGTCCCAGTGATTCCCATGGCAATACCTATATCAGCTTGTTTCAGGGCAGGGGCATCATTCACTCCATCCCCGGTCATAGCCACCACTTGTCCCTGTCTTTGCAAAGCCCTTACTATCTTCAACTTGTCCTCAGGTAAAACCCTGGCAAAGATCTCCACCTCGGTAACCTTTTTCTGAAGATCATCTTCTTTCAACCTTCTTAAATCCTCTCCCGTTAGTATTAGTCCCCCTTTATAGAGGCCTATTTCTTTACCTATGGCTGTAGCAGTGATCTTGTGATCTCCTGTTATCATGATGGGCTTGATCCCCGCTGTGTAACAATGTCTAATCGCTTCTTTTACCTCTTCACGTGCTGGATCTATCATGCCAACGAAGCCAAGGAAGATGAGGTCCTCTTCTACTTTTTCAAGGGAACTATCCCTTGGTATGGTCTTATAGCCCATAGCCAAGACTCTAAATCCTTTCTCATAAAATTCCTGTGCTTTCAGGTGAATTTTTTCTTTGAGTTCCTCAGTTAATGGATGAATCTCTAAGTTCAGAAGTAAGAATCTGGATGCTTCAAGGATCTTTTCTAAAGCTCCTTTGGAAAAGACTATCCATTGATTTTCCATACTGTGCACAGTGGTCATTTTCATCCTCTCGGAAGAAAAGGGAATTTCATATATCAGAGGATACTTTCTCATGAGAGCCTCTTTTTTTAATCCAGCTTTAGCCCCAAGAACAATAAGAGCTCCCTCTGTAGGATCACCCTTTATATACCAGTGATTTTCATCAGGGTTGTAGAGAAGCTCTGCGTGATTGCAAAGGAGGGCATTCGTGAGGAGCAGTTGAAGTGTTTCAGAACTTAAATCAAAGTTATCTTTCGTTGGTAGTATCTCACCCTTTGGTTCATAACCCACACCTGTTATTTCCAACTCAACATCATCGCAGTAGATTCTTTTGACAGTCATTTCATTTTTGGTTAAGGTTCCAGTTTTATCAGAGCAAATGATCGTCACCGAGCCGAGGGTCTCAACAGCCGATAGCCTTCTGATTAAAGCCTTTTTCAAAGCCATGCGTTTAACACCTAAGGCAAGAGAAATAGTTGTGACTGCGGGTAAAGCCTCTGGTATCATAGCCACAGCTAGGGCTACGCTCCAGAGGAACATCTCTGAAAGAGGATGTCCTTTGAGAATACCTATAGATCCAATACCAAAGGCTAAGATCACAATGTAGAAACCTAACTGTTTACTTGCTCTTTCTAAGTTTACTTGAAGAAGAGTTTTTCTCTCTTCAACCTTCTGTAGAAGAAGGGCTATTTTACCAAATTCAGTTTTTTTCCCAGTGGAGGTGACAATGGCTTTGGCTTTGCCTCTAAGAACTGAGGTGCCCATAAAAACCATATTAGTCTGTCTGTGAGGTGGTAAATCCTCTTCCAAAAGTGGAGCTATGCTTTTTTCCACAGGATAGGACTCTCCTGTCAGTATGGCCTCGTCTACTGCCAAATCGGATGCTTCTATTAGCCTTGCGTCTGCAGGCACCTTATCACCGGCTTCTAAAATCACTATATCTCCTGGAACTACCTCTCTGACAGGTATCTCAACAGTCTTTCCATTTCTAATGACCCTGGTAAAAGGTAAAATCAGCTTTTTAAGAGCCTTTAGAGACCTCTCAGCCTGATATTCCTGTAAAAATCCCAAAAGTCCTGCTATCAAAATTATGGATATTATGGCCAGAGCTTCGATTTTCTCTCCAAGATAGAGAGATATCAAAGAGGCGAGTAGGAGGATTAAAACAAGTATATTTAAAAACTGAGATAGTAAAAGTTTAAGAACTGGAATTCTTCTTTCTTCTTCAATTTCATTGTATCCGTATAGGCTTAATCTTTGTATTGCCTCCTCTTGAGAGATCCCTTGAGGAGAACTATTCAACAATTCGAATATCTCTTTTTGACTGTAAAAATAGGGAAATTTGAAATCGAGGATGTTCATGGTTTATCCTCTCCGGTTAAGTCAGATGATACCTATACTTTTATTATTGTCAACATTCAAAAATATTTGATAGGTATATGATAAGGATTAGAACTATTTAGGGATAAGTTTTTTAAAGCTCTGAATGATAAATTTTAAAGAAATCGTAGTAAACTGATGTAAATGAATTTATCAGTTTTAAGCATGCCAATTGTTTAGTGAGATTGAGAAAGCTTCAGTTTGGATAAAAATTTGGTTTTAGATAAAAATTTGGTGAAATTAGTGATATATAGATGTTAAACTAACTATTTCACTTGTCTAAAACCAAAAACGGAGGGGGCGGGATTCGAACCCGCGGTACGAGGTTGTGCCCCGTACATGCGATTTCCAGTCGCACCCCTTCGTCCACTCGGGCACCCCTCCAAAAATCAAATTATGATTTTAATATCTCTTTTTAAAAAAACAAGATTTGTGTCCTATGCTTGTTCGTGATACGAAGTCTTCATAAGGTCTATAGATGATTTATATTGGTTCAATTAATGGTGATTTTGGATTTGGTATGTGCCAATCAACAGAATCAAACTTAATTTTAGGTAGTAGCTAGCAACTTTATGATCAAAGCCTCAAAGCCTACTATTTTTCTTGAGGATATCTCCAAATATGCTTTTATGTTTTGCTTCTCACTAACCCCTTCTCCCATCAAAGACTTAAAATTGCTGCAAAGACTTGAAGCCATCAAAGATGCATCCCAAAGAAAAGAAGTGGCCTTCAGACTAAAGGCCATCGAATTTCATAACTCCTTTGGCATCGAAGCCACAGTCAAAGCTTTTCTGGTATTTGTAGAGCTACTATCGA
>JANXDB010000065.1 GCA_025060015.1 Caldimicrobium sp. | reverse complement strand
TGATAGAAGATGAAGGGAAGCACTGGAATAGGTTTTGAGCCTTCTTTGAGGGCTTTTTCAAAGAGAGCGGAGATGTAGTTTAAGATTTGAGCGTAAACTGAGAGATCTTGATAGGATTTGTGTTCAAGGAGGATGTAGAGTTGAAGAGGTTTTCCGAGGAGAGGGACTTGGGCGATGATGTCAGGAAGGAAGCGTTTTTCTTTGGGAAGGGAGATTTGTTCTTCAGGGACCAGAGAGAGCTGAGAGAGATCTAAGTGGGGAAGGAGGTCCTTTGGAAGAAACTCTTGAAGGAAGGCCTTAAGATTTTCAGGGTCTTTGAGGATTGCCTTAGCATAGAGATCATAGGTCTTAAGCTCAGCCATAGAGGAAGTATAAGGGAAATCTGTTGAGAAGGCAAGAGATATGTATGAGTCCATAGGATTTTAGACTGAGGAGAATTCTCGTTAAATTTATAACAAATCCACTCCAAAAATGATACATTCCCAAGCCCAAAACTTACTTCATAGGTCCCCCCACTCCTGCTTGATAAATGACTATACCCATAGTAGTTTAAAGGCCACTTCTTTTTTTGGGATGCATCTTTGATTGCTTAAAGACTTTGTAGCATTTTTATGGCTTTGATGGGAGATGGTGTTAGTGAAAAGCTAAACAATTGATTTTCAATTTTAACAACTTTTTCCCTATAAAAATACTTTGAACTTATGTAGGAGGGAGGTTGGTCATAAGGAGGTCGTGCAATATCGGTGAATTTAAAGCTTCAATCTAGAATTTAGATCTAGCCTTTCAAACAGGGAAAATACTCTATTTAGGTGACGGAGCATGATTTTAGAAAATGATTATGTTTAAAAATTGGAGAAACTGAACTTAAAATTTATAAAATAATATATTAAATTTTATAAATCGCCATTTTTTTCAACTTAAGACAAAAAATCAAGTCTTGACCAAGAATGTCTCCTTTCTATAATCTAAGTTGATGCTTGTGGAATTTATTGAATGGACAACTAATTTACACAAAACCGATCGTCTGCTATTTGCCATAGTGACAATTATCACTATGGCAGTCTGTGGGGCAGCTATTGCCATTGTGGTTGAATTGGTCATGAAGTTGATGGGAATTGGAGAAGATAAGACCTGATGATTAAATAGAGGGGTCTTTTCTTATGTTTGAATGGAATGTCTTTTTGCCAATCTCAGGTGTAGAGGTCAATGGCTTTGCCCTTATTCTTTTAGGTTTTACGGTTGGGGTCATAGGTGGTTTTTTTGGAATAGGTGGTGCCTTCATGGTAACGCCTGCTCTCAATGTTCTGGGATTTCCAATGGCATATGCCATTGGAACAGATATGGCTCATATTGCTGGAAAGTCGATAGTAGCCACAGCTAAGCATAAAAAGTTAGGTCACGTGGATATAAAGCTTGGTGTTCTGATGATTCTTGGAACAGCCATTGGTATAGAGCTTGGCGCTACCTTAATTATGTGGCTTGAAAAGATCGGACGAATAGGCCCTGTAGTGCGTATTGTTTACATATTTTTACTGTTGGGATTAGGCCTTTATATGTTATACGAGTACTTTACTCTTACCAGAAGGCCTCTCAAGAGAGAGGCACGTGAAGGTGATTCATCTCAAATAGCTCTATTTTTTCAAAGACTGAAAATTCCACCTATGATTGATCTCAAAGTTTCGGGACTTTACATGTCTCTTTGGGTCATTGTTGGAGTGGGAGTGGTTACAGGTTTTGTAGCAGGCTTTTTGGGAGTTGGAGGAGGCTTCATCAGAATGCCTGCCCTGTTGTATATTATCGGTACTCCTACCAAGGTGGCTGTAGGTACAGACCTGTTTGAAGTTATGTTTTCAGGTGCCTATGGAGCTTTCACCTATGCCTTAAAAGGTCGTGTGGAGCTAGTAGCAGCGATTATTATGCTCTTAGGTGCAGCAATGGGTGCACAGATCGGAGCAACAGCCACTAAATATGCCCGTGGTATGATTATAAGACTTTATTTTGCCATAACTATGCTTCTTGCAGCGGTTTCAGTCGTGTTTAAACACCTTGCTGAGAACAACAGGGCAGTCTATGAAAAGGATCTTTTAGCCTGGGCAAAGGCTGTGTCAGGTCTCACTGAAAAAGCTCAGTTAAGTCACTGGTTATACCTCAACAAAGAGGCTGTGAAATCTTGGATTCTTCAACAGCCAGAGCATATCCAAAAGGCTTATCTAGCTTATAAAATGTGGTCTGATTACTCAGGATATTTGATGTTTGGTGCTGCTTGCACTCTCAGTTTGGTAATTATGTTCTTCTTAGTAAGAGGGGTTTTAAGAGAGAGAATTGAAAGACGATTCAAAGAGATCGTGGTCACACCCAGGCCAAAGCGAGCGGCCATGCTTGCGGTTAGTTGCGTTCCCACTGATCTGCCTGCGATAAAGCTGGGTGCACAGGTAGCAAAGGCCTTTAGTGATGAAGTTACCGTCTTTGTCTGTGAAGAAGAGGGTGTATGTCAGACATACATCGAGGAAGGATTGGAGGTTTTTAAGAAACATGGTTTAAAGCCAAACTTTGAATTTGCAAAAGGAATTCCCTACAAAGAGATTCTAAAGAGAGCTAAAGATTCAGACCTCTTAGTGATCGGTTCAAGACCTCTTGATCCTCTGAAACCGCAATTTTACCTCGGGGACAATGCTACTCAGATAGTAAAACATATGACAACAAATACCCTTGTCGTAAGGGGAAAAGACGAGGTAAGGAAAATATTGCTTTACACGGATTTACCCTATTCAGAGAATGTTATTGATATTACTAAGAGAATTGCTCTAGCCACAGATTCATCAGTGGAGATTTTATATGTTGCTTCACTTCCAACAATGTTTCCCACAGAGGTTCCACATATTGAAACATCTGATCTCAAAGACCTTTTGTATCTTCTTTACAGAGAGGAGATAGAGATCCTCGAGGAATTGCGGAGAAACCTAATTGAGGGTGGAGTTAAAGAAGTTCAGGTAAAGCTTCGTGAAGGTATCGTGGAGGAGGAGATTATAAAAGAGTCTATAGAAGGAGATTTTGACCTTATAATCCTAAGAGAAGGATATTTGAGAAGCCCCTTTGGGTTACTTTTGGAGAGATTATCGGTAAGCGTTGCAACTCATTCTCCTTACGCCTCAGTGTTAATAGTAAAGAGATAGGATCACGTTGTCTCATAAGACAGTCTGAGACAAGAAAAAGGGTTTGAAAGGAGAGATTGATTCATATGCTTTTTAGGCGATGTTTCAAATTTACAATGCTTAGGGAGGTTATCTTGATGTTTAGACTTTAAAGCCCAAAGGGCGGTTGAATGGACTATAAGGTTTAATATAATAATATTATGAGGGAAAATAAGTTAGAGAAGAGTCGGAAAATTCTCACCCAATCTGCAAGATATGATAATTCCTGCAGCAGTTCAGCAGCAAAAAGACAGACCCATCCCTACGGAATAGGTAACTCTCATCTTGGTGGAATTTGTCATACCTGGTCAGCAGACGGAAGATGTGTCTCATTATTAAAGATACTTTTGACTAATATCTGTCAAAACAACTGTAAATATTGTATATGCAGGAGAGATAACGATGTTCCCCGGGCCATTTTGAGCCCAAGAGAATTAGCCAAGATTACTCTTGAGTTTTACCGTAAGAACTATATCGAAGGCCTTTTTTAAGTTCTGGCATATATCGTGATCCTGACTACACCATGGAGTTAATGCTTCAGACACTAAGAATCTTGAGAAATGAGTATTTCTTCAACGGTTATATACATCTCAAGATATTGTCAGGCACATCAAGGGAACTTGTTGAAAAGGCCTTTTTTCTTGTGGACAGATTGAGCTCAAATCTGGAGTTGCCCACGGAAGAAAGCCTTAAAAAACATGCTCCAGAAAAGGAGTTCATAACCTGTTAACAATCATAGTGATCTTCCAGCTCTAAAAGAGCCTCCCTTCTTTAGGAGCACAGACTTTATCAGGCAGATTGGCTTCCTCGTTTTTACAACTTTTCGCTAGAGGAGCTTTTTGATGATGAACAAAATCTTCCTCTGGAAATAGATCCAAAATTAGCCTGGGCCCTGAGACATCTGGATTTCTTTCCAATTGAACTAACGAGGGCAACCTATGAGGAGCTTATAAGAGTCCCTGGTATTGGTCCAATCTCTGCAAAGAAGATCTTGCAGGCAAGAAGATTTGGAGAGCTATCCCCGTTGAGACCTTAAAAAGACTTCGAATATCTCTCAAGCGAGCTAAATACTTCATCACCCTTCGTGGAAGATTTTTCGAAAGATTGAAAAAAGAATATCTTCTTATTGCAGGAGGAAATAAATCCTTCTTTGGAGATCACTTCGAATTTTTACAATCACTTAAAAGTGGTTTTACCAGAGGAACTATTCAAGAAGATCTACATATATTACCACTGTGATCAGGCTCAAATTGAGTTAGCTCTGGTTAGGGTGATAAAAAAAACGCTTTCGAACAGAGATTTTGGAGGGATTTAACCGCTCAGGATCCTCATAGGCTATATCAAGTGGAGAGGGAGTTTTGGAGAGAGAATCACAGATACAAAGGCATCTTGAGGTTCCATGAAAGTCAAGATGGAATGCTCTTTGTTATTATTGAGCCCAAGTACCACATTTTACCCATCCTCTACAAACACTTTTTTATGGCGGTTTCCCAGGGAGAGGTTTTACATCCTCGATAAGCTAAGAAACATTCTCTTTAATACACCCAGATGAGGCCAGAACTTCTCTAGGTGGATGAGGTTTTTATCAATGAGATACCTGCGGAGATGAATACGTAGAATATTGGAAGATATTTTTCAAGGAAATAGCTGTTCCAGAGAGGATTTCCTTAGAAACACAGAGAAACAAACTTCCTTTGAGAGTTAGAAAATATATGACAGAGTTTATCTAAATGGTTTGGAAGGTGAGTCTTTACAAAAAAAGGTAAATAGACTAAAATTATTCTATTAGTAACACTTTTATTAAATAAGTAGAGGTGGGACTATGCGTTATAAGGAACTTCTCCTACTTAAGATTCTTTTTTTTGTAATTTTTTCTCCAGGTTTTTGTCTTTCGGAAACGATAAAATTTGCACCAATTCCTCTCCTACCAAAAGAGGTGCTGATCGGAAATTATCTTCCCCTAATTGAGTTAATAAAGAAAAAAACAGGGCTACCTCTGGAGATTTATTACGAAAGGGATTACCTAAGGATGTTAGCCGACTTTAAGGCAGGAAAAATCCATATCATCACCACTTGTCCTTTGCCCTATGTGTTACTGAAGAAGGAGTATCCCCACGCAGAGGCGATCTTACATTTTAAGGAAGGTGATGGAACTGCAGTTTATGACTGTACTTTGTTTACCTCCCATCGGGGACCAGATAATATTAAAGGATTGAAAGGTCCCGTTGCTTTGCCTCAAAAAATAAGCACCTGTGGTTATTTCTCTGCAAGCATTATCCTTTCCTCTGAAGGTAAGAACCTCGATAAAATGGGCTACACCTATTTTGAAACTCATCACGAGGTGGCAGAGGCAGTTATAAGAGGAACACATGAAGCAGGCTGTTTAAAGAGCGATATTGCAGAAAAGTATAGAGGCTTTGCCATTAAGTTTTTAAAACGCAGTCCCAAGTGGCCAAGTTTTTCAATCATCGTAAACACGAAAGTTTTAAATCCTGAGCAGATAAAAAAGATTAAACTTGCCCTTATTAATCTTCAAGAGGAAGAGGCCAAAAATTTAATTGCTGGCAAGCATGGATTTGTTGAGGCTAAGGAGAGAGATTTCGAAATTGTGAAAAAGTATGAGAGACATTTCCCAAAAGATTAGGCAATTTTTACATCTAGTAATCAAGCATCATTTGATAACTGTGACAGTAGTTGCTATATCTTTGCTGGTTTTGGGGAATGTCTACATCAAGGTAACATACACAGGAGAGATATCGATGCTTCTTAACAAAACAACAGCTGTAGTCTCATCCATGTGGAGGTCAGTTACCGAATCACATAAAGAGACAATGACAGCACACTTTAAATACATGGTGCTTGATCCTAAAACTCTTGAAATACTAAAAAAAGCCTATTCGTCTGATTCTGTTGAAAAAGACAAAGCTAGGGCTGAGTTGTTCCGGCATTTGTGGGCTGATTACGAATACATAAAGAAGGAATTTAAAGTTCTCCAACTTCACTTTCATACACCGGATTGCAAATCTTTCTTGCGTTTCCATGCGCCTTATAAATATGGAGATGATCTAAAAACCACCAGACCTGCCGTATGTTTCGTTAACCAAGAGAAGAGACCGCTGTTCGTTTTTGAGATTGGCAAATTAGCCACGGGATTCAGGTATATCTTTCCAATTATAGATAACGATGGTAATCATTTTGGAAGTGTGGAAATATCAAGATCATTTGAATCTTTGAGAAAAACACTTAGCGAGGTTGATCCGAGCTCTGAGTATATTTTGTTGTTAAAAGAGAAAATCGTTTACTCAAGGGTAGTTGAGAATTTTAGAAAGTACTATACTCCTGTTCCAAACATTTCAGGCTGGTTGATCGAACATCCCTTGGGTGAGCCTGTTTTTGAGGTAAAACCCCTCTCGCCAAATTTCAAACAGGTCTTTGAGAATTTGGGAAAAGATAGAGACTTTAAAGAGCTTCTTGACAGTGAAAAGGACGGCACAATAGCCTTGGCCTACAATGGTGAATACTATAAAATAACTCTTATTAAAATCAGAGAACATGGATCAGCAGAGCCCTCCGCAACCCTCTTAAGTTTATCTCTATCTCAAGATATTAAAATTCTTAAAAGTGACATGAAAAGATCGCAATTTTTATACACCATAGTTATGATTTTCTTTTCAGCACTATTTAGTGCTTTTTTAAGACAAGTGTCCTACATTCAACAAACTCAAGAAAAGCTTGACACCATAACATCCTCCATGGGAAGTGGTCTCTTGGTGATTGACAAAAACGGTGCAATAACTATGGTCAATAACACGGCCTGTGAACTTTTGGGTTATAGGAAGGAAGACTTGATCGGACAGATTGCCCACTACACCATTCACCATCATCCAAGCCCCATGGAAGAGTGTCCCCTTTACAATGCTATTCGTGAGGGGAGAGATTATATCAACGATGATAAATTTAGGTGTAAAGATGGGAGCATTCTTGATGTGCATGTGATCTGCAAGCCCCTGGGAAAAACCGATTCTGTCTCTGGAGGTGTCATCGTATTTCACGATATTACTGAGAGAAAACGGATGGAAAGAGAGTTGTATAGAATTGCAATCACAGATCCTTTGACTGGGTTATACAATAGAAGATATCAAATGGAAAAACTTCAACATGCCCAAAACATGGCTGATAGATACGACACACCCTTTAGCGTTCTTATCATTGATATTGATAATTTTAAACGAATTAACGATACCTGTGGACATGAAGTTGGCGACGAGGTTCTAAGAAAGCTTGCAAGCATAATAAGGGAGAATCTTAGGTCAACGGATATCCCTGCAAGATGGGGTGGTGAAGAGTTTCTCGTTCTCCTAAATAACACAGAGCTACAAAACGCCGTCATAACAGCAGAAAGGATCAGGATTGAAGTGGAGGGATATGAAGGGCAAGAGCTACCACCATTTACCATTAGTGTAGGAGTGGCTCAATATGAAAAGGGAGAAGACCTAAAAGATTTGATATCCAGAGCTGATACAGCCTTGTACCGTGCAAAATCTCAGGGTAAAAATCGTGTGGAGAGTGTTAGCTAGTAGTTAAAGGTTTGACCATAAACCCTCAATCTCTTTATTTGCTATCTGAAGAGGCTTACTCCACTCTTGCTCGTAGTCATGCTATCTATTGGTTTTTTTGAACTTTATAGTGATTTTTTTCCGTAAAGAGCTTTCTCCTGAGAGTGAACCATGGACAAATTTACAAGATATGATCTATGAACTTTCAAAAAGCCATGATTCTTGAGTTTGAGTTCCAAATCACCAATATGACGAGATGACAAATGAAGAAGCCCTCTTTTGTCCACACCATAGAGTGCTTTAAATCAGCTTTTATGTAGAGGATCTCCTCGAAGTAGATGAGGGGGCTTTAGGAGTGGATTTGTTATAAAATTTAACGAGAATTCCCCCTCAGTCTGAAATCTTATGGACTCATACGATTTTTATCTTGCCGAAAGAAATATCAGTATTAGGATTGACAAAACAAGATTTTATCTATGGACAAGGGAGGATTATCATGTTCAGGCGAGTTTTTATTGTCTTCGGTCTTGGCCTAACTCTATTTTACCTTTTTCCAGATTTTGTTTTTTCAGCGGGGCTAGAAACTGTAGTAGCCAAGGGTAATTCTGCATCTCCCTGGTGGGTCTGGCCCCTTTTATTGTTTGTGGTAACTTTTATCTTAGGAATTGTGGCAGTCCTTGGAGGAGTTGGAGGTGGTGTGCTTTTTGTTCCCATAGTGGGAGGCTTTTTCCCCTTTAATTTGGATTTTGTGAGGGGAGCAGGGCTTTTAGTTGCTCTTTCTGGGGCTTTGGCAGCAGGTCCTGGACTATTACGGAGAAATTTAGCAGATTTGAGACTTACAATTCCTCTAGCTCTTATTGCTTCAAGCAGTGCTATTGTTGGTGCTATGATAGGTCTCTCCCTACCTAAGAATCTTGTAAATATTCTTTTGGGAATAACTATTCTTGGAATTGTGGTAATCATGTTTACCGCTAAAAAAGCCGATTTTCCAAAGGTGGAAAAGGCTGATGCTCTTTCTCAATCTTTAAAGATATACGGCATCTACTTTGAATCATCAACGGGAAAGGAGATAGAATGGAAGGTTCATCGCACACCATTGGCTATGTTTCTTTTCATCATAATCGGTCTTATGGCAGGCATGTTTGGCCTGGGAGCAGGCTGGGCCAATGTACCTGTATTAAACCTTTTAATGGGAGTTCCTCTGAAAGTAGCAGTGTCAACAAGTAAATTTCTACTCTCCATTACAGATACGTCCGCAGCCTGGATTTACATCAATAGTGGCGCTATTTTACCGATGCTTGTTATTCCCTCTATCATAGGAATAATGCTCGGATCAATTGTGGGAGTAAAGATTTTGGCTGTGGCAAAACCTAAGATTATCCGTTGGATTGTTTTGATACTCCTGGGTTTTTCTGGTCTAAGAGCTTTACTAAAAGGTTTGGGTATTTGGACTTAAAATTTAATAGGAGGCCAATATGCAAGTTGATCTCAAAGTATGCAAAATCATCTTAGCCACAGATGGTTCAGAGTTTAGTTTGGGAGCAGAGGAGGTAGCGCTAAACTTAGCAAAACTTTGTCAAGCAAAGTTGATTATAACTCATGTGTTATATTACAATCCTGAATACCTTTCCATCGCTGCAGACGAAGTTGATGTTCAAAAGGCCAAAGCTAAGGAGGTTATTGAAAGGGTAAAAGAGGAGGCCTTACAAAATGAGATAGAGGTTGATACCAAGGTGGTTTTAGCAGAGGCTATAGAAGATGGAGTGATCACGGCAGCTGAGGAAGAAAAGGCAGATCTTATTGTGATGGGTAGAAGGGGAATTAGGGGATTATCTAGACATTTTATAGGCAGTGCTACTTTGGGTGTCATAGACAAAGCCCCCTGTCCTGTGTTAATTGTTCCCAAAAATGCACTCTTTAAAGGTAAAGCCATTCTTGCTGCAATTGATGGTTCTGATCCAGCTCAAAGAGCTCTTATTTTGGCTTATCAGATGGCTAAAAGGATTAATCTGCCAGTTTATGTTTTATCTGTTGCCAAAAATATTCATGAAAAAGCTAAGGCTGAGGAGGTCCTTAATAAGGCCTTAGAGCTTGCTGAAAATTTTGAACTTAAGCCAAAGACAACTGTGCATTTTGGTCCTGCAGAGAGGATAATCTTAGAAGTGGCAAAACAGAGAGAGGCAGACTTCATAGTGATGGGTAAAAGGGGATTAAAGGGCCTTTCAAAGCTTTTATTAGGTAGTGTCAGTGAGAAAGTTGTAGCCTCCGCCGATAGAGGCGTAATTATTGTTAGATAGATTACCGTAGGAGGAATAAAAATGCCCTTCAGAGAAGACACCGCAAAGGAACAGCTAGCTTATGCCAATATACTTGACATTGGAGTTAAAATTGGTTTTATCCTCCTTGTTGTTTTTTTTGGGATCTATCTTTCCAATCTATTACCAGCTTATGTGCCTATTCAGGAGTTACCAAAATATTGGGGATTAAGTGTTCATAAGTATTTGGAGGCCACCAATATAAAACCTGGATGGGTCTGGCTTAGCTTTCTCAATAGAAGTGATTTCTTGAATTACATATCCATATCATTCCTTGCAGGCTTAACAATTATTTGTTACATACGGATTGTTCCGATCTTTTTCAGAAAAAGGGATTACCTGTATTCGATTTTAGTCATATTACAGATCCTCATTCTAATGCTTGCAGCTTCAGGTATTTTAAAGGTAGGAGGTCATTAAAAACATTCCCTTCAAAGGTTACCGTGACCAACATCATTTGAAGGATTCTTCCCTATTGTCCCCTAAGGAGAATTATTTACAATTACTTTTCACTCTTGTTGGGTGTGAAAAATCATGACTTTTTAAAATTGACATGTTTTCACTATTAATATGAATGGGTGGTCATTGTCTTCACCGAAGTTATGTGTAAAGGTGTTAGGTTTTTGTCTGATTTTTGGCTTTAGAAGCCTAAAAAAACTCTAAGTATTAATGACAAAAATTTTTTTGATGATATAATTTATTAATTAAGTATTTATGGAGGATAAGTATGAGGATTGAGATTGAAGGAGCTGTGGTAAGATTGATTCCAGAGACTGAAAGAGAAAGAATGGAGTTAAATGGACTGTGGGAGCTTGTAGCCAAGTGTGAAGAGGAAAATAGAAAATTACTGCCCCTTGGAATGTATGTTCCAGGAAGTAGTGCCTATGCCCAATTCTATGTTGAGGGGCTCAAGGCTCAAGCCGATCCCACTAAAGGATTGAGAAAACTTCGTTATGTATGTATGATCTGTAACAGGATGGAAGAGTATCCAGAAGACAAACCAACGCCAATCTGCTGTGGCCAACCTATGTATAACATGGATTAAGTGGTTTTTTTAAGACTCTTTAGCATTTTTTCGCGAAACTTTTTGTTTAGTTTGAAGGCCCAGGCTAAAACCACGGCTACAGTATGATAGAGCTCTGGTGGGATTGGTTTGTGAATTTCCAAGCGGTAAAGATCCTTAACTAATTTAGCATCTTCCTTGATAGGAATTCCATGATCTTTGGCTATCTTCAGTATAAGGTCAGCAAGCCTACCTTTACCCTTGGCTATCACCTCGGGTGATTCTTTATCATTTTGATAACTGAGAGCAACTGCTATTCTCTCCTCATCCATTTTTGGTTTACTTTCTCATAGGGTTATGCTATAATTATACACTATAATCGGAAGTGAAAACTAAAACATAAATCAAGGAGGGTCTTATGAAGCTAACTCTGTCGGTGATAAAAGCAGACATAGGAGGATTTGTGGGACATTCCTCTGTTCACCCTGAGGTATTAAATCGTGTGAGAGAAGTAGCTTTTGAGGGAAGAGATAGTGGTCTTATTAAAGATGTATCTGTGATTTACTGTGGGGATGATATAGCCTTAGTGATGACCCATACCAGAGGACTTGATTCTTCCGAAGTACATGAGCTAGCCTGGAATGCCTTTAAGGAGGGAACAGAGGTTGCCAAAAAGTTAAAGATGTATGGAGCTGGACAGGATCTTTTGACTGATGCCTTTTCCGGAAATGTTAAAGGAATGGGGCCAGGTGTAGCTGAAATGGAGTTTGAGGAGAGAAAGAGTGAGCCAGTAATTGTATTTTTTGCTGACAAAACTTCACCTAGTGCCTGGAATTTGCCTCTCTACGAGATGTTTGCTGACCCTATGAATACCGCCGGTCTTGTTATAGATCCTTCCATGCACGATGGCTTTATTTTTGATGTTATGGATGTTTACAGCGGAATGAGCATTCAATTAAAGACACCTGAGGAGCTCTACGATCTGATGGTTTTCATTGGTGCAACAAGCAGGTATTGCGTGAGAGCGGTTTACAGAAAGAAAGATGGTGAAATCGGTGCAGTAGCATCAACTCAGAAGCTTTCTCTAATGGCAGGAAGATATGTTGGTAAAGACGATCCTGTATTAATCGTTAGATGTCAGAGTGGATTTCCTGCAGTGGGTGAGGCTTTGGAACCCTTTGCTCGCCCATGGTTTGTTGAAGGCTGGATGAGAGGGTCACATACTGGACCACTTATGCCTGTATCTTTTGCTCAGGCAAAACCAACCCGTTTCGATGGACCTCCAAGGGTTATTGCCGCAGGGTATCAAATCTCTGAAGGACACCTCATAGGTCCTGTTGATCTCTTCGATGATCCAGCCTTTGATCAGGCAAGAATGGATGCAAGCCACATGGCAAACTATCTCCGTAGACAGGGTATCTTTGAGCCCCATCGTCTCCCTCCCGAAGAGATGGAATATACCACTCTCCCCAAGGTTCTTGAAAAGCTTAAGGATAGATTTAAGCTGGTCGATACAGATAAACCCAAATTTTCCACTGAAGGTGAAGTTGCTGAGTAATGCATATACCTCACTATAACATAGTCTTTGACTCTAAAGATCTTACCCTCGAAGATGAGTTGAGATTTGCTTGCTACAAAGGTATTGTTTGCTTCAATAGATGTTGTTATGATGTCCAATTAGTTTTATCACCCTATGATTTCTTAAGATTAAAAAGAGCTTTAGGCACGACAACAGAGGAATTCCTAGAGAGATATGGAGAGTTTTACATAGGTGAGGTTACTCAACTTCCTGTGATCTCGGTAAACATGAGTCCTTATGATTATTCCTGTCCTTTTTTAGATGAGGCAGAGGGTTGCCGAGTTTATCTTCACAGGCCCTCTGCCTGCAGAACCTATCCTCTGGCAAGGTATTTCGTAGAAAACGAAAAGCGAGAAAAAATGGAATTATATAAAATCATCAGAGAGACGCATTGCAAAGGCCATTATGAAGATAGACCTATCAAGGTGATAGATTTCATCAAGGAACAGGGCTTAGAACTTTATCACTACTTCAATGATCTCTGGGGAGAGATAGTGCTAAAGAGACAGAGGTTTTCCCATGTTCCCCTCACTGGAGATATTTTAGATATGATTTACATCCTTTCTTTTGATTTGGAAAGTCTAAGAGAAATGATAAGATCTCAAGAGCTCTCCCATTTTAGTAAAGAAGATCATTTAAAGACTGATGAAGAGTTGTTAGAAAAGGGTTTAAAGTTAATAAGAGATGAGATTCTAAGCGAAGAGAATCTCAACTGGTAAGATGAGGCCTACTCAACGTTTGCAGGATGAGATAAATGTTATCCCTCTTGTAGATATTGTTCTTGTAATCCTAATTATCTTTATGATCACCGCTCCTCTTATGACTTCAGGTTTAGAGGTAGAACTTCCCAAGACTAAAGACTCTGCTATAAGTCAAAAGGAGAGAAAACCTCTTAAGATAACTATTACCGAAAAGGGTGAGATAAAGATCCTTGGTGAACTGGTTTCACTAGACCGCCTATCAAGATGGCTTGCAGAGGCAAAGAAAAACAACCTTGTTGAAGAGATACAAATCGAGGCTGACAAAAGAGCTCTTTACGATATGGTAGCCAAGGTCTTATCTGAGGTAAAAAAGGCAGGTTTTACCCAGATTGGACTCCTTACCCAACCAGAGAATTAAAATCCGTAAACTTAAATGAGATTCTTATCTTTTTCTCTCTCCTTTGTCATAAATCTTCTTCTAGTGACCACCCTCTTTTTAAGCCTTTCCTTTTCACTAAAGCCCAAGGAGGAAGTGAAGATAACGCTCCTTGAGATGCCCTCTTTGCCATTGGAGAGTTTTAGCCCGCCTCGACCACCAGAGAGAGAGCTAAAGAGTCCATCTTTGCCAATTCCTGCTCATCCCAAGAAACAACCTCAAATACCACCTCAGGAAGAGTCCCTCTTGAGAGAAAAAATCAATAAACTACAAAAACAGCAAAGGGCTACTTCCATAACTGATGAGGAGGGAAGAATTCTAAGGGAGAAACTTGCTCGCTTAGAGGGAAGGAGAGGTGAAGAGAGAAAAACTGAACATAAAGAGCCAACCGCAGCCCTAAACAAGGAACCCAAAGATACCACTTTCAAGAGAGCTGAAGGTAGGCTTTCAGAGGAGGATCTTTGGCTTGTTAAAAGGAAGCTTCAAAATCACTTTGAGGTTCCGATTTATCTTAAAAACAAAAGAGATCTCTCAGCTTTGGTTGAGTTGGAAGTCTCTTCCACTGGTGAAATTAAAAGAATCACCTTCTTAAAGAGAGGTGAAGATCCTCTGTTTGATCGTGCAGTGGAAAGATGTCTTGTTGCCGTTAGCCCCTTGCCTGTTGATAAGGAGGTTAAAATAAAGATTGAATTTCGCTCGGAAGGGTCCTTAATTGTAAACTAAGAAGATAGTAAATACTTTTTAACAAACTCATCTTCAGGAAGAGGTTTATCGAAATAAAATCCCTGAACCAAGTCGCAACCCATAATATCAAGAATATTCAACTGTTCGTAAGTTTCGACACCTTCAGCAACGGCTTTAGCTGAAATTATATGGGCAAGATCAATGATAACTTTCACCATTCCTTGTTCTTTTTGACCATCGAGAATACTCTTAACAAAGGAGTAATCTATTTTCAGGTAGTCTATTTGAAAGGTCTTTAGATAAGTCATGTTACTGTAGCCGGTTCCAAAGTCATCTAGAGCTAATTTTATTAAGGGATGAGATCTGGTTAATTCTGATAATATACCTAAAGCTTGATCTGGATCTTTCATAAAGCCCCTTTCTGTAATTTCTAAAACTAAGGGTGCCTTGAGTTTCCCCAGGACTGGATTTACCTCTTTCCAAAAATATCTATCCAAAAAGGTATCCGGATAAAGGTTAACCCCTACGGAAAGGTTAAATAAATTAGCTTTTTCAACTAAATGGTTAACTGCCCAGATCTCAAAATCTCTTCGACGAGGGGATTTTTCTAACTCATGAATAAAGAACGCAGGTGAGATGATTTCTCCATTGGGCTTTTTGATTCTAAGCAGTGCCTCTGTCCCTGCTAATGTCAGGTTAGTGGTGTGAAATTTAGGCTGAAAATAAAAAATAAATAGATTATTAGCCAAAGCTTCATCTATAAGCTTTTCTTTGATAAAAGTTTTTTGAATATAATCATCCATGTCTTTCTCATAAAATCTGATTTCGTTTGGTCCATTTTTTTTAGCAAAATCAAGAGCTACCTTTGCTTTCTGATAAAGATCCTCTAAGGTCATTCCATCAAAGGGATAGACAGTTATTCCTAAATTAAATTTAAGGGGTATAGGGCTTATGGTAGAAAATGTGTATGATAAATTATCTATTAGAGAGTTAAGTCGTGGGTAAATATGATCTTTGGAATTAATATCAGAAATAAACAGCAAAAACTCGTCAGCAGAGACTCGTCCTATAAAGTCACCCTCTTTAAGTAAACTTTGTATAGATTTTGCTATTGACCTTAAGATCTCATCTCCTCTGGCAAATCCAAAATGCTCATTTATATAAGAAAATTGATATATGTCTAGAACTATGACCAAAGCTAAGTTTCTGAGATGATTCAGTATTGGGTTAATAATACCACTCAATCCTCTTAGGGTAAGACTCTCCGTGAGAGGATCAAAATTTTTGAGTTTTTCAACTGTTTCCATCAGAGCAATTTCCATGTTGATATCTCTACCAAGACATACAATGTGAAATTTACCATCGGGTGAGATAACAGGTATTAATTTAAGGTCTAGAAAAATTATTTCTCCATTTTTCTTTCGGTATTTACGCACACATGAATGAGAGTAGCCATCCCTTAATAAATTAAGGACATTTTGATTAAATAACTCATCATCTACAAGGAAGTCCTCTATCTTTCTTAGAAAGATTTCATCATCATTGTAATCGGCCATGAATTTTACGATTGGATTTACATAGATGATTTTTTTCTCTTGATTGAGGATAAACACCCACAGATCAGAATTTTCAATACTCAGATTTAGGATGTGATGTAGAAATTCCTTCTCTATTGTTTTTAGAGCAAATTCTAAGGTCTCTTTTAAGTGGATTAGTAGGGGTTTAATTTGCTCAGTAAAAAAAAACGGTTCGCTTGAGTAGATATTGATAACTGACCTCAGTTCCCCCTCTATGGAAAGGGGAATGGCAACACTTGATAGATAACCCCTCTTTAGAGCTTCCTTACGGAAGGCTGTATAATTTGGGTTGGTTCTACTATCAGGATTAATTGATATTTCACCATTTCTGATGGCCTGTGCAGTGGGGCCTTTACCTTCGGGCACTTCAGGATCTAGAGAAATTTTGATCTTTTTCAGATAACCATTATCGTATCCATACTTATACTTTGGCACTACAACCCTTTTCTGCTGATCTGGAATACCTATCCAAGCAAATCGAAGTCCAAGGTCCTCAACGAGACCTTTACAGAGTAGTTCGTAAACCTCATCCTCAGTTTTCGCTATGGTGAGGATCTTGTGGGTTAGTGCAAGGAGTTTGGTTAGTTTATCTAAAATCCTAAGGGAGGTCACTTCGTATCCATGGATGATGTAGAGATCTCTTGATGACTTTGTGCGGTGGATTCTTCTCAACTTTCCTCTGAAGTAAAAGGGCTCTCCCTTATGATTGAGAAAGCTCAATTCCACATCTTGACTTTTTTCCTTTTTGATATTCAATAAATAGCCTTTGAGATCGTTGAAGCTCTCATGTGTCAGTATTTCCTTTAGATGCTTTGATTTAAGCGAAGATCCGCTTATGAGTAAGAGATTTTTGTTTGCACATTCTATATAGAGATTATCGTCGAAGATAAGACTAATTGGCAGATTGTTCATTGTTGTTTTCCATGGTATCTCTTAAGACTCTAAGGAGGGCATGGTTTGCCTCCTCTGTGCCGATGGTTATCCTGAGAGTATTTGGGAAACCGTAGGCCTTTAGAGGTCTCAAAATAATGCCTTTTTCAAAGAGGTTTTGATAGATTTTTTCACACTCATTACCGAAATCAACCATAATGAAGTTTGCCTGTGATGGGTAGACTTTGAAACCAAGGGCTTTAAGAGAAGAACAGAGAAAGTTTCTTCCTCTTCTTACAAGCTCAAGGTATTTTTCTTCATATTCCTTATCTTGAAGTGCGGCAAGACCAGCCTTAACGGCTAAAAGATTCACATTAAAGGGCTGCCTAACTTTGTTCATTTCGAAAATTATTTCAACTGGTGCCAAGCCATAGCCAAGCCTTAAACCCGCAAGCCCAAAGGCTTTGGAGAAAGTGCGCAGCACTAAGACCTGTCTTCCCTCTTTGAGAAATTCTATGCCTCGTGGAACATGTTCCCCGTCAATAAAGTCACCATAAGCCTCATCAATCACTATGAGTATGTCCTTAGGTAGATCATCGAGGAATTCCCTCCAGGTTTCTCTTGGGTGAACTTGTCCTGTGGGATTGTGAGGGTGATCGAGAAAAATAGCCCTTGTTCTCGAGGTGATGGAAGCCTTTATAGTTTTGAAATCGTGATTTAGTTCTTTGTCTAAAGGAATCCTTAGGGATTTAACGCCGTAGATTTCTGCGAATTTCTCATACATCAAAAAGGAGGGAAAACTGACAATTACTTCATCTCCAGGATTTAGATAGGCCTTAAAGACAAACTCTATGACTTCGTTTGAGCCGTTTCCAAGGATTATCTCCTCAGGCGAGAGATTCCACCTTTGAGCCAGGGCCATTCTTAGGGATTGATAACTTGCCTCAGGATAGAGGTGAATCTCATGAAGGGCTTCTCTTAGAGCGTTGATAACCTTTGGGGAGGGCCCCAGGGGGTTTTCATTGGAGTTAAGCTTGTATATAGGGCCCTCAAGTTTCAGTTCTCTCTTAATTTCCTCTAAAGTTTTTCCAGGGGGATAGGGTTTTAGGTTTTTTAACCAGGGTTTAGCCTCCATCAAAAACCAAGTTTAGCAAGTTCCAGTGTTTTGTCAATCTGTCTTTGCAATTCCGGAGACAACCCCTCTATCTTAACGGATAGAAAGCCTTTAACTATCAGAGAGGTAGCTTCGTCTTCGGTTAGGCCTCTAGCCATGAGATATTCCACTTCTTCACGGGCAATCTTTCCCACTGCGGCTTCATGGGTTAGCTCTACGTCGGAGTAGTGGCTATCAAGCTCCGGAATAGCCATCATCAGACCATCATCACTGAGCATAAGACCTTGACACTCTAGGTGACCTTTGACCTTAGGAGCTTTGGCAATGATTTTACCTCTAGCAATGTTAGTCCCACCATAGACCACATTTCTTGAGATAATCTCAGTGCGGGTATCATCAGCTTCAAGATGAACCTCTCCTCCAAGGTCAATATGAGAGTCTTTATGATTGGCAATTATACTAACAAAGGAGGCCTTGGCCTCGGGCCCAAGAAGTCTACAAACAGGTGCAGATTGAATACTCTTCACAGGAAATAGACTAACGTAGGTTGATATGTAAGTTCCGCCTTCTTCAACTATGATACCTGTTCTTGGCCTAACGGCGGTTTTTTCACCCCACATGTGGACCATGGTAAAGGTAAGTTTGCCCTTCCTTTTGACATAAAACTCTGAAATACCGATGTGTAGGGCAGATCCAATATGCGGATGCACAGAGCAGGAGGTGACTAAGTTTAGTTGTGCCCCCTCTTCGACGATTACAATGTTGTGAACCTTTTGGGCCACATTGTCCGAGCGTATGTAAAGACAGGTCTGCACAGGATATACCAGTTTGTAACCAGGAAGCACTCTAATGAAATATCCGTCATCCAGATCTTCAGCAGTGGCTTTGGTAAATTCATCTTTAGTTGGTGATACTGCCTTCCACATGTAGTCACCGATGCGGTCGAAGGTTTTCATAGCCTGTGTTATAGGCATGATTTCCAAACCCTCAACCTGTCTTTTGCAAAGTACTGGCTTTGCATCCACCTGCACATACTCTCCTTCATGGGGTATCCTTTCATCAAGTCCAAGTAGCCTTAGTCTTTCCCTTTCCTCAGAGGAGAGATCAGAAAGGTCTTTGGGAGTTTGGGACTCCTTTGCAGATCTAAAGGCTTTAGGGTCTAATTTTTTTTCAAGCATGGCTTCCTCCTTTGATTTAAAATTCGCACCTTTTAAGACACTGCTGACAGCCTTCATAACCAAACTTCTGGATTCCTTCAAATATCTCCAGGGGGTTGCCCTTACAGTAGATCTCACCATTCATGATAACATAACCCAAGTCTGCAGTTACATACTGAAGGATGAATCCCGTGTGAGTTATTATAAGTCCGCTTTTGGTTCTTTTTCTATGAACATCCTTTTGAAGTAGTTTTTTGATCATCTGTCCAATGAGATGAATGTTTTCAAGGTCAACACCGGACTCTGGTTCATCAAGAAGGATTAAATCTGGATCCTGCACTAAAAGTTGCAGGAGTTCACTTTTTTTGAGCTCCCCACCAGAAAAGCCCTTATTTAGCTCTCTTCCCAAGAATTGCTCAAATTGAAAGGCTCTGCTTAGCTCTTCAATTTTTGCTCCATTTTCCTTTGAAACCAGCTTCAATATCTCCTTTACCTTAACTCCCTTTATAGTGGGAGGACGTTGAAACATGATGCCAATTCCCCTCTTTGCCCGCTCATGAGTAGGAAGATGGGTTATGTCTTCACCCTTAAATATTATCTGGCCATGTTTGATCCTGTAAGTGGGAAAACCCATAATAGTCATAAGTAAAGAGGTCTTGCCAGAGCCATTTCTACCAAATATGATGTGAGTCTCTCCTTGAGGGATAGACAAAGAGATTCCTTTGAGAACCTCTCTTCCCTCAACCTCTACCCAAAGATCTCTGATTTCTAAAAGATTACCGTTCATAGAAACCTCCCTTTGTTGTTATACTTACTAAATATAAAATTAGTGTATTTTTTTAAAAAAAAGAAGGTCTTGTAAAATTTGTAATTTAGCCTTTTCAGGTAATTTCCAAAAGCAAAGAGACCTTTGAGACCAGGCAAGGGACATCTCCATTTGGCTTTTACCAGTGCATTCATTTTTCTTCTATAAATTTTTACCATGATTTAAGGAGCTTCCTTTCCTCATGGGAAACCAAAGGGAGGCCCTTAGGGAAAGAAATCTCCATCTCACTCATCACAGATCGCTGTTTCTATGCCTCCTCTTTCGGATTTGTGTAGCTTTTACATTTTTATATGGCTTAATTCCCAAATCTTGCCTATTGGTTACACCTTGCGCTGATTTACCTTTGTTAACCTGTTTTATGTCAATTTGTGCTGATAGATGATCTGGATAGGTCTTTGGAAAGAATACTTAGAGCCATTTATAGGCCTTTTGATTTTTTGGGGAAGTTGTAGAAGATAAAAGGCTGCAAGATGAGCTATTTCATAAGTTATAAACAGGGGATGGGAGTTGACGAAGAAGAAATAGCGAATAGAATAGGAGAGAGGTTGGGTAAGGATGTTTAACTAGAGGGCAGGACCTATTCAAATAGAAGACCTGGGTTTGGATGGAAGTAGATTATGATAGGGAGATTGGATCAAGGTTTCCGAGGTTTTAATCTGCGGCTTAAGAGTTTTTTCTGATAGTGATTATATGTTTTAATATGATAAAATTAAGTTTGGTGAGTGCATATGGTTAGAAGGGAGATTGTCTTTGGAAGTAGTGAGCCTATTGTAGTTGAGACTGGGGTTTATGCTAAGCTTTCTGACGCATCGGTGTTAGTTAGACAGGGGGATACGGCTGTTTTGGTGATAGTCTGCCTAGGAGAATACTCCACAGAAATCACAGATTTTGTTCCCCTTTCTGTGGATTACAGAGAGCAGAGCTCGGCCTGGGGCAAAATTCCCGGCGGTTTTATCAAAAGAGAGGGGAAGCCTTCAGATCGAGAGGTCCTCGTTTCCAGGGTCATAGATAGGTCAATTAGACCTCTTTTTCCAGATGGTTTTAACCGTGAGGTGGTTGTTACGGCTTTAACCCTCTCAGCGGATGATAAATTCGATCCCGATGTCCTGGCCATTCTTGGTGCTTCAGCGGCTCTTTCTATTTCATCCATCCCCTTTGAAGGTCCTATTGCAGGAGTCAGAGTGGTGGGGATTGAGGGAGAACTTCTTATCAATCCTACCTATGAGGAGAGGCAAAGGGCTGACTTTGATATAATTGTTGCGGTATCTAAGGACTCTATCGTTATGGTCGAAGGCGGAGGAAAGGAAATCTCTGAGGAGACGGTTTTAAAGGCTCTTTATTATGCCTTGGAAAGGGCCCAACCGCTGCTAAGCCTTCAGGAGGAGATGGCTAAAAGCTTAGGGAAGGAGAAAATTCAATACAAATCACCCTCTGAAGAGGGAGAGCTTGAGCTTCATGTTAGAAACAGGGCAGAAAGAGCTGTTTTAGATGCTTTAAGCATAGTAGAGAAAATTGAAAGAAGGACAACTCTCAATCAGATTCTCGAGGGACTCTTGGCAGAGGCCAATGAGGGTCAGAAGGGGAGTATATCCTTTATCTTTAAAAAATTAGTCCAGAGACTCATGAAGGAGAGGCTTTTTGAGACTGGGATCAGGATCGACGGCAGAAATCCCGAGGAGATAAGATCCATTGGTATTGAGGTTCATCCCTTTGCGAGGCCCCATGGTTCTGCTATTTTCACCAGGGGTCAAACTCAGGTCTTTGCTACGGTCACTCTCGGGTCCAGTGAATCAGCTCAAATGGTTGAGACCATCTTTGAGGGGGAAACCTTTAAGAGGTTTATGCTCCACTACAATTTCCCGCCCTTTTGCACCGGAGAGGCCAAACCTTGGGGACCTCCACGAAGAAGGGAAATAGGTCATGGGGCTCTGGCGGAAAGAGCCTTAGAGCCTCTAATACCACCTGAGGATCGTTTTCCATACATTGTGAGAGTGGTTGCCAATGTGCTTGAGTCTAACGGATCTTCTTCTATGGCTACCGTGTGCGCTGGCTCACTGGCACTCTTTGATGCTGGAGTTCCACTCAAAAAGCATGTGGCAGGAATTGCCATGGGACTTGCAACCCTCGGAGATAAATATCTAATCCTTACCGATATTCTTGGTGACGAAGATCAACTGGGAGATATGGATTTTAAGATTGCTGGCACGAGGGATGGCATAACAAGTGTGCAAATGGATATCAAGATAAAGGGTCTCAAAAGGGAAATATTGTCAGAGGCACTTTCACGGGCTAAATCAGCAAGACTATCCATCCTTGAGAAAATGTATGCAGCTATTCCTGAACCTCGTGCAGAGCTTTCTCCCTTTGCACCTAAGATTGAAATTATAACCGTTCCCGAGGAGAAAGCTCCCTTGATCATAGGTCCTGGTGGAAAGACTGTCAAAGAGCTAAAAGAAAAGACAGGGACCTCCATCTGGGTCCTTGAGGGCGGTAGGGTCTCTATCTCGGCATCAAGCAAGGAGGCTTTGGAATTTGCTAAGAGGGAGATTTTAGCCTTAGTGGCTGAAGTTGAAGTTGGAAACACCTATGAAGGTAGAATCACCAGGATCGAGCCCTACGGTCTCTTTGTGGAGATTCTACCTGGAAAGGTAGGTCTGTTACATGTTTCCAAAATGGAAACCGCACCAAAAGACTTAAGAAGTGCTTACAAAATTGGTGAAAAGATTAAGGTAAAGGTCATAGAGGTGGATGAGCAGGGAAGGGCAAAACTTACAACCATAATGGGAGAGGATCTTGGCGGACCTCTATTATAACAGGGTAAAGGAGACCTTTACACATCTTCAAAGGATAGCCCCCTTCTATCCAGATATCGTTATCACTCTTGGAACAGGGCTTTCGGAACTTGCAGAGGCGGTTAATAAAGTTCAGGTGACCCCCTATAGCGAGATTCCTCATTTTCCCATCTCAACGGTTGAAACCCACAGGGGAGAGTTGATTTTTGGTACTTTGGGTGGTAAAAGGTTAGTTCTGCTTCGAGGTCGTTTTCACTACTATGAGGGCTACTCCGCAAAGGACCTAAGCTTCCCTTTGAGGGTTCTAAGTCAATTTAAACCAAAGGTATACCTTGTCTCTAATGCCGCCGGTGGTCTAAATCTCTCCTTTAAAGCAGGAGATTTAATGCTCATAAAGGATCATATAAACCTGATCCCAGACAATCCCTTAAGAGGGGTTAATCATGAGGAGTGGGGTCCGCGATTTCCTGACCTTTCAAAGGCCTATGACGATGATTTGAGAAGCCTTTTTAAAGAGATAGCAAGAGCACATCAGGAGGAGATCAAGGAGGGAGTTTATGTAGCCGTGCCAGGGCCAAGCCTTGAAACCCCTGCTGAGACGAGATTTTTGAGGATGATTGGAGCAGATGCCGTAGGTATGTCTACGGTTCCAGAGGTGATCGTTGCCATTCACAGTGGGATCAAAGTCCTTGGAGTGTCAGTGATTGCCAATGTTAATGACCCTGACAATTTCAGACCTATTCTCTTTGAAGAGGTAGTAGAGGTAGCTCAGGCCGCAGAGAAGAGACTAACTAACTTGATTAAGAGTTTTCTAGAGAGATTGGAACTTTAGGCAAAAATTCATGGGCAAGCTTCTCATTAGCTATACCCCTTTTGAGATAAGGGTTGGTCTTGTTGAAGATCAGACTTTAGTAGAGTTCAACGTTGAGCGTCCATCGGAGAAAAACCTTGTTGGTAATATCTACAAGGGGAAGGTGGTTAAGATTGTCCCAGGAATTAATTCAGCCTTTTTAGATTTAGGTTTGGAGAGAACTGCCTTTCTTTTTGGAGATGATCTAGTGCCTTTAGGAGATATCGAGTGGACCAAGGAGGTTACACCCTCTAATCTTCAGGAGATCTTAAAAGAAGGTCAGGAGATCTTGGTCCAGGTAACTAAAGAACCCCTGGGACAAAAGGGAGCCAGAGTGTCCACCAATCTTACTCTACCTGGCCATTATTTAGTCTTTCTGCCCTATTTTCAGCATGTAGGCATATCAAAGAAGATTAAGGATGACGAACTTAGGCGAAATCTGAGAGAATCAGTCGAGAGATTGAGACCACCTGAAACAGGTTGGATCATAAGAACTGCCGCGGTAGAAGCTGATGATGAATCCCTAAAAAGGGAGATGGAGTTCTTGCTCTGTCTGTGGGAGGAGATCAGAGAAAAATCTAAAAAACTAAAAGCACCGGCACTGGTATACGAAGAGCTCAATATCGCCTTCAGAGCTATAAGAGATCATTTTACCAAGGAAATTTCCTCTATAGTTGTTGATGACCGTGAGTTTTACCAGAGGCTTGCTGATTTTTTAGAGAGATATTTTCCGGAATTTCTACCTCAATTAGAGCTCTATGAAGGCAAAGAGGATCTGTTTTATGTCCACGGTTTTCAAGTGGATGTGAAAAAGCTTTTAGCTAAAAAGATATGGCTTAAATCAGGGGGGTTCATTGTTATTGAACCCTGTGAGGCCTTCACTGCAATAGATGTAAATACAGGTAGGTATCTGGGTGAGGGGGAATTGGAAGAGACCATCCTTAAGATCAACCTTGAAGCAGCACAGGAAATTGCCTATCAGTTGAGACTTCGGAATATAGGAGGACTTATTGTAATTGATTTCATCGACATGGAAGACACAAAGAATCAGGAGCTCGTTCTGGAGACCCTTAAAAATGCTCTGAAAAAGGATAAGGCAAAGCATAGTTTCTTACCCATTACTTCCTTTGGTTTGTTACAGATGACCAGAGAAAGAAGAAGAGATTCCCTATATGAGATATTTTATGATACCTGTCCTTTCTGCGGTGGTGAGGGTAAAATCAAGAGTAAAAGGACGGTATACTATGAGATCCTGCGACGGATACGCAAAATGGGGCCTCATTTAAAGGGTAGAAAATTGGAGATTGAGGTTCATCCCCATCTTACAGAGATAATCGGAGAAGAGATATACTATCTTGAGGAACTGGAGAGAAAGTTCAATTTCAAGGCTGTTTTGAAATCAAACGAAGACCTCATGCCATGGGACTATAAGTTTCATCTCATCACAGGATCTTCCAGAGGTGGAAAGAATGCCCAGGTATCCAGCCATCTTTCTTGACAGAGATGGCACCATAAATGAGGAGATGGGTTATCTAAATCATCTTTCAAGGTTGAGGATTCTTAGGGGAGTTCCAGAGGCCCTAAAGAGGCTTCAAAAGGCTGGTTTCAAGCTTTTTGTTGTTACCAATCAGAGTGGTCCAGCAAGGGGATACTTTCCCAAGGAGTTGGTTTATAAGATCAACACTGAGCTAAGTAGACGATTAAAACGCCATGGAGTCGTTATAGAGGATTTTTTCATCTGCTTTCATCATCCAAATGATAATTGTCCCTGTAGAAAACCTAAAACTGGGCTCATAGAGGAGGCTTTGAGGAGATATCCTATAGACACAAACAGAGTTTATATCATTGGAGATCGCCTAAATGATGTAGAACTGGCAAAGAGATCAGGCTTTAAGGGTATCCTTGTGTTAACCGGTTACGGCAGAGGAGAAGCTGAGTATTTGCTTCCCCAAAGTAACATCAAACCTGACTACATTGCCAAAGACCTCAGGGAAGCAGCTGATTTCATCCTCAAAGACAGTAACATCCATCAAAGTTGCGACTTCTCATAGTCAAGCTCTCAGCACTGGGAGATGTAATCCAGACTTTACCAGCTCTCTCTCTTTTAAGGCAAGAGTTGTCCTCAGTGGCCATAGATTGGGTAGTAGAGGAGAGAAATGCAGAACTACTGATAGATCACCCTTATTTGCAAAGGACGATCCTTTTTAAGAGGGAGTATTTTCAAAGGCCGAAGGACCTATATTTTTTTCTCAAGTCTCTCAGGACCGAAGAGTATACCATGGCCATTGATTTTCAAGGTCTTTTAAAAAGTGCTTTAATCATCTTTGCCTCAAGAGCACGTTACAGAATAGGTTTTGCCAATCATCGAGAGGGAAGCCCTCTTTTTTACAATGTCAAGTTAAAACCCTATGACCCAGAACTACACGCTGTAAAGAGATATCTCATGCTTGCAAGAAAAGTCATACTTTTTCTTACTTTTGGAAGGGAATTGGAAGTTGAAGAGGTGGAGGAAATACCGAGGTCAATCCCCATGCCGGAGATCAAGCCAAAAATTGAGTTTCAAAGACCCTTCTTTCTGCTGATTGCAGGGGCTCGCTGGGAAACCAAAGTATGGCCCTATTCTCATTGGGAAACCTTCTTGAGGTATTGTGAGGCCTTAAGAAAGGACTATGATTTTTACTTCATCGGCAGTGAAAAGGAGCATTCGTTGAAAGAATTTGCAGAGAGGATGTCCCAGAGATTCAGTGGAGTTCAATCTCTTGTTGGTAGGTTAAATCTGCGAGAACTGGTCTATGTAATGAAAAAGAGCAGGGCAATTATCACTGTAGATACGGGAACCATGCATCTTGCAAGTCTCTTGAACAAACCGATTTTAGCCCTATTTGGTCCCACATCCGCTGGGAGAACTGGACCCTGGAGTGATGTCTTCATCACCTTAGAGGCAGGGCTACCATGCCAACCCTGCTTTAAGAGGTATTGTAAAAGTAAAGGGTGCATGCTCTCACTTGATCCCAAAAAAGTGGTCAACGCTTTGGAAGATCTTTCCCAATTACAGGGCCTTCACTGAGATTTTGATCCATTTCCTGTCTATTCACTAGAAAACCGCAAAATTTTAATGGGCTATAGGTCCTCTGTGTCATCGATCCTTGGTTTATTCCGGTTTACCTAGATCTCACTCCATATGGGATTGATGGTTGCACAGTGCTTGAACTATCCAAAGTTCTGAAAGAACTTCTAAAATCTAAATCAGAGGGCATAACTTTTTGGCAGTTTTGAAAGCTTTGAAATTTTGATTTTAAAAGAATCTATACTTGATCAAATTGGAAATTACCAGTTCTGACGAACTGGCTTATAATGGTCATTGTAGTAGCCGATTGTCTCCTTTTCTATCATGGAGATTAATTACCATTAACTATGGAGTGTGAAAAGCTTCATCCTAAGATTTTTGACTCCATGAATGCCTGTCAAGATAGGTACCACTAGTGATGTCAAAAAAATGACTATGAAAAATTTTCCCTTTCGAAAATTAGGAAAAAGTTTCCTACAAGCAACCTGTTTTGCCTCAATTTTGTGCCTCTTGATATTATTTTTCAGGGATTTTAAGGGGGATATTGGTAACTGAATAAATGGCATCAATTTTGATTAATTTATTTTGGGAGGTATAGAGATGGCTGAGATAAGAATTAATCCTCAAGTAGGTTTGCTTGAAGCATTAGAAGCAGCCCAACTTTTAGACAGAAAATTTACTGCCTCTACAAATAATTTAGCCAACATCGATACCCCTGGTTATAAAAGGGATGGAGTTACCTTTCACGAGGTTTTGATGAGGAAAATCGGACCTCGATATCTTAAGGCATTCAAAGAGACCTATGCCTACTTGGATGCTCAACAGGGCTTTCTTGAGCCAACCCATAATCCCTTACACTTTTCTATCGTAGGTGAAGGTTTTTTCAAGGTGCAGACTCCCAAGGGAATAGCCTATACCAGAGCTGGAAATTTCACCATCGATAGTGAAAGAAGACTTGTTACACCTCAGGGATATCCAGTATTAGCAAATGGTGCTCCTGTAGTTTTAGATCCTGGGATGGCTGTAGAGGGGCTTGTCACCATGGATAATCTGAAGTTAAGAGTTTCTCCTGAGGGAATATTATCAATAGATGGAACTGAGATTGCCAGACTTGACGTTGTGACCTTCGACGACTTTACCAAGGTAAAAAAGGCAGGAGAAAATCTCTATGTTTCGGAGGGAGCTCAGGAGATAGTGGCCATTAATTATGAGATCAGACAGGGATTTGTTGAAAAATCCAATGTGAATCCCATAAGAGAGATGGTCAATCTTATTGAGATTCAGAGGTCCTTTGAGTCAGTGCAGAGAAGTATAAGAGGTTTAGATGAGACAACGGAAAAATTGATTGATACTACAAGGAGGTAGGGAGAATGATTAGAGGCCTATGGAGTGCAGCGACAGGGATGCAGGCTCAGCAACTTCAACTTGATACAGTTGCTAACAACCTTGCCAACGTGACCACCCCAGGTTTCAAGAAAAGCAGGGTGGAATTTGAGGATCTTTTCTATCAGAATCTAAAATTAGCAGGAGCCTTAACTGCTGACGGAGTGCAGGTTCCTGTGGGGATGCAGGTGGGCTTAGGAGTGAGACCAGTAGCTGTATCAAAACTCTTTACTCAGGGTGAATATCAGCTTACTCATCAGGAACTTGATCTTGCTATAGAGGGTAGAGGTTTTTTCCGAGTTGTGATGGGTGGTGAGGAGTTTTATACCAGAGCGGGAAATTTTAAATTGGATAGAGATGGCTATATAGTCACTCCAGATGGTGCGAGGTTACAGCCGGAATTTGCAGTGCCCACTGGAACTGCAAGGATTGAGGTCACCCAGGATGGGGTTATCACTGCGCTAGATCAAAATGGACAGGTCTTGGCTCAGGCCCAACTCTTATTATATGATTTCCCAAATCCAGCCGGATTGTATGCTGTTGGAAGAAATCTCTTTAGGGCAACTCCAACGGCAGGTGATGTAATTGAAGGTAACCCAGGTCAAGGTGGCTTCGGAACGATAGCACAGGGCTATCTGGAGATGTCTAATGTAGATATAGTGGAGGAGATGGTAAAGATGATCATCACCCAGAGGGCCTATGAGTCAAACTCTAAGGGTGTTCTGACGGCAGATCAGCTTTTGGAGATGGCTAATAATCTTAAGAGGTAAAGCATGAAGAGCTTACTATCCCTTTTAGCTATTATTTTTTTACTCTTTAACTTTGCCTGGGCCAATTACTATGATGAAAGGGATTTTAAAGAGATCTTCTTGGCTGAGTTCAAAAGTAGATACAAAGACCAAGTGGGTGAAATCCAGCTGGAAAGATTCCGAGTTGAAGCTACGGCATCAGTTATTCCCAGGGGAACACCCTATAAAATTGAATGGATCGGAAATGCCAAGGCAGGCTCCAATTCTGCAATCTTGATCTTTAGGATGAAAAGTGCCGAGGAGAAAATTGTTAGGCTATGGGGTTATGTGGAGATAAGGGTTCCGGTAGTGATATTAAAAAATAACCTAGCATCTAAGACGATCCTAACAGAGGATGATTTGATCCTTGAATCCAGAGAACTTTCTCGCCTACCACAGGATGTCATCTTTAGAGTTGAAGAGGTATTTGGTAAGGAATTGAGGATGAGTCTAAAGGCTGGAACAGTGTTGAGAAATTCTCATCTTAATTCTCCCACGGTAATTAGGAGAAATCAGGAGGTAGAGATCATAGCAAAAAGCAAGAACCTCCTTGTCAAGGCAAAAGGAATAGCTCTTCAAAACGGTAAAATTGAAGATCTAATAAGGGTTAAGAACCTTAGTAGTCAAAAGGTTATCCAAGCCAAGGTTGTGGCAGATGGTATTGTGGAGGTGAGCTTTTAATGAGAAAAAGGTCAGTGACCCTTTTAGGAATATTACTTCTTCTAAGTCTCACTGGTTGTTGGGAGTTTGATCCAAAGACTCCACCACCACCTCCTCCACCACCAAAAGTTGATTTCCCAGAGCCGATAATTCCAACTCAGCAGAGTAAAGGGTCCCTCTTTAGAGAGGGATCAAGTCTTTTTGCTTATGCAGACAACAGGGCAAGATTTGTCGGAGATTTAATAACCATAAAGATTTTAGAAAATTATCAAAGCACTAATAATGTTAAACAGGGAAGTAGCAAAAGCAGTTCCATTAGAGCAGGCATAAATAGTGTCTTTGGTTATGAGAAACAGTTTGAAAAGACCCTACCCTTGCCATCTGGGTTCGATCCTACCAAGCTCGTTGATGCCAGCATGAGTTCTAGCACTTCCGGACAAGGGCAAACTCAACGTGAGAGCAGGATCTTAGCTACCATTTCAGCTCGAGTGGTGGAGGTTTTACCTAATGGTAATCTGGTGGTGCAAGGTGTTCGGACTATAAAGAGAAACAGAGATCTTGAGTATATAACTATAACAGGGATTGTAAGGCCTCAGGATGTAGAGTCAGATAATTCTGTCATCTCAACTAAGCTTTCCGATCTCTACATTGAATACAGTGGCAAGGGGCCAAGCAGTGAGGCAGCAAGTGGCCCAGGAATTTTAACTAGATTATTACAGTTATTTTGGCTTTTTTAACTAAAAGTTAAAAGGGGGTGAAATTATGAGAGTCTTCGTGAGAACGGTTAAGAAGGTTTTTATTTTAACACTTCTCTTCTGTTTGAGTCTTTTTGGCTTGGTGCATTTTATTTTTACTAAAATTTAAGGGTAGAGGCCTTCCATGAAAGTTAGAGTTGGTGCTTACTTGTGTTACATTTTATTGGCCCTATTATTTACCCTTTTAACTCCGGTGGTTGGTTTGTCGGTGCGACTGAAGGATATTATGGACATAGAGGGTGTGAGGGGTAACTATTTGGTGGGCTATGGTTTGGTGGTGGGGCTAAAGGGCACTGGAGATGGGGATCAGACTAAATTTACTGTGCAATCGGTGGTGAATATGTTAGAGAAGTTTGGCATCAGGGTGCCCAAGGAGCAGGTGAAACTCAAGAATGTGGCTGCAGCTCTTGTGACTGCCTATCTTCCTCCTTATGTAAAGTCGGGGCAGAGGGTGGATGTGCAGGTCTCGGCCCTGGGAGATGCTAAGAATTTGCAAGGGGGCACCTTATTAATGACACCCTTGATGGGACCTGATGGCAAGGTTTATGCCTTAGCTCAAGGACCAGTTTCCATTGGAGGCTTTGCAGTTGCTGGAGCAGGAGCTCAGGCTCAAGTTAATCACCCTACGGTGGGAAAGGTGCCCAATGGAGCTATCATTGAAAGAGAGGTTCCCATGGAAGACCTAAATTCCTTGGAGAAAGTCACCATCTCTTTGAAAACAGAGGATTTTTCGACTACTTTGCAGGTTAGTGAAGCTATTAATAATTACTTGAGGAAAAGAGTTGCTAATCCCGTAGACATGAAGACTATTGAGCTTCGTGTGCCTGAGAATTATAGAGGTAGAGTTGTTGCCCTTTTGGGAGAGATAGGAAATTTAGCTATTAAGCCCGATATTCCAGCCAGAGTAGTTATTGATGAGAAAACTGGCACAGTGATAATTGGTGAAAATGTGCGTATTTCCAGGGTTGCGGTGGCTCATGGAAATTTAAGCGTAGAGGTAAGAGAAACTCCGGAGGTAGTTCAACCGTTACCCTTTGGAAGAGGGGAAACTGTA
>JANXDB010000049.1 GCA_025060015.1 Caldimicrobium sp. | reverse complement strand
CTTAGGAATCTTGACAGACCACTTGAGGAGTTATTGAGGGGGATAATGAGGTTTGTGGAGGTGGTGGGGAAGTTAGGGGAGAGGGAGAGGTGGTATGTGGAGTTGTTTGTATTGATAATTTCAAAGGAGAAGGGTCTTGACGAGGAGGAGGTGTTGATTAGATTAAAAGAAGTAGGGGGTGAGAAAATGGAATTTGAGTTGAAGACCTATTCAGAGAGGAAATATGAGTTGGGTTTGCAACAGGGAATACAACAGGGAAGGCTTGAGGGGCTATTAGAAGAGGCTCAGGAGATGGTGCTTGAGGTGGTGGAGGTGAAGCTTGGGGAAGTGCCAAAGCAATTAGAGGAGCAGATCAAGGCAGAAACTGACCGAGAGAAACTAAAGAGGCTTCTCAGGGAGCTTGTTCTTGCCTCAAACCCTCTAGAAGTAATCCAACAATTTGGCTATAGAGTTAATGAAAGCTAATCAAAAAACACCCTCCAGTTAATCCTTTAAACAAAGGGTTCTATTCATCCCTTTATAAATATGCCTTAAATCAATCTTAAGCAGGACTTTTAGAGAAAAAAGGAGAAAGGAGGTAAGTGTGGGATCTTCATGCTTCCATAAAAGATCTAAAAAAGTTGCAAAGACTTGATGCAATTAAAGATGCATCCCAAGGAAAATAAGGGCCCTTAGGTTAAATGTCATCGAATTTCACAAATTCTTTGGCAGAGAAGTTACAATCGAAGCTTCTTTGGTATCTGTGGTGCTTCGATCAAGCAGGATTGGGAGGGACTTTTGGAGTAAGTTTTGGACTTGGGAATGTATCATTTTTGGAGTGGATTTGTTATAAATTTAACGAGAATTCTCCTCAGTCTAAAATCCTATGGCCCCATACATTTGACTTGACAGAAAGTAAAAGGATTTTATATTATGAAAAAATTTATGGAGGATCTCTATGGCAAGGCACAAGAAAATAGAAAGAAAGAGAGAAATCGAGAGAAGACGCAGAAGGAGAGAGCGTCTAGCTATGCTTCGCAAAAAGGGTCTTTTCCCAAGACCTGAAGGCTATGATACCACAGTGTACTCATATGTTGCCTATGCAGTAGCAAAGGGCATAATGAACCTGGAGGAAGCCTTAGCTCGTTTAGAAAAAGCAAAGATTTCATAAACACCCTTCTACTCTCCTTGCCCCCATAGTTCTGGGGGCAATCCTCCATGTCCTCCCTCTTGAAAGTTGAAAACCTTTGGAAAGCCTTCTACAATCGGTGGGTTTTAAGAAACATTTCATTCGAAATAAAGCCTTCAGATATTCTTGGGATAATCGGACCTAATGGTGCAGGTAAAAGCACTTTACTTTACATACTGCTGGGAATTATATCTCCAACTAAAGGTAAGATTTCTTACTTCGGAAGAGATTTTTACACCAATAGAAGTGCGATCCTTGAAAAGGTAGGTTTTGCCTCCCACTATGTGGGCTTACCCTATTCACTTACGGTTGAAGAGAACCTAAGAGTTTTTGCTAGACTTTACAGAGTAAAGGACATAGATAAAACTATTGATAACCTTCTTGAAACATTTAAGTTGAAGGACAAAAGAAAAGTCTTAACCAGGACCCTTTCCTCTGGTGAAATGATGAGACTAAATCTGATCAGAGCCACCTTACCGCAACCTAAGATATTGCTTCTTGATGAGCCGACGGCTGGTTTAGACCCAGAATTTATTCAACATGTTAGAATTGTTCTTAAGGAAAAAGCAGAGAAAGAAGCACTTTCAATAATTTTGACCTCTCATCAGCTGGGAGAGCTTGAGAGAATCATTAATAAAGTTCTTTTATTAGATCGTGGTGAGATCAAGGGATATGGATCTTTAAAAGAGGTTTTTCAACTTTTCAAGGTAGACAACTTAGAAGATCTATACTTTAAGGTCTTTAAGGATTGAGTATGCTTAGTCCCATTAGAGTTTACGGAATCCTGCTAAGGCATTTCTATCTTCTAAAACATAGCTTCAGTCGATGGATGGACCTAATCTATTGGCCAACGATTGATCTACTCCTTTGGGGCTTTATCACCCTCTACTTACAAAGGGATTCTCTGAACTCTTTAAATTTTACCTCCCTTTTTCTGGGTGCCCTTATTCTTTGGAACATCCTCGTTCGTGCTCAACAAGGGCTTGCTGTGGGTTTTTTAGAGGATATATGGGCAAGAAATCTCCTTCACCTTTTTATATCACCCCTTACCCTTATAGAGTATCTTCTGGGATTGTTAATTTACAGTCTATTCAAAGCTCTTGCTGCCTCTCTTATTATGAGCCTCCTTTCTGTGATGATCTTTGACTTCAACTTTTTATCCCAGGGCCTATTTATTTTCCACCTAACCTTTGCCCTGATACTCTTTGCCTGGTCAGTTGGACTGTTAACCATGGCCTTCATTCTTTATTTTGGTCAAGAGGCAGAGATCCTTGCCTGGGCGTTGGCATTGTTTTTCCTACCCTTCTCAGCAGTATTTTACCCACTTTCAGCTCTTCCGTCCATTTTTCAGAAAGTTGCCTCCTTTGTGCCAACCTCCTACATCTTTGAAAGCTTTCGCCATCTCCTACTTCAAGGTAAACTTTACCACCACTATTTGATCAAAGGCTATCTTCTTGTGGGATTTTACCTGATCACAAGCAGTTCTCTCTTTGTATTAGCTTTCAGAATTGCCAAAAGAGACGGCAAACTCATAAAGATCGGGGAATAGGCTCGTAATTACCTTGTTTTTTTAAAGAGATTTGTTATTTTTTTAAAACAGCCATGAAAGGAGAAAAGATCATACCACAGGAGAGAATCAGAAACTTTAGCATCATTGCCCACATTGATCATGGAAAATCTACCCTTGCGGATAGGCTTTTGGAATACACTGGTGCTGTCTCCCAGAGGGAGATGCGTGACCAATATCTCGACCGCCTTGATCTGGAGAGAGAAAGAGGGATCACAATCAAAGCACAGGCAGTTCGTCTGTATTACGAGAGAGAAAACGGAGAGGTCTATCAATTAAATCTCATCGACACCCCGGGACATGTGGATTTTACTTATGAGGTTTCAAGGGCTCTTTCTGCCTGCGAAGGTGCTCTTTTGGTGGTGGATGCCTCTCAGGGAGTGGAAGCTCAAACCCTTGCCAATGTGTATTTAGCGTTGGAAAACAATCTGGAAATCATTCCTGTCATTAATAAGATCGACCTACCCCAGGCTGACATTGAAAGGGCAAAAAGAGAGATCCAGGA
The DNA here is from genome assembly GCA_025060015.1 of Caldimicrobium sp. Taxonomy (GTDB): domain Bacteria; phylum Desulfobacterota; class Thermodesulfobacteria; order Thermodesulfobacteriales; family Thermodesulfobacteriaceae; genus Caldimicrobium. The sequence goes on along the minus strand of JANXDB010000049.1, from coordinate 9,592 downwards.
GATCGTGGGGCTACCTGCTGATGAAGCCCTTCTGGTAAGTGCTAAGTTAGGCTTGGGTATCAAAGACGTTCTTGAGGCAATAGTAAATAAAATACCACCTCCAAGGGGTAAAAGGGAGGCACCACTTAGAGCCTTAGTCTTTGACTCTTGGTATGACCCCTACTTAGGAGTAGTAGTCCTTCTTCGTGTGGTTGACGGATCCCTTTATCCTGGCCTGAAGATCAAATTCCTCTCCACAGGTAAGAGTTTTGAAATAACCAAGGTTGGAGTCTTTTCACCCGAGGCAACCACCCTTGATACCCTTGTTGCTGGAGAGGTAGGTTTTATTGCCGCAAGTATTAAAGAGGTGAGAGATGCAAAAATCGGAGACACCATCACCGAAGCCTCTGCAGATGTTGAACCTCTGCCGGGATTTAAAGAACTCAAGCCTGTTGTCTTTGCAGGTATCTTTCCCGTTGATAGCGACGACTTCTTGGCTTTAAAAGAAGCTATTGAGAAACTCTGGCTTAACGATCCGGCATTTTCCTATGAAATGGAGACTTCATCTGCTCTAGGATTTGGATTTAGATGCGGTTTTCAGGGACTTCTTCACATGGAAATTGTTCAGGAGCGATTAGAGAGGGAGTTTAAACTCAACCTCATTACCACTGCTCCTTCTGTCAAATACAGAGTGAAACTTCGAAAGGGAACAATATTGGAAATCGAGAATCCTGCAGAATGGCCTGATCCAGGAAATATCGAAGAGGTCTATGAGCCCTATATCAAAGCTGAAATTTTCACTCCCAAGGAATATGTTGGCGCACTTATCAATCTCTGTGAGGAAAAGAGGGGCATACAAAAGGAGCTAAAATTCATCACTCCGGAGAGGGTAGTCATTGTCTACGAGCTACCTTTTAGTGAAGTTGTAATGGACTTTTATGATAAACTTAAGAGTTATTCCAAAGGATATGCTTCCCTAGACTACCAGTTTATTGGCTACAGGGCTTCAGAGCTTGTGAAAATGGATATCCTGATTAACAAACAACCAGTTGATGCCTTATCTCTTATTGTTCACAAGGACAAGGCTTACTACAGGGGAAGAGAACTTGCGGAAAAACTAAAAGAGGTTATTCCAAGACAACTTTTCGAGGTCATTATTCAAGCAGCCATTGGAAGTAAGATCATCGCCAGAGAGAGAATTCCTCCTCTGAGAAAGGATGTGCTTGCCAAATGTTATGGGGGTGATGTTACACGGAAGAAAAAGCTCCTTGAAAAGCAAAAAGAAGGCAAGAAGAGGTTAAAAGCCATTGGGCAGGTGGAAATTCCCCAAGAGGCCTTTCTTGCTGTTCTAAAGATCTAATCTAAGGGAGACCCTCCATGGAAAAGGCCAAAATCAAAGAATGGATAAAAAGCATTGTAATAGCCTTAATTTTAGCACTTTTTATACGAACCTTTTTTGTGCAGGCTTACAAGATACCCTCAGGCTCCATGATACCAAGTCTACTTATCGGGGACTATTTATTAGTAAACAAGATCGTCTTTGGCATAAGACATCCCTTCAAAGATGATTTCATCTACCGCTGGGACCTACCTAAAAGACAAGAAATTGTAGTCTTTACTTACCCTATTGATAAAAAACTCGATTTCATTAAGAGGGTAATTGGTCTTCCGGGTGACACCGTGGAAATCATCAACAAAAGAGTATATGTAAACGGAGTTCCCTTAGATGAGCCCTATGTGCAGTATAGCGATCAGGAGATTTATCCTAAGGAGGTTAGTCCACGAGACAACTTTGGTCCAGTTAGGGTGCCCCAGGGACACCTCTTCGTTCTCGGGGACAATCGAGATCAGAGTTATGATAGCAGATTCTGGGGCTTTGTGCCCTTTCAATCCCTCAAAGGTAAGGCACTTATAATCTATTTCTCCTGGGACAGCACAGATACTAAGATTCGTTTCTCAAGACTTGGAAAACTAATTCGCTAAAGGTTTCTATTTGGCAATCATCGCTCTTATAAGATCAGCTGCATTTTCAGCATGGTGAGATATCTCGCAGATGAGGTCTATTAGCTTTAACAGATAGTACAAATCCAGGGGTGCTTCTGTGGTATCAAAGAGATACCTCTTCACCTGATTACCCATCTCTTCAGTCAAGAACTCCTGATAACGGACCTTTCTTATGAGCTCCTTTGCCTTAGTCCGCGATTCTTCATTCCAGCTTATGAGAAAATCTGCAGAGTAATCTATGATATCTTCAAAGAACTTGAGAGGTTCAAGACTCTGATTAAGAAGAGTCTCAAGTTTCTGATAGAGTTTATCTGATATGGTGATCTTCTTAAATGATAACCAATTCAACATATGTTCTGCCACATCAGCCACGGCATCTTGTTCCTTTAAGTAAAGAAAAAGCTCAAATTTCTCCACCGGGAGAATCATTCCCTTGGGGAGATGCCCTCTGATATTAGCTTTTAGCTTATCTGCTTCTTTCTCAATGTCTATTATGTGCTTTGCGATCTCTTCAAACCTTGTTTTGTCGTTTTTATAATAAGCCTCTAAAGCTAAAGGCAACCTGGAACAACACTCAATAACCAAACGTGCGTGTCTTAAGAGTAGATCGAAAACTGGCAACTCTCTTGAGAGTATTTCCCTAACCAAAGGGGCCTTTTCAAATTTAGGCATCCTACCCAGAGAAGTAAAAATAACGCTCTCTGCTATATTACAGGCATGATCAGCTACCCTTTCAAGATTCTGAACAATGATGATGTATTCGATACCCACATCGACTGCGGAGATGTCTTCTTTCATAAATTCCCTTATCATAGCGATATAGTCTCTCTTAAACTGATCTACAATATCATCGTGTTTGATTACCTTCTGGGCCTTGTTAATGTCCTCCGATAGAAAGGCATTAATTGCCTCTTCCAACATGAAAAGGGCTTCTTTTGCCATCTGGGCTATGTCTATTTTGCAGATATTTTTGAGGCAGTCTTGATACTGTATGAGATTGGGCACTCTTTGGGCAATGTTAACTGCCTGATCAGCTAGCCTTTCTAGATTTCGGGCAATATCAACAGTGCTGATGATAAATCTTAAGTCCTTTGCCACAGGTTGCTGTAGTGCTATGACTTCTAGAGCTGTCAACGCAACCATATGTTCGTAATAATCAACTTGATCATCATACTTTATAACCCTATCAGAGATATTGGCATCAAGTTTTTCAAAGGAGAGCATAGCTCCACTGATCATTTCGTTAACTGCCTTTGCCATATCAATCAGAAGATTCTTGAGGATTTGTAAGTCCCTCTCCAAGGCAACTCTGACCATTTAACTCTCCTTATGTGATATATAAATTATTGTTTACCTTAAAGTCTCTTAAAGTCAAGGGTTTTGGCAAACTTTAGGAGATTCTCAAATTGTAGGCCTTAAAGGACAATTTTCTAAGTTTTAGAGTAAAGAGATAGCTTAGTCTACCGCTATAGCAGTAAAATAGAAGTCTCTTATTTTTATAGGGTTTAAAAAATTTATATAGGGCCTTTTCGTCATCTAGCAATGAGTGAGGGACGAACTGAGCACCCTCTAAATGCTCCCGAAGAAAATCCTCCTTTTCTCTAACATCAAAAATAAGCCAATCATTCTTATCAGAAATTGCATCCCACTCCTCCATGGTAAATTCCAACTTTCTATCACTGACCCTCTCCAGGAGGGCGACTCTTCGGCATCGACCACAAATCTGATTTGGAGAGCTGGTATACTCTCCACACTTAAGACAGGTGTTGAAGGTTTCCGCCACCTCATCTAACTTTATCATTGGGATGAACTTTTTTAAAAAGACAGATAAGAGCTGATATTTCAAGGCCCTGTTTTCTTGGGAGAGTGACTCTAACCATTGTTTCATCCTTTTAGAGGGTGTTATCTCACCATGAGGACAAGAACAGGGCTCAAGAGGAAGCTCTTCTAAGGCAGCAACGTAAAAGATCTCCCTTTCCGGTATAAAAAACAGAGGCTTTACCTTTTTAGCTTGACCTGGAAAAAAAGGGGGATTAACAGGAACAAGCCTTTTGATTGACTCAAAATCACCACTAAAAAAGAGGGTAAGGTAGGTTGACAGGAGATCATCGAGATGGTGTCCTGTGGCTATCACCGTCAAACCTAGCTCCTTTGCTAAACGTGAAAAGAGATATCTCTTTATAGTCCCACATACAGAACAAACCTTGTCTTTAAAGTCTGTGAAAACAAAGTCATCTATGGTAAAACCATCTCTTACAGGTAAATGGTAAACTGTAAGTGGTAGTTGCAATTTCTCACAGAGTCTCCTGACTGCTTCCTCTACGTAATTGGAGTAATATCCAATGCCCAGGTTCAAATACACTCCCTCAAGGTGAAGGCGAGGAAACAATCTTTTAAGTAGAAGTGCAAGGACACTACTATCTTTTCCACCGGAGAGAAAGATCCCCACCTTATCCTCGTCTCCAAACATCTTATATTTTTTAACAGCCTCAAGAACCCTTCTTTCCTGAATTCTCAAGAAACAGCCTTTACAGAGTTTTAAGCTCTGAGTAGTTAGGGTTACGATGGGTGTAGCACTCTTACAAAGTTGACAGCTCTTCCCCAGGGGTTTGACTTCAAACTGATAGGTCTCTGCTCCACACTTGAGATACTGAAAATTCAAAGCACTCTCCTTACACCGGAAGATCCTAAATACCATAACTTGAATTTCTCAAAATTCAATTTAATTAAGGAACACCTGTTATCTTGAATCTGTACATAATATATAGGATAGCGTTAAAGTGCCCTTTCATATTGATCATGAGCGAAAGGCCTCTCAAATAAACACTTGCCCAGTTTTCGAAATCCTCGGAACAGAGAAAACTTCCGCTAACTTGACAGGATTATCAAATTCATGAGCCTGCAATCCTAAGATTAGCTCAGAGGACTTGTAATTTCCCAAAAAGGCATATAAACTTTAATTCCAGATGGCTGAAGTCTGGATAATTGATGATGAACAGGGTATTCTCGACACTCTCAGTGGTATCCTTGAAGATGAGGGCTATAAAGTAAGAACATTCCGCTGGGCTAAGGAGGCTCTCTCCCAACTCTCTCAAAATACCCCCCAGGCAATTTTTCTTGATCTGTGGCTTAAGGATCTTGATGGTCTAGAAGTTCTCACAAGGATAAAGGATTTTAATCCACAGATACCTGTAATCATCATATCTGGTCATGGCACCATAGAGACGGCAGTAAAGGCTATCAAAAAAGGTGCTATTGATTTCATCGAAAAGCCTCTATCCTATGAAAGAGTGACTCTATCCTTGGAAAACGCCCTAAAGTTGACCTCACTGGAAGAGGAAAACAAAAGACTTAAGGCTGAACTATATGGTCGAGTCGAGCTTACAGGTAAATCAAAGGCCATCGAGGAGATTAGAAAGCTCGTTGAAAAGGTTGCCCCCACTGACACAACCGTTCTAATCATGGGTGAATCCGGTGTGGGTAAGGAGGTTTTAGCAAAACTCATACACCTTAAATCAAAACGAAGGGAAAAACCGTTCATCGAAGTGAACTGTGCCGCTATCCCTGAGACTCTTATTGAGGCTGAACTCTTTGGATTTGAAAAAGGTGCTTTTACCGATGCACGTCAGCCAAGAAAGGGTAAGTTTGAACAGGCCCAAGGAGGAACCATCTTTCTTGACGAAATAGGAGATATGAATTTATCAGCTCAGGCAAAGGTCCTGAGAGTGCTTCAAGAAAAGAAGATCGAACGTCTAGGGGGTAGTAAGCCTCTAGAAGTTGATGTAAGAATCCTAGCGGCAACGAATAAAAACCTGAGAGAGGAAATCGCCAAAAGCCGCTTTCGCGAGGACCTCTTTTATAGACTCAACGTCTTTCCCATATACATTCCTCCACTAAGAGAGAGAAAGGAGGACATACCTCTCTTGGTAGATACCTTTTTGGAGGAGTTTGCTCAAAAAACCGGATTAGGAAAAAAGAGGATTCATCCAACAGTTTACGAAGTTCTCAGTCAGTACTCCTGGCCTGGCAATGTGCGAGAGCTTAAAAACTTCGTTGAGAGACTTGCAATCCTTGTAAACAAGGAGGAAATCTCCACCTCGGATTTACCAATGGACTTTATCAGAGGTATATCCTGTGAAAACTTCTATCCGGATCATAAGAGAGGAGAGCCCTGGTTTGAGGAGAGGGAGTTTAGAATAGCTCGCAACCACTTTGAAAGAGAATTTTTAAGGAGAAAGCTTGAGCTGTATGAAGGCAATATCTCAAAGACAGCAAAGGAAATTGGGTTAGAAAGGACCTATCTGCAGAAGAAGCTTAAGGAGCTGGGATTAAGAGAAGATTAGTCCTTTCGTTTGTATACAGCCCTGGTATATGGTTCCCTGATTAAATCTCCACTCTCACCACTCATCCATTTAATCCATCCCAGATAACCAACCATGACGGCATTATCAGTGCAGAGATGAAGGGAAGGAAAAAAGACCTCCTCCCCATGGGCTCTCTCCATGAAGAGTTTTCTCAGATGCTGATTGGCAGAGACACCACCAGCAACTACTATCCGAGGCACTCCAAAGTCTCTACTTGCCCTTAAGGTCTTTTCAACTAAAACCTCACAGATTGCATGCTCAAAACTAGCGCATAGATCCTCTCTTGCTAAATCTCTCTCCCCCCTAACCAGTTGATAAAGAGCTGTTTTTAGACCAGAAAAACTAAAATCATAGTTTCCCTCATCAAGCATAGGTCTTGGTAGGTGATATCTATGTGGATCGCCCTTTTCTGCAAGCTTACTTATAACAGGACCTCCGGGGTAAGGTAAGCCCAATAATTTAGCGGCCTTATCAAAGGCCTCGCCTGCAGCATCATCCCTCGTATGTCCCAGTAACTCTAAGGAATCATAGCCTCGCACCAAAAAAAGTGCAGTGTGACCCCCCGATACCAACAAACCAAGAAAAGGAAAAGGGATATCCCTCTCAAAGAGCACCGAAAAAATGTGAGCCTCTAGATGGTCTATGGCAAAGAGAGGCACATTAAGTGTTAAGGCCAAGGTCTTAGTAAAGGTTACACCTACCAAAAGTGAACCCAAAAGTCCTGGTCCAAAGGTTGCAGCTATGGCTTTGAGATCGGTGGGTTTGATCCCAACCTCTCCCAAAGCCATCTTTACTAAGGGATATAGCACTTCCAATTGTTTCCTACTTGCTATTTCAGGAACTATTCCTCCAAAGGGAGAGTGAAGAGCTACCTGCGAATAAAGATAGTCCTTAAGAAGCTTTCCCTCAGAGCTAAAAATTGCAACCCCTGTTTCGTCACAGGAAGTCTCTATGGCAAGAAGCATTTGATTTAACTAAAAAGAGCTATCTCCAGTAATTCTGAAAAGAGGTGCAAAAAGACTAAATGTCCCTCTTGAATTCGAGGGGTCTCGTTAGAAGGCACAAGAATTAGGGTGTCACAGAAGGGAACCATCTTACCTCCGTTTCCACCCCCCAAACCTATGGTATAGAGATTCATTTCTTTAGCAACCTTTAGAGCCTCAACCACATTTGGGGAGTTTCCACTGGTGCTTATGGCCATTACCAGGTCTCCCTCTGTTCCTAAGGCTTGTATCTGTTTTACGAAAACCTGGGAGAAATCATAATCATTTGATATGGCAGTAAGAACGGAAGTGTCGGTGGTGAGGGCAATTGCTGGTAGAGGCCTCCTTTCCATTTTGAATCTATTCACAAGCTCTCCAGCAAGATGCTGGGCATCTGCCGCAGATCCGCCGTTTCCAAAGATGAGAATCTTCCCGCCCTTAAGGATTACATCCTTTGCAATCACAACGGCATTTATAATCTTTTCTTCCTCCTGTTCGAGAAACCTTTCAATGACTGAGATATGATCCCTCTTTATCCTATCGATGAGACCTCTATATTGCATCTATAGTTACCCCCTTCGAAAATACTTAAGCTTGTAGTAAGCAAGTGATAAGTACTCCTGAAATGCAAGATTAGAAAACCCTAAGTAGAGATCTTGGGGAAAGAGGTAAAGAATGGTTTTGCTAGGTTTACATAAAGGATGATTAAAATTAGTGGGATATGGAAGAGGGTTTAACCCCTCTTTTTTGAAGAGAAACATGGCCCGTGGGAGATGATAGGCAGAGGTCAACAGATAAAAGGGCTCTCCGTGGGGTATAATTTTCTTCAGGGCTTGCGCACTACTCAATGTGTCAAGAGGAACATCAATTGCTTCCACTTCAACTTTAAATCTCTCGGAGAGCTCCTTCAAATAGCTTGCTCCCTTACCATCAAGAGAACCACCAACAATAATTAGTCTTTTCTTTGGAAATTGTCTTTTGATTTCAAGACCAACAAGGTATCGTATGAGCGTTTCTCTGCTAAAACGCTCTTCTAAGGACAAACGTGGGTCACCATAAATTCTTCCAACCAGGACCACAAACGTATTAACTTTAGCAACCTCTTCTATATTTGGCGTTTTATAACCCTTTTCAAGGTTTTTAAGCATTACGTAGGGCAGAAATGGGGTGGTTGAAAGGTAGTATAAAAAAACCGCTATGAACAATAGAAATCTTCTTCGTCCCTTTCTCTTTCCAAGGACCACGTATATGGTTACAATTAGAAGAAAAAGAAAGATGAGAGTCGTAGGAGAGAACAGATAGACCATAATTTTTTTGAGGAGAAAGGTAAAATCTTGCATTGGTTGAAAGAAAATGGCGGGGCTGACGGGACTTGAACCCGCGGCCTCCTGCGTGACAGGCAGGCGCTCTGACCGTGCTGAGCTACAGCCCCTACTTATATTTTAAATATAACCTATTTTGTAACTCTAACAAGAGTTCCCAAATGGATTAGAGAACTAAACCCTTTCATCGGGATATCAAGATATATGAACCTATTAATACCACCAAATTTCACCCTGTCAATAGTCTGTATGATTTCATAAAATTTTAGATTGAGGGGAATTCTCGTTATATTTATAACAAATCCACTCCAAAAATGATACATTCCCAAACCAACTTTGCCCCCTCTTCGTCCGTATTCTACCATATCAAATTCCTCATAAGCTCTTTATACTCGATAAACACCTCATCCAATATCCTGTTAAACCTCTCTACATCCCCACTCCTTCCCCATCAAGCTCACTCCGCACGCCCCTTAGCTTGAAGGGAATTACCGCCATAAAGTTATTCCAAATATCCCTACCACTACTGCTCGATAAAAGTCAATCCACTAAAAGCTTAACCTTCTCCTTGTGAAATGGTTCTCTCCTGTAATCCAGCATAAATTCTATTATCTCCTTTCGCCACCTCTTTTAGCATTTCCTCTTTTATAAACTATGGCCTCAATGCCTAAGGAGTTGAGAAATTCGATGACCTTTAGTCTAATGGCGCCTTCTTTTCTTCCAGGATGCCTCTTTGATTACTTCAAGTCATTGCAACTTTTTAAATCTTTGATGGGAGCATGAAGATTCCACACTTACCTAGTTTCACCTTTTTTCTCTAAGAGTCCTGCTTAAGATTGATTTAAGGCTTTTTATAAAAGGATGAATAGAACCCTCTGTTCAAAGAATTGGAACATTAGGTGTTTTTTTGATTAGCTTTCATTAACTCTATAGCCAAATT
>JANXDB010000035.1 GCA_025060015.1 Caldimicrobium sp. | reverse complement strand
ACCTATCCCCCTTACTCAGTTGCAACCCGCCCCGCTTCAAAGGGGATTGCATGGGGAAAGGGCAACCCGCCCCGCTTCAAAGGGGATTGCATGGGGAAAGGGCAACCCGCCCCGCTTCAAAGGGGATTGCATGAGGAAAGGGCAACCCGCCACATGACTCTGTGCGGAATAACAAGTAAGATTGTTTGTCCCTTTTTCTTATTTTACCAAGGCGGTTAAATTAATTTTTGGGGTGGCATATCTTTTCCCTTTAGAGGAACAAAGAAGGACATTTAATGGGATGACCCCACTTTTTGACATCCCTTGTATTAACCTCATCCCTGACGTAACCCCTTTAGCCTCTAAACATCTTGAGGCACTACCTATCCCAATGAACAGGGACTATCAAGACAACTGACAGGTGTCTAAAGGTGCATTACACCGATGCCCTCAGAAAAGCCCATTAATTCATAAATTTTCTCACCTATTTAGATATTTATCTCCCCCATATTCCCTTTATTTCTTTTTCTAATTTTTTAGTTCTTTCTTCTATTTTACTCTCATTCCATACTTTATCTCCCTTTTCATAAGGTTCTACAATATCATCCCTGGTTATAAATAGTGTGGCATAGTGTTTTATGCCTTTTTTTCGTCCTTTTCCTTCCATCTTAATATCAAATCTATTATTTTTGATTTCATTGTTCAAACTTGATTTAAGAAGGGTCATGTTACCTAACCACCTTACTTTTTCATTTCTATCCCTCTTTTGCTCTTCAGGTGTAAGAGAGTTATCTGGATGAGGTACATAATTAAAATCCCAATATTCCTCCCATTTTATTGGCATGATGTGCTCTAATTCATATTCATACTTCAGTTCCTTTTCATCATATCTATTATCTTTGTATCGGCGATATAGTTCTACCCAAAATAACAATAATTTTGCATCATTATTGGAAATTTTACGTAGACCCGCGCTAACTTTACTCCAATCCATTTCATTTAACTTATTTGTAAGACTATTTAAATCATCAATAAATTGTTTACAAAGTTTGGGATAATTCTTAACAGATTCAATTTTCCCTAACATGTTTCTCACAATAAATTTTTCTAGCTCAAAGAAAGTTTTTTTAATCTTTTCTTCATCGTTATACTTCTTGAATACAAAAAGAATAAAGGGATGAAAGGTTGAAATTTCCAAGACATCGAGAATATGAAATAGCCTTTTAATGGAATCATCGAAAGAATAAGTCTTTCCCTCGCTTAGGGTTATAATTTTTTCCTTGTAAATTTTCGCATAGTCAATTATCTCTTTAATAAATTTTTTTAGTTCCTCTTTTGAATATATCTTTTTGAGTTCTTGTTTGTATAGCTTAGAAAGGTCTGATAGGGTGTGTTTGTTGGGATCGTAAAACCCCTTAATGACCCCGATGCAATGAAGTAATATTTCAGCATTGTCTCGCTTTAACCTTCCTGTAGATCTCTCAGTTTGCCAATATTTTAATGTTTCTTCATCTCTCAAGAAGGTCTCTTCCCAAGTTTTTTTATAAAATTCAATGGCATTTTGTTTATTATCAAGTTCTATCAATCTTTTAAAAATAGCATTCTTAACTATCTCAGTAACAGTCAATCTCACACCAGCCGTGTTTAAAGTGTCAAAAATCAATTGTTCATCATCTTTTTCTTCTAAATCTATGACAACTAACATTTTGTTTTCTGGATCAAGGAGTCTGTTAATAAGAAATCTCTTTTTCTCTTCACTTTGTTCCCTTAATCTTTGATAAAAATATTTGTAACATCTCAAAATTAAATGGGATTTATCATCGATCTGTTGTATAAAATCACTTGAGGTATTTTCTATAACGGCTTTATAAGCTTCTGAATCTACCTGGGAGTGTTCAATTCTTAAATCGTAATCTGGTGAAGTGTAATCTTTTCTGTATTTCAAAATTGCCATAACATCACCTTCACAATTCCTTTTGTTTTCATCTGAAAGAGTGTCGAACAGAGCTTTGAGCAAAATGCTCAAAGTAGTTAACCTTTGTTGACCATCTATGACCTCAAGCTGTTTTGATTTCCCAGAGGCTGTAGGTATATGCTTGAGAATAATTGCTCCTAAAAAGTTAGTTTCTCTGGATTCATTCAAAAGTTCATCTAAAAGCTCTTCCCAATTTTCTTCTGTCCATACATAAGTTCGTTGAAAAAAGGGTATTTTTACCTTGCCCTCCATACTTAAAAACATAAAACCATTTTCTTGGGCTTTCATACTTAACCTCCTGCCTTCTGTTTTATATTTTGTTTTCCATATATATAAAGTATTTCTACTATATCACCTTTATGCCACTATACAATCCATATTGTCGTGGTCTGTTTGAGGATAGGAAAGGATCTCTTAGATGCTTTTCAATTTAATCAGTTTCATTAAGGGGATATCCCAATTTTATGAATAAAAACTTTCGTGAACAGCAAAACTCTCTTCAATATTAAGTTCTGAGATAATCGTTAATCATACAGTGTGAAGGACCATTAAAAACACTTGACAAGTATATAAAGGTGATTCAAAGCCTAATATAGACTAGTTCAGATACTTCATTTAAGATGTCTTACTTATGGATGGTTGATGTTTTAAAAGTAAAGCTTTAGCGTAAGAAAGTAGCCACATCTGTAGACTTCGTATAATTCTTTGGTAGCTTAACGGAGTAATCTGGCAATCCAGTTTCAGAAAGGATAAGGATGATTTATGTTTTAGGTTTTAACCCTAACATATAATTTGTTCTAAAAAGGGGGAGCAATCCAGGGCAACTTTTACCTGAATTTGGAGAAATAGATATACTAATCGAGGCTATAACCAAAGTTAATGAGAACCTTTTCAGGCTCTGAGGTTATTACCAGTTCTCTAAGAAGTTTTCTAAGTTTCTCTCGGTCAGATTCCGCCTTGATTTGCTCTTCCAATTGCTTTGGCACCCTTCCAAGCTTCACCTCCACCACCTCAAGCACCATCTCCTGAGCCTCCTCAAGTAATCCCTCAAGTCTCCCCTGTTGTAAACC
>JANXDB010000033.1 GCA_025060015.1 Caldimicrobium sp. | reverse complement strand
GGAATGCACATGTCCATCTCCTAAAATATCCTCATAGTTAACAAGCTGAGGCAATTTCCCCTGCAGGGCTACTTCAATTTCCCCTCTATCCTCCCTTAACTCTGGAGGAATAAAGGGTAGCCCAAGAACTGCATATACCTCTTCCTCAGTCCTACCCGCAATCCTCTCCTCCCCCTTAAATACACCATATTCATTTATTTTTAGACCCCTTTCCAGAGCAAGCTCTCTAATACGAATATTGTGAGCCTTAGAACCCGTAAAATAGGCCAAAGCAGCACCCCAAGCCTCCGGCTCAACTACCCTCACATCCATTTGAATCCCACCCCTTAATCGCACGCTTGTTTTGGTCTCACCAAAGGCTATAACCTCCTCCACTAGAGGCAACTCTGTCACTGCCTTCATTGCCACTTCTGGTCTTTCTGTGGTAATTAGAATATCTATATCTTTAACAGTCTCCTTTCTTCTTCTAATGCTACCTGCTACAGCTATGTCAATAAGGGAGGCTCTTTTTTTAATCAGATATATCACCTCTTCAGCTAAGGGTAAAACCTCTCCCAAGGCTCTTCTACCTGTCCTTTCTTTGAAGAGTTTGATACCCTTCAAAATGTTTTCTTCTGTCTTTAAACCAAAACCTGGCAATTTGGCGATTCGATGATCTAAACAAGCCCTTTCCAGTTCCTCAAGGGTGGTAATTCCATATCTTTCATAGATAGCCTTTACCTTTTTTGGACCCAAGCTTGGAATCTCAAGAAAGGCTAGTAAAGCCGAAGGAATCTCTTTTTTTAGGTCTTCAAAGGTTAATAGAGTACCAGTTTTGATTATCTCTCTGATTTTATTGGCTAAATCTGAACCTATTCCAGGAAGAGATTCTAATTTACCCTCTTTGGCTAACTCTATTACATCCCTGGTCAAAGCTTCAATAGTCTGAGCTGCCCTTTCATAGGCTCGAATTCTGAATGGATTATCTCCTTTTATCTCCAAAAGTTGGGCAGTTTTTCTTAAGATCTCTGCAACTTCTCTATTTTTCATTTCAGTGAGTCTCCTATTGAAATCCATTATATATTATAACAAAAATACATACCATATCAAGAACAACTGAGGTACCCAACTTTGAAAATTTCGCTTTAAAAATGGCGAAAAAAGCAAATTAAGAAAGTTTCATCAGGTAAAAGGGGTTATTTTTCTCTTATTTAATGTTTTTTACCACCATTTTCTCTTGACTTTAACAGAGATTTTAGTATCCTAAAAAAAAACCTAATTTTTCAGGAGGTTTCCGATGAAGATCATCATATCTCTCTTAATATTCATTTTTATTTTTTTCTCATCAATTAAGGCAGAGGATAGTTTAGACTTCTATGAGAATATAAGCAGCATGGCAGGAGTTGCCCTTGATGGAAATACTGGTCAGATTTTATATGCCAAAAATCCCCATATAAAAATCCCTCCAGCAAGTATTGTGAAGCTTTTAACAGCCATGGTAGTTTTAGATCGTATTTCTTTAACACAAAAGATCAGAATTTCAAACCAAGCGGAAAGCACAGCCAGCACCCCTCCTCATCTAAGAGAAGGTGAGGTATATACGGTAGAAGATCTCTTGCATCTACTACTTATAAAATCATCCAATCAAGCAGCTGTTGCCTTAGCGGAGGCTGTAGCAGGAAGTGAGGAGAAATTTTCAGAGCTTATGAATCAAAAGGCCAAGATGCTTGGCCTAAAGGATTCTAACTTTGTCACTGCCTCAGGCTTGCCTGCAAGTAATCAGTATAGCACTGCATACGAGTTATCTTTACTCCTATACGAGGCTCTTAAATATCCACACATCAAGGAAATTATAAATACTCCTGTAAAAATCATCACCTCACAACAAGGACGGACGATTATCATCAAAAATACAAACAAGCTCCTCTTTGAAGAGGAAAACAGGGACTTGATTTTAGGTGGTAAAACGGGATATACGAAATTATCAAAACACTGTCTGGTCAATGTAGCAAAGATCAATAATCGTCTCATTGTAACCTCTCTTTTAGGTGCACCTAGTAGAGAAGTACTCTGGGAAGATACAAAAAAGTTGATCCATTTTTCTCAAATGGTTTTGGAGAGAAAAGTTAGCCCGGTAATCATAAACACCGCTGTTAACACAGCCCTTCCCGCAAGTATTAAACCAAGCACTTACTATAAAGAGTCCAAAAGATCGAATCAAAAAATCGTAGCCACTAAATCAAAGACCAATCTATCACAAAAGGCAATCTCCAAAAGATACCTTGCTAAAAATTCTCCGTTAAAGAAGTCTTTAAATAAATCAATTTCCTCAAAGTCAAAGCAGACAAAAACAACCAGAAAGACGTAGTACCATCGAGCCATTCCTATGCACATAGCTGTAATTGGTACGGGTTATGTTGGTCTTGTTTCGGGAGCAGGTCTTGCCGATTTTGGCATGATGGTCACCTGTGTTGATATAGATGAAAATAAAATCAAAAGACTGAAGAAAGGAGAAATTCCCTTTTACGAGCCTGGCTTAGATATTTTAGTTATAAAAAACATAAAAGCAGGTCGCTTGGAGTTCACCACTGATTTAGCCAAAGCGGTGAAAAATTCCCTAGTTATTTTCATATGCGTGGGAACTCCCTCTCTTTCCGATGGTTCTGCCGATCTCTCACAGATAAAAGAAGTTGCCCTATCTCTTGCTGAAGTTTTGGACGAGTATAAGGTGATCGTTACCAAAAGCACAGTTCCCGTTGGCACTAATCGATGGATTAAGCAGCTGATTGATAATAACAAAAAAACTGATGCCGCTGTTGATGTTATATCAAATCCTGAGTTTCTTCGGGAGGGAAATGCGGTGGAAGACTTTATGCATCCTGACCGAGTAATCATAGGAGGTGAGAGTGCCTACGCAATTGCCATCATAAAGGATATTTACAGACCACTTTACTTGGCTGAAACCCCTTTTATCATAACCAATTTAGAGACTGCTGAATTAATCAAATATGCTTCTAATGCCTTTTTGGCTACTAAAATTAGCTTTATCAATGAGATAGCTAATTTCTGTGAAAAGGTCGGAGCTGATGTAACATTAGTTGCCAAGGGGATGGGATTAGACCCTAGAATTGGTGCCAAGTTTTTAAATCCTGGGCCAGGCTTTGGAGGATCCTGTTTTCCAAAGGATGTAAAGGCTCTCATCAAACAGGGGCGTCAACTTAGCTCACCGTTCAAAATTTTAGAAGCTGTTATCGATATAAACGATAGACAGAAAATCAGGGCGGTGGAGAAACTGGAGAGCTTTCTCGGTGATCTTAAAAATAAGATCATTGCCGTCCTTGGCCTATCCTTCAAACCAAACACTAGCGATGTGCGTGAAAGTCCTGCCCTCACACTTATACCAGTTTTGATTCAGAAAGGTGCTAAAGTAAAAGCCTTTGATCCAGTGGCAATGGAGGAATTTAAGCGGACGGTTGGAAATATCACTGTTGATTATGCTCGCTCACCAGAGGAGGCTGTCAAGGGTGCAGATGCTATGGTTATTCTAACAGAGTGGAATGAATTTCGCTTCCTCGAGCTTCCCAAGATCAAAAACCTTATGAAAAATCCCCTTCTCATAGATATGCGTAACATCTATGAACCAGAGATCGTAAAAAAACTTGGATTCAGCTATGCAGGAATTGGCAGGAGTTGACAGAAAATATAATCAGTCTATTTTTTAAAGTATGAAAAGAATTCAAAAGATAGAAGACCAGGTTGAAAACCACGAAGAAAGAATAACACGCCTAGAAATACTAATGGAAAAACTTATCTTAGAATTCAGAGATTTCAAAGAAGAGATGCGCGAGTTTAAAGAAGAGATGCGCGAGTTTAAAGAAGAGACCATTAGAGAAAGAAGGAGATTTAACAAAGAACTGGGAAGAATTGCCAACAAAATGGGAACTTTAGTCGAGGATATCTTTTATCCAGGTGTAAGACCCTTACTCTCTCAATACTTTGGAATAACATCTCCCGATTTCCTTGGCAATAGAATTATCAAAAGAAGGAACGGCAGGGAAAGGGAATTTGATATAGTTGCTATTCATGACAAAAAGGTCTTTCTCTTTGAAATTAAGGCTACACCAAGGCTTCAATATGCCTTGGAATTTGCAGAAAAGGGAAGAGCAGAATTTTATGAATTTTTTCCTGAGTACAGAGATTACGAACTTTATCTTTTCTTCGGAAGCCTTGTTCTTGAGGATCAGATTATCAGTCTTCTTACCAAACACGGAGTATATGCTCTGGCGTATAGAGAATGGGAATATCTGGATATTTTAAATTTTGAAGAAGTATCTTCAAAGTATTAGTGCTCAAAGGCCTCAAACAAAGAACTATCAATCCTAAAGAATCTCTATGCCCAATCAAGTTAATTTATACAATTTGAAATCCTGACCTAATGTTCCTGCGTGCCCCTTCGCACTTGACAGGTGCGAAAAGTTTTGAACCATCCTTGACTGATGAAATTATGGATCTTAGATTGAAAACATATAATCATAGGTCTTTTTGACCTTTTGAATATTTGTATAGACAAATTAGGATCTTGACTTAGGGCTTAGCTCTTTGTATTATTTAAAATAACACTTGGGGGAGGTTTAAAACGATGGAGAGTCTCGATAAAAAGAAGGCTGTTGAAGCGGCTATATCTCAAATTGAGAGACAATTTGGCAAAGGCACTATTATGAAACTCGGCGAAAGTGGTAAGAAAATAGAAGTAGGAGTCATACCCACAGGCTCTCTTGCCTTGGATATCTCTACTGGCATAGGTGGAATCCCCAAGGGAAGAATCACAGAGATCTTTGGTGCTGAAGCCTCAGGGAAAACCACGCTTGCCCTTCACATTGTAGCTCAAGCCCAAAAAATGGGAGGGGTTGCTGCTTATATTGATGCCGAGCATGCCTTGGATGTGAATTATGCTCGAAATCTTGGGGTAAAGGTGGAGGAACTCCTTATTTCCCAACCAGATACAGGAGAGCAGGCTTTAGAGATAGCGGAAGTCCTTGCAAGAAGTGGAGCGGTAGATGTGATTGTAATTGATTCTGTTGCAGCCCTGGTCCCTAAGGCAGAGCTTGAAGGAGAAATGGATGAACAGCAGGTTGGCCTGCAGGCGCGCCTCATGTCTAAAGCTATGAGAAAGCTAACTGCTGCCATTGCTAAAACTAATACGGCGGTTGTCTTTATTAATCAAACCAGAATGAAAATTGGAATGATGAGCTTTGGAGGCCCTCAAGAGACCACTCCCGGTGGTATGGCTTTAAAATTCTTTGCCACCATGAGATTAGAGATCAAAAGAATTCAGAGTATCAAGGAAGGCCAGGAGACCTTAGGCAATAGAGTAAAGGTAAAGATTGTAAAGAACAAGCTGGCCCCACCTTTTAAGGAAGCAGAATTTGACATCTACTTTGGCGAGGGGATTTCCAGAGAGGCAGAACTCATAGACCTTGGCCTTGCCTTCAACATTATCGAGAGAAGTGGTACCTGGTATGCCTACATGGGTGAAAGATTAGGTCAAGGAAGGGAAAACGTGCGTAAACTTCTGAAGGAAAAGAGTGACTTAGCTGATGAGATAGAAAGAAAAATCAGAGAGCTCTCAGGTCTCCCAATCCTTGAAGCGCAACCTACTAAGAAAGCAGTCTCAGCCTAAATTAGATGGCACTCCCAAAAGCATTATCCACCTTAACCTCAAAGCTATCGGATTTGAAGATCTTAGTGATTGGAGATCTCATTTTAGATCGTTACTTTTGGGGCACTGTGGAGAGAATTTCACCTGAAGCACCGGTGCCTGTATTTGATTTAAAAGATATTACCTGTTCTCTTGGGGGCTCTGCTAATGTTGCCTCTAATCTCAGGGGATTAAGAGTAAATGTCTCCTTAATGGGAGTTGTGGGTAACGATGAAAAGGGTAAAACCCTTATAGAGATGGCTCAATCCAGAGGAATTGACACAAAAGGTATAGTCCTTGACCCTGATAGACCAACCATTATAAAAACTAGAATCATCGCCCAATCTCAACAACTTTTGAGAATTGATAAAGAGGAAAAAAAACCCCTATCGCCGCAAATCAGGAGTGCACTACAGGAAGTTTACGAAGATCTACTCTCCGAGGTTCACGGGATAATTCTCTCTGACTATGCCAAAGGTGTATTCCTCCATGAAGGCTTTTGCAGCTGGCTTATTCAGGAAGCAAGAAGAAATAACAAATTCCTCATGATTGATCCCAAAAGTTCAGACTGGCGTAAATATCAGGGTGCAACCACCATAACCCCAAACGCTAAAGAGTTCAAAGAGGTCATGAGGACAGAGGGCTTAAGAGAGTCTGATTTTGACGAAGCAGCAGAGTATTTGATAGAAAAATACTCCCTTGATTTTTTAGTGGTCACCTTGGGTAAAGAAGGAATCTACTATTATCATCCCTCTCAAGGGGGACATCATTTTCCCTCTCAGGCCAAAGAGGTCTATGATGTCTCTGGTGCAGGAGATACAGTCATTGCAAGCCTTTCAGCCTTTTACGGAATAGGTTTTCCTTTAAAGGAAGCAGTAAAACTTGCTAACCTTTGCGCAGGCATTGTGGTGGGCAAGATCGGAACTCAGCCTATTTATTTAGAAGAACTTTTGAATTATTTAAAACTCATATCCGAGGAGGAGGATCATGGGTAAGATTAATAGAATTAAGGCAAGAGAAATTCTTGATTCCAGAGGTAATCCCACCATTGAGGTAGAGGTATTTTTGGAGAGCGGCTTTTTTGGGAGGGCCTGTGTGCCCTCTGGTGCCTCCACTGGAAAACATGAGGCTCTAGAACTTCGAGATGGAGACAAAAAGAGATACATGGGTAAAGGTGTGCAAAAGGCTGTTTTTCATGTGAATGAGATAATTGCCCCTCAACTGGAAGGCATAGAGTCAACCAGACAGGCAGAAATAGATGCTTTGCTCTGTGAACTTGATGGCACGGATAACAAGTCAAGACTCGGTGCTAATGCTATATTGGGAGTATCTATGGCTATAGCCAGAGCTACAGCGGAAGAGCTAGGGATACCCCTATTTCAATACCTTGGAGGGCAGAGAGCCAGAGTTCTTCCTGTGCCCTTTATGAATGTGATCAACGGAGGGGTGCATGCGGATAATCCTCTGGACATCCAGGAATTCATGATTGTGCCCTGGGGAGCAGAGTCCTTTAGAGAGGCCTTAAGGATGGGAGTTGAGACCTATCACACCCTCAAAGCTTTACTCAAGGAAAAGGGACTAAGCACCTCTATTGGTGATGAAGGAGGTTTTGCCCCTTTCATAGGATCTGCCGAAGAGGCCTTAGATTATCTCCTGCTGGCCATTGAAAAGGCAGGTTATACCCCGGGTAGTGACGTTGCCCTTGCTCTTGACGTGGCTGCTTCAGAACTATACAAAGGAGGAGCCTATCATTTCTCAGGCATGGGCAAAACCTTCACCAAAGAGGAGCTTCTGGAATATTACGAAAATTTAGTTAATAACTTCCCTATAGTATCCATTGAAGATCCATACTCTGAAGATGATGCCGAGGGATTTCAACTTATTACCTCTAAGCTTGGAGATAGGGTTCAGATTGTGGGTGATGATATTCTGGTGACTAACCCCAAACGAATAAAATGGGCTATTGAGGAAAGGCTTTGCAATGCCCTTCTTGTTAAGCTAAATCAGATTGGAACAGTCAGCGAGACCGTCTCTGCTGTGGAGCTTGCCTTAAGAAATAAATGGAATGCCATGATATCTCATCGCTCTGGAGAGACAGAAGATGCCTTTATAGCAGATTTGGTTGTTGCTTTGAATACTGGACAGATCAAGACCGGCGCCCCCGCACGATCCGAGAGAACCGCCAAGTTCAATCAACTCCTTCGAATTGAAGAGTACTTAGGTAAATCAGCTCTCTTTGCCGGAAAGGAGTCCATTAAAAGATGAATCTCTTGGATTACCTCGCAGAGAGGAGTTTTCACGATAGGGCTTTAGAATTCTATCTGGAAATTAACCAGGGATATCTATTGGATTTAAAGGACACAAGGCCATTTCTTGAAGAAAATTTCGAAGAGAGCACCCTTTCAGTAAGATATCTCAATGAAAAACATCTCTCTGGAATCACCTATACCCTTTCCCTAAAAAAAGATGACATTGAGTTAGCCATTTCCAGAGCAAAAAGCCTCTCCAACAGAGGTTTTCCCTCTGTTTATCCACAACTGGCAGAAACTTATCCTGACATAAAAACCACTCCCTTTGAACCTTTGGAAAGGAAGGATTCTCTCTCTTTGCTCGAGAGGGGAAGAAGAAGTATCTCTTCTTTTAAGGAGATTACCAGGCTTGAACGAGAGATGCTTCGCTGTCAGAAGACAAGTATATATCTCATAAGAGGGGGCAAGGTCCTCACCTGGGAGAGTCCAGAGTACAGCTTTTACCTCTCTGTAGTTGCCGATTCAGGGAAAAAACAGGCAACAGGTTATGCCTACAGAGAGTCCCTTGACCCTGCAAGGCTTAATGTAGAGAGTCTATATTTTAGGGCAGGTAAAAAGGCTACGGCCTTAAGCAAAGGTGAGAGAAAAGGCTCTCTCAAGTGCCCTATACTCTTTCCTCCTGAATCAGCCATTGAACTTATCTCTCTTCTTTCTTTTTCACTCAAGGGTGACGAGGTTATAAAAGGGAGATCCTTTCTTAAATCCAAACTAGGTAAGAAGGTCTTCTCTCAGGCTTTAACACTGATTGATGATGGCCTTGATCCTGAACTTTTAGAGAGCAGACCCTTTGATGATGAGGGCTCTCCTCAGGAGAAAAAGACACTTATTGAAAAGGGAGAGGTTAAGACCTTCATTTGGGATGCCTTTTATGGAAGTATGGCCTCTTTTTCATCAACAGGCAACGCCAGAAGAGATGACCCTGCAAGCCCTCCTAAAGTTGATTTTACCAATCTCTACCTGCAAAAGGGGCCTAATACCAGGGAGGATCTTTTGAGGAGAGAAAGAATAGTCTTTGAGGTTTTAGAGATCTTAGGAAGTCACACCGCAGATCCCATCTCTGGAGATTTTTCCTTTGGGGTAAGTGGAGTGCTCTATGAAGGTGGAGAAGAGGTGGACTATCTTTCAGAGATGGCCCTCTCTGGAAATATCTTTGAAATTTTAAAGGACATAGAAGTGGGGGAAGATCTCACCTTTTTCGGAGCCTCTGGATCCCCAAGTATCCTTGTTTCTGATATGGATTTAGGATAAAATGGACCTAGAAAGGGTAAAAGCCTTTGTCTTGGACACCTTCTCACCCTTTTTAGACCAAAACAATCTTTCACCAATACTCTTTGGATCAAAAGTTGAGAGTGATAAGCTCAATGCGGATTTGTATCTACTAATCTTTTACTCAGAACCCTTAGAAGCTGGGGACCTTTTTAAAATCAAGGAGAGTCTTGATCTCATTGAGGATATCCCCTGCAAGGTTGATCTCCTTGAGGAAGTTAAGCGATGATTTTCTCCTAAGAGCTTTAGTTGGAGCCAAGATATGGCACATCGGCAAAGATTAGTTGAAAAACTTGAAGACTTTAACAAAACCTTAAGCAGACTATCAGAAATAAGAGCTCTTGCCTTGCCCCAAGAAATCCTCTTTGAACTTAGTACTAAAAGATCAGAGTATAACTTTAAAGTTTTCTGTAAATTGGTAAAAATCTTATTGGAGACAAAGGGGATCCTTTGCTATTCTCCCTTGGATTGCTTCAAAAACCTTTACCAGATGAGCCTGATTGAAGAAACGCAATACAAAGCCCTAATCAAGTTTACTAAAATTAAAAACACGATTGAACATATTTATGATTTTTCAACGGCAGAGGGGGTTTACCGTTATATCATTGATGAGGCTATAGATCTGGTGGAGAATGTAAAGGAGAAACTTGTCGGGCATATAAAAAAAGCTGAGGTGGAGGGCTATGCTTAATTTTAAGGAGGCAACATCAAAGTTAAGAGAGGGAAAGAGCCTAACTAAAGAAGAGAGTTACCAGCTTTTTAGGAGTCTTGCTTTAGAGGATTTCAATGAAGTAGAGGTGGAGGAGTTTTTGAGGGCTCTTAAGGAGAAAGGAGAGGCCTGGGAGGAGATAAGTGGCGCTGTAAAGGCCTATCGGGAGGTTATGAAGCCCTTTGAAGTAGAGTTGCCCAAGGGTGCAATTCTTGTGGATACCTGTGGCACGGGAGGGGATGCCAAAAACACCTTTAACTTTTCTACCGCTGTTGCCTTAGCTTTAAGCGCAGAAGAGGGAGTTTATGTGGTGAAGCACGGCAACCGGGCAGTTTCCAGCAAATGCGGAAGTGCGGACTTAATTGAAGCCTTGGGAATACCCTTAGATTTGCCCCATGAGCTTCAAAAAAAGGCCCTGCTTGAGACAAAATTTGTCTTCCTCTTTGCACCCCTCTTTCATTCTGCCTTTGCTAAAGTAGCTCCTATAAGAAAAAGAATTGGAAGGAGCATTTTTAACTTGCTTGGTCCCCTACTTAATCCTGCTAAACCAGAATATCAACTCATGGGGGTCTTTGATTTCAGACTTACCGAAAAAATGGCTTATGTGCTGGATGATTTTGGCACTAAAAGGGCCTTAGTGGTGTGGGGTGAAGGAGGCTACGATGAAATTACCATTACGGGCTCAACCAAGGTTTCTGAATTGAGTGATGGCAAAATTACTACTTACTACCTCGACCCTGAGGATTTTGGATTGGAAAGGTGTCTTGAGGCAAAGGAGTTAGAAGTTACAGGCAAAGAGGACAGTCTCAACAAGTTGTATGAACTATATGAGGGAAGACTTAAAGGTTCAATAAAAGACATGTTTTTATTAAATTTAGCAGGAGCTCTCTACGTTACGGGGAAGGTCATAGATATAAAAGCAGGTCTAAAGAGAGCAAAGGAACAACTGGAAAATAAGGTGTTTCTAAAAAAATTAGATAAAATAATAAAATTTTATCAAAGCCTCACCCACTGAAAGAGATAAGGGCTGAATTTCTGGTTAAAATTAAAAGAATTTAAAAGAATTTAACAAATTTTTTAAAAATTATTAAAAAAAACACCATACACTAATGAACACTAAAAATTTTAAAAGTTG
>JANXDB010000056.1 GCA_025060015.1 Caldimicrobium sp. | reverse complement strand
TTTGGAGTGGATTTGTTACAAATTTAACGAGAATTCTGCTCAGCCTAAAATCTTACGGACTCATATGCCCCCTTGACAAAGTGATTTTTAGACTATAATAAAGGTGCTATACATAACGATGAAGATCACTACGACCTTACTTCTCTTTTTACTTATAAGTCTTTCTACTATCTGTTGCTCTTCCTATGAGGGTAATGGTTTTCCTTTAAAGCTCATTTCAGAAGAGAGAGAAATTGAGCTTGGTAAGCTCTATCTTCCAGCATCGATTGATGAATTTGAGGGGATTTATCCGGAAGAGGAAGTTCAGAATTATCTGAGCTCTATAGGGAAGAGGTTATCTCAAAAGGCTCAGAGGAAGATGGATTATCATTTTTACTTAGTAAATTCAAACATAGTAAATGCCTTTGCCCTGCCCGGTGGTCCGATTGTAATAACAAGAGGAATTCTTTTAACCCTGGAAGAAGAGGATGAACTTGCGGGAATCCTAGGCCATGAGATTGGACACATTGAAAAGAGACATCATGCACGTTTTGTGGAAAAACAGCTTGCCATGAATCTAATCCTCCAGATAGGTTCCTTCTTACTTCCGCAAAATCTCACCGGTGAAATCCTCTTTCAACTCAGTAAAGTCTCAGCAGGACTTCTGAGTTTGAAATTCAGTAGAGATCAGGAAAGAGAGGCAGACGAATCTGCCTTCTTTCTTCTTATAAATACCAATTATTCTCCAGAAGGGATGCTAAAGGTCTTTGAAAGATTCAAGAAGATGGAGAAAAGTAGACCACCTGAGTGGCTATCTACCCATCCTTTACCTGAGAGTAGAATTAAAAGTTGGCAAGAGAAAATAGCTCAGCACAAGCTCACTGGACCATATATAAAGAACACCGCTAAATTTGATGAAATAAAGAAGATGATCTTACAGACTAAGCCCTCCTTTGATGAATTTGAAAAGGGAAAGAAAGCCTACAAGGAGAGAGACTACGAAAAAGCTGAAAAACACTTTGAAAAAGCCCTGGAGCTATATCCAAAAAATGTCCCAGCCTTGATTTACCTCTCAAGGATAAATCTTAAAGAGAGGGATTATCCATCGGCTCGAGACTACGCCTTCAGAGCTCTTAAACTAAATCCAGAGCTTTTTTCCGCTCACTACCTCTGTGGTCTGTCAGAATTTGGGCTGCAAAACTGGGAAAGGAGTTTGGCCTATTTTGAAAAGGCAAAAAAACTCATTCCCTTCGAAGGATCTGTTTATTATTACTTAGGAAGAAACCTGGAAAACCTGGGAAGACTAACGACGGCAAAGGATAACTATCAAAAGGCTCTGGAAATAGGTCCAAAAGATGCCCCTTGGTACGAGGACTGCTATAGAAGATATAATCGTTTAAAATAATCTCTCAAAATGATCTCCTGATGACCAGTCTCTTATATCATTTTCCTATTTCCAACGTAGAAACATACATCTTCATACCCCCACTATTTTCCTTTCTTCTCTCTTTCTTTTGCGCCACAGCAGGTATCAGTGGGGCCTTTTTGCTTTTACCATTCCAAGTAAGTATTTTAGGCTATACAGCTCCCTCAGTTACCGCCACCAATCATCTCTTTAATGTTATTGCTATTCCCAGTGGTGTCTATCGCTACTGGAAGGAAAAACGCTTCTACTATCCTCTCACAATTCTCATCACCCTTGGAACTTTACCTGGAGTGATACTGGGATATTTCCTTAGGATCTCCCTATTCGAAAGTTTAAAAAATTTCAAGTTACTAGTGGGCCTAGTGCTCCTTGTAATTGGTGTCAAATTATTGCTTGATCTAATCTTTCCCAGAAAACAGGCAGGGTTTTCCCCTGAACCCATAAAAACCATAAAAATCGATCTTTTACACCTCAAGTTTGAATACGATAAACAGCTATATACCATCAACAATATAGCCTTGGTTTTAACCGCTCTAATCATCGGCGTTATTGGGGGAATCTACGGGATCGGCGGTGGGGCACTTATGGCTCCTATTTTACTTGCCTTTTTTAGAATCCCTCCCTATGTGTTTGCTGGCGCCACTCTCTTTGGAACCTTCTTGACCTCACTTCTTGGAGTAATAATCTTTGTCGTTGGCGGTATTGGGCCAGATTTCCTCTTAGGATCTCTCTTTGGCTTAGGCGGTTTTTTGGGAATATACCTTGGAGCTATCTTTCAAAAGAAAGTTCCCCAGAAACTAATAGCTTTCTTTTTAACTTTTATCTTATTTTTTATTAGTTATGAATATATAATGAGCTTCTTCAGAACTTGATATCACTGATAAAAAAGCTTTAGTCTTGTTTTTTTAAATTCCTTAAGGGTCTCCAAGGCAAGATAATCGGTTAATTTTATCTCTTTAGCTAAGGCTTCTATTGCTTCTTTTCCTCTCTCTTTAAAATGACACATGGTATAGAGATTGTATGGCCAATGAGAATAGGTTTTCCTCTGATAACAATGTGTGATAAAGGTCTTCCTTGCAAGATACTGAGCCACCTCTTCAATTCTATCTTCTGAAACGGACCAGCCAACCATGATATTTTGAACGAATCCCAGTTTTTGATGCTTGAAAAGGGCTCCAAATCTTCGGAGAGCTCCCTTTGCCTTTTTCTCCTTAAGCCAGCTGAAGATCTCCTCCTCGCTTAGGCCAAGTTTTTTTGCAATATCTTTAAAAGGCTCCCTCACTAAGGGAAGTGGCTCCTGCAAGGCCCTAACTAATGCCTTGTCCATCTCAGAGATCTCTTGAAGCTCTGCTTCCTGTCCTGAAGGATTGTCATCAAAGGAAGTGTTTTCTCCCTTTTCATGGAATACAGTAGAGATTTTGAAAACCCTAACAACAGGTAAATAAAGATAGTCTGAGGCTCCACTCTCCCTAAAGAGAAGATCTACCTCCTCCATAAGATCTTTGTTGGGTGGCACAACAAGAGTAAACCACAAATTATAAGGGTGATCTCGCAAATAGTTATGACTCACTCCGGGGTGGGCATTGACTATGTCTTTTGCTCTCTCTAAAATCTCTTCTCCTACCTTGAAGGCAAATAGGGAAGAGCGATGTTGAAAGGCCTTGGGATCAAATATAGCTGAAATCTGTCTTAATTTTCCCTCTGATTGCCACCTCTGTAAAAGATTTAAAATTTCTATCTCATCTATTTTCAAAATCGTAGCCAGACATAGGAATGGCTTAGGATGTAAAGGAAAATCCCTTTGTAAAATTTCCAGGAGAACTTGCTCTTGAGAAGGTGTTATATCCTCCCTACGAGCCATGATGAAGAAAACACTTAAGTAATTTAAGCCTATTAGGATGTTTTAATTTTCTCAAGGCCATGCTCTCAATTTGACGAATTCTCTCTTTGGTCACTCCAAACTTATGTCCTACTTCTTCTAGAGTATAGGCTTCTCTTTCTCCTATACCAAACCTGAGTCTGATTACCTTTTCTTCTCTGGCACTCAAGGTCTTAAGAAGTTCTCTTATTTTTCCCGATAAAGCTGAGTTAAAGGTGATTTCATCGGGCTTCAGGGTATTCTGATCCTCTATGAAATCCTTCAAGGTGGTTTCTTCCTCCTCTCCTATGGTCGTCTCTAAGGAAATGGGCTGTTTCATAACCTTAAAGATGTAACTTAGTCTTTCAGGTGATAGTCCCGTCTCCTTAGATAGCTCCTCAAGGGTGGGATCTCTTCCGTATTCCTGATAGAATTTTGTAGATACGATTTTACTTATTTTATAAATAGCTTCTATTATGTGAACAGGAATTCTTATGGTTCTCGTATTTTCAGCAAGATACTTGGTTATGTTTTGTCTTATCCACCAGGTGGCATAGGTGGAAAATTTAAAGCCCTTACGGTAATCAAACTTTTCCACTGCCTTAAGGAGGCCAATATTTCCCTCCTGTATGAGATCCGAAAGCAGTGCCCCTTTAGGGGCATATTTTCTGGCAATGGAGAGTATTAGGCGAAGGTTGGCCTTAATCAGCTCATCCTTGCTCTTCTTTATTCGGCCAAAAGCTAAACCTATCTTTTCAGCTGAGTGCTTAATTTCTTCAAGGGACCTTCCAAAGTAATCTACACTAAAGGAGAGATCTTGTTTGAGTTTTCTCCACTCTTTAAATAGCTTATAGATTTCTGATTGATGTTCAGCCTCTGAGGATTTTAAAGTGTTCTCTAATTTAGTCCCATTTTCTGAGAGAAACTCCTCTAATTTCTGAGCTTTGCCAGGCAATCTCTTAATTAACTTTGCATTTATTGATTCAAAGGTGCGGATCTTCTTATATGTTTCCATGATCTCACAGGTGAGTTCATCAAGAAGATTTTTAGTTGGACGTAACTCATAGATGCTATCAAGTATTCTCTGAACGGTTTTTCTATGCTCAGGGGAATGTAGTTCCAGATCAAGAAGATCTAGCAAATCCTGTTTCATCTTTAAAAACCAAGACTTCCTTTTTTCGCGTTTCCTCTCCAATTCCTCATAGTCCTTAAAATAAATAGAAAGATTTTCCTCTTTGCTTACCCTCCTTAGAATCTGATAAAATTTCATCACCTGAGTTATGTATTTAAGGGCTTCCTCGATGATCAGTCTCTCGTTTTCCTCAATGCTTCTACCGATTTTGACCTCATCCTCACGGGTTAAGAGCTGATGATTGAAAACCTCTGACACATAGATCCTAAGCGAGTCCTCAGTGCGTGTTTTCTTTACCTCCTCTTCCAAAAGGCTATCATCAAAGTCCTCTATAAAGAGCTCCTCTTCAAATAAACAGTTCCTCTTCGGAGGGAGGTTCATAGCCACCTCCTTTGGTTAAATCTTAGAGTTTTCTTCAAAAGTTAAAGCACCTTTTATTTTATATAGGAAGATTTCCACCTCTTCTTTTTTTCCCGCCTTTTCATAATACCTCAAGCTCTCCGCTATCCTTTTAAGCTTTCTCTTTTTTCTCTCAAGGGTCAGAAACCTACTGATCTGTTCTCTAACCTCCTCTCTGTCCTCGAAGGGTGGCGAAAACAAAAGATCGCTCAAAAATTCCTGAAACCATGGATCAGGGACTTTTAAAAGCTCAAGGTCACTCTTAGGTTTTATTTCCAATATACAGGATAAAAACCTGCTGTATGGTCTCTCTGGATCCTCGTCTATAAATTCTCTTAAACCTATTTCATCAAATAGTTCTAGATCTTCTGGAAAATGAGTGAGATACTGGGCTATCATTCTAAGAAAACAACCTTGAGGATCCTCATCTCCCTGACATGTTTCTCTATCCCTTAAGGTCAAGCTTGTAGCCCCCTTGAGACATCGTTTGATCTCCGATTCCGAGACACCGAAGATATATGAAAGTTCCCTACAGATATCCTGAAGGACAAAAGGATTTTCAGCACCACCAAATATCTCCAAAAGATTGTCGAATACCTTGGAGGGGCTGGATGGATTCTCTTCCTTAAAGAGGTAATAACAGAAGGAAATGGCATTTTTAGTAAGGTTAAGGAGATCTCCTCTAAGGTCAAAACTTGCCTCTCTTTTTAAGCTTCTAACAAAGGAATCGGGATCTTCACCCTCTGGAAGAACAACCACCTTTGGTAAGAGATTTTCCTTGACAAAAACTTGAATAGCTCTGAGGGTAGCTTTTTTCCCTGCCTGGTCACTATCAAATAGCAGATAATACTCCTCGGCCATGGGCATCAACCTTTGAAGGTGTTTTTCAGTCAGAGCTGTTCCACAGGTTGCCACAACATTTCTAATCCCTTTATCCCAAAGAGTTAGATAATCAAAATATCCCTCAACTATAAAAGTAGACTTCTCCTTTTTGATGAAATCCTTACTCTGAAAGAGACCATAGAGAATTTCCCCTTTCTTAAAAATTCTTGTCTCAGGTGAATTCAGATATTTTGGTTCAACCTCGGCACTTAGAGCCCTGCCTCCAAAGGCAACGCACTCACCACTTTCGTTGAAAATGGGAAATACAATTCTGTCTCTGAAAAGATCAACGAAAGATCCATCCTCACTTTTTCTTAAGATCCCTGCTTCCACGGCAAGCCCCAGATCAACTTTACTTGCTCGCAACAAACCAGCTATGACTCTACCTTCAGGCGGTGCGTATCCAAGGTAGAACTTTTGTAAAGTTTCCTCACTTAACCCCCTATTTCGCAGATATTCTAGAGCTCTCTTTCCTGACGCGTGATTCCACAAAAAACTCTGATAAAGCTTTGTAACCTTGAAGTTCAGTTCCAAGAGTTCTCTCTCTTTTCTCTTCTCAATGAAGGAACTTTTCTCGATTTTTATGCCTGCTTTTTCAGCTAATTCATAGAGGGCATTTTTGAAATCAAGACCTTTGAGTTTCATGTAAAAGGAGACCACATCTCCAGAAGCTCCACAACCGAAGCACTTGAAAATCTGCTTTTCTGAACTAACAGTGAAGGAGGGCGTCTTTTCATGATGGAAGGGACAGAGGCCCACGTAATTTCTGCCTACTCTTTTAAGTTTTACATACTGAGAGACAAAATTGACAATGTCATAGCAGCTTTTGACTTCTCCAAAGAGATCAGGGGTTGACATGGGCATCTGAGGTAATTTCTTTAAACTCTTAACATAAGAATTTAAAAGGTCAAGACTTTGAATCAATTTTTTTGACAAATATAGGCAATGGTAGCACCATTTCCTCCCTCGTAAGGTGGCGCTACCTCAAATCTCTCAATTAGAGGATGGTCCTTTAAATATTCTCTTACAGCCAAACGAAGCTTCCCTGAACCATGTCCATGGATTATTATCAAAGATTTAACTCCCTTCAAAAAACACTCATTCAATTTTCTCTCAAGAAGTAACAGCCCTGTATCAATATTCTCCCCTAAAAGAATGATTCTATCTCTGTAATTCACAGGGCTTTTATCCTCTTTTAGGCAAAATTCTTTACTATCTCTTAAACAGGGGCCGGAAGACATTCTCTTAAGTTCGTAAAAAGGAACCTCTATTTTAAGACTCCCTATCTGAACCTCTGCATGGTTTCCTTTTATTTTGAGGATCTTACCCTCTCTCTTTAGAGAGGTTAGCCACACTCTATCTCCCGCATATAAGGTATCTTTATCTTCAAAAAAGATACTTTCTCTTTCTTTTATAAATCTCTGAAATTCCCCATGAGCTCTTTGCTTTGATTTCTTAGAGGATAACCTTTGTAAGAATTCTCTAAACTCTCGTTGCCAATCTTCGAAGACTTTAGCAACCTTCTCATCAAATCGTCTTTGAAGATCTCTTTTAAAGGTTTCAAGTTCCCTTTCCCTGGTGGCCACCATCTTTACCTTCTCTTCCCATTCCGCTCTCAGGGCTTTGAGCTTCTTTAGCTCATCAGCATAGCGTTCTTGCCAGTGGTAGTACTCCCTATCAACAAGAAGGCTTTTA
The DNA here is from genome assembly GCA_025060015.1 of Caldimicrobium sp. Classification (GTDB taxonomy): domain Bacteria; phylum Desulfobacterota; class Thermodesulfobacteria; order Thermodesulfobacteriales; family Thermodesulfobacteriaceae; genus Caldimicrobium. Next base: position 14,227 of record JANXDB010000056.1, on the reverse strand, counting down.
GCGTAGGAGAGCAAGGAGGCATCGAAACCTATCTTCTCTGCCAGTTCAAAGGCATAAGAGCCTCCAAGTAAACCGTAAATAAGTTGAAAGGTCGGATGATGGCTATCTGGATCAAATCCCATCGTAGCCAAGGCGAATTCCTCTCTTCTCATAAGGAGAGTTTTTAGGTGATACGAATGGGTAGTGAGAACTACTTTTGATCCTTTCTTTATCAAATTGTCCACAATCGCAAAGACCAATGCCGCACCCTCTGCTGGATCTGTACCTCTGCCTGGCTCATCAAGGAGAACTAAGCTATTACTCTTCGATTTCTCAAGAATCCTCTTTAAATTTTTTAAATGAGATGAAAAAGAGGAATCTCCAGCAAGAAGATTCTGTTCGTCTCCCATATCCACAAGAATCTCGCTAAACCTAGGAACTTTGGCTTCCCTTGCAGGAACTAAAAATCCATTGTAAGCCATTAGAAGTATAAGTCCTATAGTCTTGAGAGAGACCGTTTTACCACCGAGATTAGGACCTGTTATAACCAGGCAATCCTTTAAGTGATAATTATTAAAGACCAATGTAGCACCTTCTTGTTCTAAGGACTTTAAAAAAAGAATTGGATGAATGGCTTGCTTTATCTCAAGGTCACCAGTCTCTATCAATTCAGGAAAAACTCCACGATATAGTCGTCCCAACTTTGCCTTTGCCAAGGCTAGATCAAGCCTGATCATGAAATACTCTAAACGGAGAAGAGTATCCCTTTGAGCCAGGATCATAAAAGTGATGCTTTTTAACAACTGGGAGATTTCTCGTTGTTCTTCCCAGTAGAGTTCTTCCAGATCATTTCTTAGGTTTATGATGCCTATGGGCTCAATAAATGCGGTAGATCCACTTTGGGAAAAGCCTTGTAGCAGACCCTTAACCTTGTTTTTGTATTCTAGCTTCACCGGAAGAACATATCGACCCTCTTTGTAAAGAAACAAATTGTCCTGAAGATATCCAAGGCTTACATAGTGATCTTTGATTCTCTCTAATCTGTTTAGGATTTCCTCTTTAAGCTGGGCAATTTTCTGCCTTATAAGATAGAGGTTGTAACTTGCTTGATCTCTGATCTCCCCTCTTTGAAGATCACAAACATGAGAGATTTCCTTTAGTAAAGGTTCTAGACTCTTTGATATCTCAACTATGCTGTTAAAAGGTGAATTTTTCAAAGTTTTATCTAGCCCTTTGGCAGTGAGAATCCAAGTCCCAATATGGGTAATTTCTGAAGGTAAAAAGAGACCTCTTCTATCTCCATACTCGAAAATTTTTTTTAAAGAGGAAAGGGTGGGAAGCTCTATCCCAAGCCCTCGTTCCAGAAGTTCCCAGAGAAATTTGGTCTCTTCGAGCAGTTCCCTTGATTTAGAGGGAGAAATCAGTGGATTCCACCTTTTTATGGTGGATTTTGAAGGCTCAACTCTAAGAAAAGGTTCAAGATAGGATATTAGATTTTCCCATTCTAACAGGGAAAAATCTTTGGCCACTTAAAGCTGTATTAATCTTCCATTTTTTGCTGAATTTTTTTAAGCTTTTTCATTAACTTCTTTTTGGCTGATTGAAGTTTTTTTCTTCTCTTGACCCCTGGCTTTTCATAGAATTCTCTTTTTTTTACTTCAGAAAGAATTTTTGTCTTTTCCACTAGTCTTTTAAATCTCTTAATTGCCTGTTCAAAAGACTCGCCATCCCTCACAATTATTCCAGCCAAAGAAATCCCTCCTTTTTAATTTTTCCTAAAAGGTAGCATCCTTTTAGCTTTTGTCAAGGAGACCACTGACTAAAATTTTATAATAAGGCAATCCATTACCGACCAGATTCGTGCCTAAATTCCATCAGAAGATCCGAACCCCATACTACTTTTTTAGCCTAACCGTTCATAATCTATTATCCCCATCTCATCTATTTTTCGAAACTTTTAGGCAAAAATTTCGCACCTGACAGGTGCGAAATTGAAATCCCTCTTCTATTATGACCCCTATAGCCAACATTATGGACAACTTTTTTGTCATCTCAGGGATCTTGAAAATTTTGAAAAAAGGGGTTAACTAATCTCTTAAAAGAAACGGGGGATGAAAATGGCTTTTAATGAAGTAGCTGAATTAGAGGATAAAATCGACAGCCTAATCGCTGCAGTAATTGATTTAAGAAAAGAAAAGGAAGACCTTGTGAATAAACTAAACGAAAAAATAGCAGAAAACCAGGCTTTAAAAGAAGAAATAGAAAGGAGGGATGAAGAAAGGAGGGTATTAAGAGAGAAGATTGGTAAGTTAATAGAAAAACTCTCTCAAATTTAGTTATGATGGGCCATGAGGTAACCTTTGAGTTTCTTGGTCAAAGTTTTACCTTCCGGAGTCAACTCCCGGAAGAAGAGATAAAAGAGGTATTAAATTACCTTGAGGGTAAGAAGAGAGAAATAGAAACTCTCAAAAAGGTGCCAACGTATAAGCTTGCCATCTGGATGTTAATGCAAGTTGCCTACGATTATGTTAAAACCAAAAGAGAAAAAGAGGTTTTAGAGAATAAGCTGAAAGCGCAACTTGCAAAATTAGAAGAATTTTTGAAAAATAACTCAATGGCCTCGGGTGCTCGTGAGTAGAGAAATGACCTGCCAAGCTAACACCCACACAATTAGAGGAAAGGTGGAGTTGGAACTCTTATATTGGAAAAAGGGTTACCCAACCCCCTCCTCAATGCTTTCATAAAAGAGCTTGAAGCAGGCTCCCTACCACGGCACACTGGGGTCTTCTCTCTTACCTCCTTTCCTCTACCCTCCATTATCTTAAAAGGAGGGCTCTATGACTTACATCATCGTCCTTATCTTGGGTCTTGTTATCGGTTTGACCTTAGCAGGGCTATATATTTACCTGCAAAAAAGGAAAGAAGAGGAACTCAAGGCCTCGGCCAAAAAGGAAGCAGAAGAGATATTAACCACAGCTAAGGATAAGGCTAATTTAATTACTCTATCTGCTGAGGAACGCGCAAAGGAGATAATCTTCCAAGCTGAAAAAGAGGCTCATCAGAGGCTACAGCAAGCTGAAGAACAGATAAAACTTGAAATTCACAAATACAAGGAAGACTTAGACAGGGATTACGAAAAAAAATTAAGAGATCTCTCCAATAGAGAAGAGAGGATTCAACAAAAGGAGGATCTGATTGCCAAACGTGAATTGGAATTTGCTAGAAGAGAGGAAAACTTGGAGAGGAAAATCCAGGATGTTGAAAATCTCAAAGGCTACCTTGAAAGGGAAAAAAGAGAAGTTGAAGAGAAATTAGCCAAAATAAAAGAAGAACTGGAGAGGATTGCCGGTTTGACTGAGAAGGAGGCAAGGGAGTTAATCCTAAAGAAGGTAGAAGAGGAAATGTTAGAGGAGAAAGCAAGAGTTATTATGAAGATAGAAAACGAGATAAGAGAGGAATCAAAGAGGAAAGCTCAGGAGATAATAGCCTATGCAACGGCCAAAGCTGCCATACCCTTTGTAACAGAAAAATCCCTCTCCGTGGTTCAACTCCCCAACGAAGAAATGAAGGGTAGAATCATCGGAAGGGAAGGTCGAAATATCCGCACCTTTGAGACTCTAACAGGTGTGGATCTGCTAATCGATGACACTCCTGAAGTGGTGGTGCTCTCCTGTCATGATCCCTACAGAAGAGAAATAGCAAGAATTGCCCTTGAAAGACTGATTGCAGACGGTAGGATCCACCCTACACGTATAGAAGAGGTTATCAAGCAGGTTGAGGAAGAGATGGAGCAGCAGATACTGGAAATAGGCGAAAAGGCCTGTTTTGAACTGGGAGTCTACGGTGTTCACCACGAGATAGTCAAACTCCTCGGTAAGTTGAAATTTAGAACAAGTTATAGCCAGAATGTGCTTCAACACTCCATGGAGACAGCCATAATCTGTTCAGCCTTAGCAAGCGAGCTGGGGTTAGATCCTAAAAAGGCTAAACGCATAGCCCTGCTTCACGACATAGGTAAGGCTGCTAGCTTTGAGCAAGAGGGTCCCCATGCCCTTATAGGTGCTGATTTAGCCAGGAAATATGGAGAAGATGAGGATGTTATCAACGCCATAGCCTCTCATCATGAAGATATACCAATTACCACCTTGTATGGCATCCTCCTTCAGGTATCTGATGCCCTATCTGGTGCAAGACCTGGAGCAAGAAGAGAATTACTAGAGGCATACATTAAGAGAATCAGAGAACTTGAAAACATAGCCTATTCTATTGAAGGAGTAGAAAAAGCCTATGCTATTCAGGCAGGGAGAGAGATAAGAGTAATCGTTGACAGTAGATCCGTTAACGATGAGAGAGCTTATCTTTTGGCTAAAGAGATAGCTGGAAAGATAGAGAGAGAATTAACCTATCCTGGAATCATTAAGGTAACGGTGCTAAGAGAAACCAGGGCCGTTGAATACGCTCGCTAAGGAGAGTTATTATGAAACTTATCTTTTTAGGCGATATAGTTGGATCTCCAGGGAGAAAGGCTGTCAAAGATTTTTTGCCCGAACTCCTAAGGAGGTACAAACCTGATTTCATCATAGCCAACGGAGAAAATGCTGCTGGTGGTTACGGAATTACGGAAAAAATTGCGGAAGAACTCTTTACCTACGGAATTCACATAATCACCACGGGTAATCATGTCTGGAAAAAGGAATTTCTACCCTACCTTCAAAAGACAGATCGAGTGCTAAGACCAGCAAATTACGGTCCTAGCGCACCTGGTAAAGGCTGGACTATTTTCAACAGAGAAAATCTTAAATTGGGCATCATCAACCTGGAGGGACGAATCTTCATGCGACCTCTGGAGAATCCCTTTTTGGTAGCTAAAGATCTAGCTCGCAGAATCTTAGAGGAGACTCCCTATATCATAGTTGACTTTCATGCCGAAGCTACCTCTGAGAAAATGGCTATGGGATATTTTTTAGATGGGCTGATATCAGCTTTGGTAGGGACACATACCCATGTCCAAACCTCTGATGAGAGGATTTTGCCCCAGGGCTCTGCCTACATAACAGATGTGGGGATGTGTGGACCTGTGGAAAGTGTTATTGGTATGAAGATAAATCAAGCCTTAGAATTATATGTGACCATGGTTGGAAAAAAATTAGAGGTTGAAACACAGGGGCCTCTTAAAGTGGAAGGAGTGTATTTAGAGCTTAATTCCAATGGAAAAGCCCAATCAATAGAGAGATTCAGACTTATCTCTTAAGGGAAGACTGCTTTTTCCACCATCTCTTAAAGAGCTCTCTTTTGAGAGGAGACAGTCTATCGATAAAGAGAACGCCTTCTAAATGATCAAATTCATGTTGAAAGGCTATAGCAGCAAGCCCCTCTAACTCCCTTTCAAAGGGCCTTCCATCAAGATCTAATGCCCTTACGTGAAGTTTAGCAAATCTTTCAACCTTGGCGTAATATCCAGGTATGCTCAAACATCCCTCTTCATATTCTGTCTCTCCCTCTTTGGCAAGTATCTCCGGATTGATGTAAACTTCAAGCTTTGGATTTCCATCCTTTTGAGTGATATCCATTATGAAAAATCTCTTGGGTAGACCTACCTGATTAGCAGCCAGCCCAAGACCTCTCACCTTATACATCAAATCTGCCATCCTTTGTATGAAATCCCGAAGCTCCCCATTAATATCCTCTACAGGGGTTGCCTTCTCTCTAAGCACTGCCTCACCCAAAGTTATAATTTTAAGATCCTCGGACATAGCAAACCTCTTTTATTTTTCTAAAAAGATAAAACTTTTAACCCAAAAAACAAGCACATTTATCCATCACTTTCTGATGGAATTGAGAACAACGCTTATTGATGAAAGAGCCATCATAAGGCCTGCTATCTCGGGTTTCAGTATTATACCCATAGAATACAAAAGTCCACCTGCTATGGGAATTCCTAAAAGATTGTAAATAAAGGCCCAAAAGAGATTTTGCACTATTCTTCTACGGACTGTATGGGAAATTTCAAAAAAATCTTGGAGCCCCTTTAGACCAGAAAGAAGCACCACTTCCCCTACTCTCTTTGATAGATCCACTCCTTCAGCCATAACAAAGGATAGATCGGCTTTTGCCAGTGCAGGAGCATCATTAACACCATCGCCAATCATAGCCACCTTCAAGCCTCTTCCCTGATATTCCTCTACCAGATGTAGTTTTTCCTTAGGAGAGACCCCTGCATGAATCTTTGCTATTCCAAGCTCTTTGGCAATAACCTCTGCCCTTTGCTTTGTATCCCCTGTAGCTAAGATTAGCTCTATTCCCCTTGAATTCAAATTTCTTATTATCTCCCTGGCTTCAGGCCTTATTTCATCTTCTGCCCTTATTTCAGCTAAAATCCTCTCTCCCTGCCTCAAAACGAGGTTTCCATGGATGATATCTCTACCTAAAAAAAGATCGTCACAGATAATTCCCAACCCTGGCTCCTCTCTACAGTCAATAGCAGGCACTGGTTCGATGCCCCTTGTCTTACCGTATTCTACAATCGCCTTTGAATAGGGATGTTGGGAGGTCGAAGCAAGATTACAGGCTAACTGCAAGGCCTGAGGATTGTAAGCCTTAAATTCAACAATTTTAGGCTTCCCTAAGGTCAAAGTCCCAGTTTTATCCAGGATTAACACCTTGATCTCTTTTACTTTCTCAAAGACAGAAGGATCCTTGATGAGTAACCCTTTCTTAAAAGTTCTAACCAACCCCATTGAAATAGCCAATGGGACCGCCAACCCGAAAGCACAGGGACAGGAAATCACCAACAGAGAAAGAGCAAAATTAAAGCTCAAGCCTATATCCCTACTCTTGATATACCAAAAAATCAAAACCAAAAGGGATAAAAACACTATAATCTGAACAAAGTAATGGGATAAAACATCAGCGATTCTTTGAATTCTTGGTTTACTTTTCAAAGCTTCCTCAACTAAGCTTATCAACAGAGAAACATAGCTTTGTTCAAGCAAAGCTTTAACCTTTACTTTGGCAAATCCATTCACAATCATACTTCCAGAGACTAAAGAAGATCCTTTTTCTTTAAGAACAGGTCTGCTCTCGCCAGTAACTAAAGATTCATCCACCTCAACCTTGCCTTCAACTATCTCTCCATCAAGTGGTACTAGATCACCGGTCTTAAGGATAATCAAATCTCCTGGTAATACCTCTGAAAGAGACACCTCCTTTTCCCCACCGGAGGTGATTAATCTGATTTTAGAAGTCTGAATAGCAAAGAGTTCCCTTAACAGATTCAAAGCTCTCCCCTTAGTCTTTTCTTCCACATATTTACCAAGCCTGACAAAGGAGATCAAAAAAGCATTGGTCTCAAAAAAGGGCTCTCCTGGCAAGATCTTTAAAAGGCTAAGTAAGCTATATAGCAGAGCTGAAGTGGTTCCCAGGGCAACCAAAAGTTCCATATTACCAACTCTTACTTTTAAACTGCCAAAGGCCCCTTGGTAAAACTTATATCCTCCCACTATCTGGACCATGATACTGAGAATGGCCTGAGCCCCAAAACTAAGTGGGTGATGTAAAAACATTAATACCATAATCAGAAGACTTACAGTGAAACTAAACACAAGAATCTCTTTGTCGTAGGATTTTTTAGCATAACTCTCCACCACTTGATAGCCAAGTTCCTCAATAACCCTCTTCAAATCTTCCAAACCTATGAATTCCTCGTTATATTCCACAAAGACCCGTCCCAACTCAAAGGAAACCTCAACCTTGTTAACCCCCTTTAACCTTTTGAGGGCCACCTCTATAGCTTTGGCACAGTTTACGCAGGTCATCCCCTCTACTTTTAACCTCAATTTTTCCATGACTACCTCTTGTTGCTTTTAATTAATCTACTTTTTAGGATAAACTTACTTTTATTTATGGTCAACCAAATTTTCATTTCCCGTAATTAAACTTAATAAAAACCTTTCAAATTAACCGCTAAACTTTATCTATCAATCTAATGGCTTGAACTCCATATTATATTCATTTTCACAAATTTCTCCTAAGATCTTCTCTAGATATGATATGTTAAAGCCTCATTTTGCATCCATCAACAATTACAAGTTTACAGATAAGACTTCGCTTCGGCATTATTGAATCAAACATCACCTTTCGCACCTGACAGGTGCGAAAAAAAACACTGCTTAGGCAACTACTTCATGGGGGGTCTTTGTAAATTAGAAAATTTCCCTTTTTATGATAAAATTTGATTTAAATTTACTAATGAGGGAGGCTGGCATGATAACCAAAGTGCGCAATGATCTTCTGGAGAAGCTCTTAAGAAGAGGAGAAAGCGTAGCAGACAAAAAAGCCTCCATGGCTGTTCTATCCATGGCTTTGCTCGAATTCTCATCAGATGATAGAACTCTTCACCTAACCACTACAGATTTAGAACAGGGTTTTAAAGGTAGAATAACCTTGGAGGATGTCCAAGGAGAAGGGCTTTCCTTTTGTGTTCCCTGTAAGAGATTTTACGATATTGTAAGGAACTTTCCCGAAGAAAAGATAATTCTTGTAAAGGAAGACAGCAGACTCCTCATTAAGGATGAAGAGGAGAGAATCGTTTTTGAATTAGCCACAACTGAAGCCGAAGAATTTCCAACTTTGCCCGAATTTTTTGAGGAAAACCTTCTGCAGATTCCAGGTAGGGTGCTCAGTGAGTTAATTGAGAGTACAATTTTTTGTTCCTCCAAGGAAGAATCTAGATTTGTTTTAGGGGGTGTTTATCTAGAGCTTTTGGCTGATGAGCAGAAGATGCGAGCTGTCGCCTCTGATGGACATAGACTTGCCCTTCTTGATAGAGAGGTTGAGGGGCTAAAGGAGACTAACCTGAAGGAGGGATTTATCCTTGCCAAAAAAGGGGCTGAGAGGATCGCTGAGATGGCTGAGGAGGAATTAGTGGTGAGATTTGGCTTTGTTAATAACTACGGTGTTCTCTTTACCAGCGATGGCATATTTTTTACTAGAACCATAGAGGGGTCTTTCCCTGATTATAGAGCAGTCATTCCCCAAACCTTCGAAAACAGACTAGTTGTGGATAGAAAACTCTTTTTAGAAACCCTCAAAAGGGCCTCTCTTTTAATTCCTGAGAGATTTAAACCAGTTAAATTGGAATTAACCCCAGCAGAGATAACTGTCAGCTCTCCTGAAACTGAGGTTGGCAGAGCAAGGATAAAATTGCAGGCAGAATATCAAGGTAGTCCCCTAAACATAAACTTCAATGCAGAATATCTAATATCTGCCCTTGAGATTATGAAATCTGAAGAAGTAGAGATTAAGATGAATGACGAGAGATCACCAAGTCTCATAACGGGCTTCAGAGATGAGGGGTTTCTCTACCTCCTGATGCCCATGGTCATCTAGTAAAACTCAAAAAGGTGGTGTTTTGATGGAAAGGTATGAAGCTCAAAGCATAAAGGTTTTGTCTGGGTTAGAGGGCGTCAGAGTGCGCCCGGCGATGTACATAGGCTCCACAGATATTTATGGGTTTCATCATCTCCTCTGGGAGGTCCTTGATAATGCAGTAGATGAAGCCATAGCAGGATATGCTAAGGAAATAAGGATTGTCCTGAGGGAAGATGGTTCTGCCTGTGTGGAGGACGACGGAAGAGGAATTCCAGTGGAGATTCACCCAGAAGAGGGAATTTCTGCTCTGGAACTTGTCATGACAAGGCTTCATGCAGGAGCAAAGTTTGATCATGGAGCCTATAAGGTCTCAGGTGGCTTACATGGAGTAGGTGTTTCCGTCGTCAATGCCCTCTCGGAATGGTTAACAGTAGAGGTTTACAGAAATGGCAAAATTTTTAACCAAAGCTATCAAAGAGGAGTCCCTCAAGGAGAGGTAAAGATAGTTGGGAACACAACAAAGAGGGGAACTAAGGTATGTTTTAAACCTGATCCTGAAATCTTTGGGAGAGATCTAGAGTTTGACCTAGACATAGTTAACAAAAGGGTCAAAGAGCTGGCCTATCTCAATCCTCAAGTTCGATTTTTGGTAGAGGATCAAAGAATCGCCTATAGTGAAAAATTTCACTTTAAAGGAGGATTAAGTGAACTTGTCAAGACTCTCAACCAAAAAAAGGAGCCTATCCATTCCAAAGTGATATTCATATCAGGTGAAAGGGATAATATAGTAGTTGAAGTTGCCTTACAATACAATACTGGTTACACAGAGATTGTAAACAGTTACGTCAATAACATCAATACAAAAGAAGGTGGAACCCATGTCGTTGGTTTTAGAGCCGCTCTCACTAAAGCCTTAAACAGATACTTAGAATCTGAAAAGATCTCTAAACATTTGAAGATTAAGTTAGAAGGTGAGGATGTTAGAGAGGGATTAACCGCGGTGATATCCATCAAAATTCCAGATCCCCAATTTGAAGGACAAACCAAGATGAAACTTGGAAACAGCGAAGTAAAACCCATAGTTGAATCCATAGTTTACGAGGGGCTTTTGAGATTTTTTGAAGAAAATCCTGGAGAGACAAAAAAAATTCTTCAGAAAGTAATAACTACCGCAAAGGCCAGAGAGGCCTCTCGTAAAGCAAGAGAACTGGTGAGAAAGAAAAGTGAGGCTGAGGAATTTCTAACAGCAGGCAAGCTTGCTGACTGCACGGAAAAAGATCCTGAAAGGAGAGAACTTTTCATTGTGGAGGGAGATTCAGCTGGAGGCTCAGCCAAACAGGCAAGAGATAGAAAATTTCAGGCTATTTTACCATTGAGAGGTAAGATCCTCAATGTGGAAAAGGCTAATTTTGAGAAAATGCTCGCTTCAGAGGAGATAAAAAGTCTCATTGCCAGTATCGGAGCAGGGATTGGTCCAGAGGGTTTTAATGCTGATAAATGTAGATATCACAAGATTATACTAATGACAGATGCAGATGTAGATGGGGCTCACATAAGAACTCTTCTGCTTACCTTTTTCTATCGCCAAATGCCTCAACTCATTGAGAGAGGCTGGCTCTATATAGCTCAACCTCCTCTCTTTCGCGTGGTAGAGGGGAAAAAGGAGGTATACATAAAAGACGAATTAGAACTCGATAAATTTATCTTTAAAAGGATTTTATCAAACATAAAAGCCTTTTTGATCACAGAAAAAGGCAGTAAAGAATTAGAAAATCCTGTTAAAATTTTCAACGCTTTAGCTCAATTGGAAAAGGAACTTTTAAGTCTTCTAAAGAAGAACTATCCTATAAGGGCGATTCTCTTACTCTTGCAAGAAAACATTTACACTTTAAAGGAATTCGAGGATGAAAAAAGAGTGGAAAACCTCTCTCGGTCTGCCCATGATTTTAACTTTAAAACCTCAAAGGTCAAAAGCAGTTCCTATAATCCAAAATACTTTGAATTTTATCTATATTCCGACGAGCATGGCTACAGCCATTGTAAAATCGGTCCTGAGTTAATACTAGAAAGAAGCTACAGAGAAGCTCATAAAATATACGAGACCCTTCGGGAGTATGAAGGCAAAACCTTAGAGCTTGTTCTAAAAGAGGAAAAAAGGGTCTTTCATAACTTTTTAACTAACCTCCATGATTTACTAAGCTTTATACGAGAAGAGGGGAGGAAGGGGCTTTACATTCAAAGATACAAAGGATTAGGGGAAATGAATGCTCAACAGCTTTGGGAAACTACCATGGATCCTCAAAGGAGAATCCTAAAAAAAGTGGCCATACAGGATGCAGAAAAGTCAGATGAGCTCTTTAGCATTCTTATGGGAGAAACAGTAGATCCGCGCAAAGAATTTATTTATCATCATGCCTTGGAATACAGAGAATTAGATATATAATAGGGCATCGCATGGAAGAACGGTTGATCGAGATCCTCTCCAAGGACTTAATTCAAAGGCGAGTTCAAGAATTGGCAGAAGCCATAAAGAGGGATTTTCCAGAAGAACCTCTTACCTTTATTGGAACCCTAAAAGGAGCCTTTATCTTTCTTGCAGACTTAGTTCGTGCCATAGATAAACAGGAGGTAGAGATTGATTTTGTCAGGTTGAAAAGTTATGGGCTCTCCGATAAGTCTTCAGGTGAAGTGATCATCACCAAAGACATAGAACTGGAGATCAGAGGTAAAAACGTCATCATAGTAGAGGACATTGTAGATTCAGGACTTACTTTAGCCTTTTTGGTTGAGCACTTGAATTTGCACCATCCGAAAAGTATTAAAACCTGCGCTCTAATTGACAAAAAAGAGAGGAGGAAAGTGGAAGTTAACCTTGATTATGTAGGATTTATCCTGGAAAAAGGATTTATTGTAGGCTACGGTTTAGATTATGCTGAAAGGTATAGACATCTACCTGGTATCTATGAGGTTATAAAGGATGAATAAGCCTTCTCTTTGGCAGAGATACAAAAAGTTCTTTTGGACTTACCTAAAAGAAAGTCCCTGGTATCTTTGGATCTTAAGAATTACTGGAGCCCTTCTAATCGCTTACATTATAGTTAAAGGCTTTAAACTTTAAGTTTCTATAGGTCCGGGACAAAAAGGGTCTAATTGCTCGAAGGGATTTAGATTATAACTGAATGTTACCGCCAGACACCCTCTACAGACTCCAAAAAGCCTACACCTTTGGCATGCTGTTGATCCTAATCTGTATCTTTCTGCAATTCTTGAGTGATAGATTTCTTTGAAAGAGGATTTATGGACATTACCAAGGGGAGAAGGAAATTTTCTACATGCATGGACCTCTCCATTTGGTAAGATTACGAGGAAATTAAAAGCAGCCCCACAGCCAAAACCAGTACAACCACCCACAAGAGGCATACCTCTCTTGTAAAGAATATAGTTGAAAAAGTTATCCTTAAGCTCTAGATAAGAGTGACTGTTTTTCAGCTCTAAATATTTTTCAAGCACTTCAAAAAAAGCCTCTCTACTTGAAGGTGTGAGCCCTTTGCCTGCTCCAACTAGGGACAGTCTATTGAAGGTAAAAGTATCGGTATAATCCTGTAAAAAAATTGCTAAGGGTATTAAGTCCTTAACATTTTCTTCATGTAAGGTCATCATTACCCCATTTGGCACTTCATAGGCTCTCATGAGCTTCAAAAAGGCCAAAGTCTTCCTAAAGTGCCCGGGGCCTCTGATTCTATCATTTGTCTCTTCAAGTCCTTCCAAACTTACCTGGTAGTAAGTTGGTATCTCAAGTTCACAAAGTCTGTTTAAATCTCTCTCTGCAATGGGATTGCCGAGAATAGATATTCCAAAACCCATTTCAGAAGCCTTTTTGTATAAATCATAAAAATATGGATACAAAAGGGGATTCCCGCCAGAAAAGCTTATGTGACCAAATACACCCTTTTCCCAACAAAAATTATATAGATCATCAAGAATCTCATAGTTTTGCTCCAACGTAAGCTCTTCAATTCTCCCTCTATCATAACAATGTCTACAATTGAGATCACACCTATTTGTCAAATGCCACTGAATAGTAAAGGTTTCAGAAGTTTTATAACTTTCATCCGGGAAAAAAGCCCCTTGAAAGGGTGCTTCATTCCTTGTTATCTGACTTTCTCTTCTGATCAGATAGCCTTCTTGATAGCCATGAGCAAGGACCTTTTGTAAAAACTTAAGCTCAATCCCTTGGGTTTTCGATAGATGAAGATGATCATATTCATCTAAGATAATCTTTAATGCTAATAGATCCCATGCATTAGCCTTTAAACTCTTAAAACCTCCGTCATGGGAAAAGGTCAGAAAAAACTCTTCTCCCACTCTTTCAATCTCAAGAGTGGGATTTATGGTATATAACATCTAATAAAAAATTATGTCCTATTTTTTCTCTGAAGCGGCTACACCGCCTCTTTTGGGAGCAACGCTCCCTCATCCTGGTTTCTTTCAACCTGCCCCACCATTTAACTTAAAGGTCACCGAAGGCACACCGAGCTTTATGGCAGATTGAATCAGGGCCCCTAAATCCCAACATTCCAAATTTTCTTTAATTTTGGTATTTTTCATAAAAAACCTCCTATTAGGGATAAATTTTTGACTTTAGCCTACCCGAGGCCAACAACTATCCTCAACCACTTTTGCCTCTTGTTTTTTTATCATCTTTAGTGGCGTTAGAGGTTTTGTTTTCTGTCTTTTTATCCTTAGTTGCATTATCGGTTTTTGAAGCGGGTCCACCGCTTCTTTGGGGAGCTCCACTCCCTCAACCCGAAGGCCCTCAACCAGATTGTCCCTTCTGTCCTACTGCAACTCCAGGAACCCCAAGTGAAAGAGCTAAACT
>JANXDB010000044.1 GCA_025060015.1 Caldimicrobium sp. | reverse complement strand
TTGTCTTATATCCAGTGATCATAGCTGTGGTTATGGATAATGAACCCCTCAAATCATACCAGATAGCCATGTAGATATGAATACAGATAAAGGAGAGAAATATCCAGAGAAAGGTATAATGAATAAAGCGAGCCATTTGCGGGGATCCAAAAAGAATCTTAGTTAAAACCCTAAAAATAGTGCTTTCTGGATAGAGCATACCAAGTCCAGATATGGCCATTAGAATTGCCAAAATAAAGATAACCATATAGAGAATGCCAGCAAAGTTGGTGTGACCAGGACTTGTTTTGGGTTTGTCTGATAGGTATAGATCGAATTTTGCCTCTTCAAACATGCTCTTAACACGTTCTTTGGATAGTGGTAATAGGGCTTTGATCCTTTCATATTCATTTCCAAAAAATAGAAGATAAATGCGAATGAGCAAAACTGCAATAAAGAAAAATCCAGCAATGAAATGAACGTATCGCACGTAGGTCATAACGTATGAAGGGCTATGTTCTGACCAGGTTAAAGTTGTAGGTGGGTTGTTGATATAAAGACCCGTTAGTATTAAAAGGGCTGTAGATAGGGCAAAAATCCAGTGAAAGAGCCTTAGATGTGCACTCCAAACAGCTACTCTCCGAAGTAGTGTGGCATAATTATCAATAGTATTATCATTCATTTTTAAGCCTCCTCACTTTTCTTTATAACACCTTTACTCTGGTGATTTCTCTTTTTTCTCTATCTAAGAGATGAACAGCGCAGGCAATGCAGGGGTCAAAGGAATGGATTGTTCTAAGAACCTCCAGTGGTTTTTCAGGATTAACCACAGGGTTGTTGATTAAGGACTCTTCATAGGGACCCCTTTTTCCTTGTTCATCCCTTGGGCTCACATTCCACGTGGATGGCACTACAGCCTGGTAGTTTTTGATCTTTCCACCTTCAATAACTACCCAGTGTGAGAGGGTTCCTCTGGGAGCTTCATGAAAACCAAAGCCCTTTATCAAACCTGCTGGGAAATTAATGCCCTTTTTGTAGGGATAGATTTCCAGATCTCCTTTTGCTATATTCTGCTCCAGCAGGGAGAGATGCTTTAAGGCTAAATCTGCAAGCATTGCAGCCCTTACTGCTCTTGCTAAGTGTCGTCCCATGGTAGAATGGAGCTTTTCTACGGTTATCTTCTTCTTTGATAAGGCCGATACCTTGTCTAAGGAGTAATTTAACCATTTCAAGGTTAATTCATGCTTACTAGCAACACCCATGAGTATTTGTGCCAAAGGACCAACCTGCATCGGATCCCCCTTGAAGCGAGGCCCTTTGGACCAAGAGTACTTGCCTTTCTCATTAAAACCATTGTATTCAGGTATGGTATCACCCTCCCAGGGATGCTTTGCCCCAATGTCTTTGTACCAGGAATGGGCAACAACTTCCGTGACATTATCTCTAAAATAGTTATCATTAAAACTTGATATGGGCTTGTAGGTTGATAGATCTCCATTGAAAATAGTTCCCCCTGGTAGATCAAAGGTCGTTCCCTTGGAATCAAGAGGCAGGTCAGGAACGGCAAGATAGTTGATTACGCCCTCTCCAATGTCAAACCAGTCTGAGTAGAGAGCCGCTAAGGCTATGGCATCATGAAGATAGACCTTTTGAACAAAGTCTCTAACCTCTAGTAGAAGTTCCCGAGCATAGGCAAGTCTCTCTAAATTGAAAGTTGCAGGATTGTCTGGATTTATGGCAAGAGCCACACCTCCAACAATAACCGTCTGAATGTGAGGGGTTTTAGATCCAAAGAGAGCTACCACCTGATTGGCCTTGTATTGATAGTCAAGGGCTGATAGATAATGAGCTACTGCCAATAGATTTACCTCAGGAGTAAGTTTCATCTGTGGGTGTCCCCAGTAACCTGTGACAAAGGGACCAAGTTGACCACTGGCAACAAAGTTAGATAATTTATCTTTAACACCTTTGAAATATGTTTCACTATTTCCTTCCCAGTCTGATATGCTTTGGGCAAGCTGGGCAGTCTTCTTTGGATCAGCCTTAAGGGCAGATACCACGTCAACCCAGTCTAAAGCAGAGAGATGGTAAAAGTGCACAATATGATCATGGAGGGCATGGGCACAGAGGATGATATTTCTTACGTACTGAGCATTAAGGGGGACAGCCATGTCCAAGGCATTCTCAACGGCTCTGACAGAGGCGATGGCATGCACTGTGGTGCAAACACCACAAAACCTCTGGGTAAACATCCAGGCATCCCTGGGATCCCGTCCTTTAAGAATGGTCTCTATGCCCCTCCACATCTGGGCAGAAGCCCAGGCATTGGTAACCTTTCCCCCGTCTACCTCTACATCGATCCTTAGGTGTCCCTCTATTCTGGTGATAGGATCTATGGTTATCTTTTTGGCCATCTTATCCCTCCTTTTTCTCAGTGGCTTCTCCTTCCAATGAGACCTTCTTGTCTCCCTTCAACCACCTTTTAATTAAGCCCGCACCGGCGTGGGTTGCAATAGCAACGCCAGTTCCCACTAAAGCGGCCTTTCCTATGGTTTCAGCATTAGCAATAATACCCTTGCCTGCGGGAATTTTGATGTCTGGTAGGTGTTTATAGAAGGGAGTCATTCTATCCCAAAAGTTTGGTTCAGTACAACCAAGACAGGGATGCCCCGAACCAATGGGCCAGGCCCCAATATCGCAGAATTTAAGAGTCATGCAGTTAGCATAGGTAACAGGACCTTTGCATCCCACTTTGTAAAGACAATACCCCCTCTTGTGCCCCTCATCACCGAAGGACTCTACAAAACGCCCCTCATCAAAGTGTGGTCTTCTCTCACAGTGATCGTGAATCTTTCTGCCATAGGCAAAAACTGGTCTTCTCAATTCATCCAATTCTGGAACTCTATTGAAGGTTAGTATGTAAGCCACGGTGGCTAAAAGGTTATAGGGATTTGGGGGACATCCAGAGATGTTAATCAATTTAGAGGTTCCAATTATCTCAGAGATGCCCACTGCCCCTGTAGGATTGGGAGTTGCTGCTTGAATGCCACCAAAGGTGGCACAGGTTCCGTAGGCAATAACAAGCTTTGCACCTGGAGAAACCTCTTCTAAGATCTTGAGAGCAGGTTTGCCTCCTATTTGACAGTATATGCCGCCATCTTTGGTGGAAACTGCACCTTCAACAATCAGTATATACTCACCTTTGTTTTTCTGAATAGCCGCCTTTAGAGCTTCTTCTGCCTGATGGCCTGCTCCTGCCATGAGGGTCTCATGATAGGCAAGATCTACAATTTCTAGGAGAAACCGCCCTAAGGGCGGATGAGAGGCCCGAAGAAGGGTCTCTGAACAGCCGGTGCATTCCATAAAATGGAGCCATATGACAGTAGGCTTTCTTTCGGCCTTGACACTGGCCTCAACCTTACTTACCATTGTATAGGGAAGCCCTATGGTAGCAGATAGAACGGTGCAGATCCTCAAAAAGTCTCTACGGGAAATAAAGGCTATACCTTTCATAACCCCTCCTTAGCAAGAACTGAGATAAATTAATTTCAACAAAAAAGAACTGAGGAGATTATATACAAAAGGGGATATAAAATCAAGGGGAATTTTTAAACAGTTTTTAAAACAATTTTTTAAAATATATCCTTAAGATACTTCTGCATGCGATAGCTAAGTTGTCTTCTTGAGAGACCCAAGAGCTTGGCAGCTTTACTTTGATTGTAATTGCAATCTTTTAGGACCTGAAGTATCTCTTCTCTCTCTAAGGCTTCTAAATGCTTTTTTAAGTTATATCTATTTTTGGATAAAGATGATGTTACGAGATTTTGGATATCTTTGGTCTTATTGTCTAGAGTCAATGGTAGATCTTTTGCTTCTATCCATTCACCATCTGATAGAAGAACTACTCTTTCGACAATGTTTTCTAATTCTCTTACGTTTCCAGGAAAGGTGTAGTTCAACAGAGTCTCTACGGCTTCTGGCTTGAATTTAAGAGATTTCCCATAGAGCAGATTATACTTTTTGAGAAAGTAGTCTGCCAGCAAGGGTATATCCTCTTTTCTCTCTCTAAGGGGTGGTATAAAGAGTGGAACTACATTTAGCCTCCAATAGAGATCTTCCCTAAATTCACCCCTCTTGACCATCTCTTCTAAATTGCGATGGGTAGCTGCAATAATTCTCACGTCAACTTTTATATTTTTTGTGCCCCCAAGCCTTTCGAAACTCTGTTCCTGCAAAGCTCTTAAAAGCTTACCCTGCAAGGTTAGAGATAAATCTCCAATCTCATCCAAAAAGAGCGTTCCCCCATCAGCTATTTCAAATTTGCCTTTTTTAGAGGTGTACGCCCCTGTAAAGGAACCTTTCTCGAAACCAAAAAGTTCTGCTTCAAGAAGAGTCTCTGGAATTGCAGCACAGTTAATAGCCACAAAGGCATTATTGCCTCTTGTAGAACTAAAGTGTATGGCCTTTGCTAAAAGCTCTTTACCTGTTCCAGATTCACCTCTAAGAAGAACTGTAGCCCTTGTGGGAGCTATCTTAATAGCCGTTTTTATTATATCCTTCATAACTGAGCTGGTATAAATTATATTTTGAAATTGATAGCGATCCTTGAGCTCCTTTTCCAGCTCCTCTCTCTTGGCTTTTTCTTCAAAAAATGTTCTATAAAGCTTTAGGGCTTGGGCTATGAGTGTGGCTACTATTTCCAAAACCCTTAGATCTTCTTCAAAAGATATGCTCTCATCAAATATTCTGTCGACAGAGAGAACTCCTAATATCTCCTCTTTAAATCTAATAGGGACACATAAAAATGATATCTTATCCTTTTCAATGCGTGCGCCGGTTCTATTTAAAAAAAGAGGTTCTTTTCCAATGTCAGGAACAACCACAGGAGATCCATATTCAACAACCCTTCCTACAATACCTTCACCTATTTTATATCTACCCTTGGAGATCTGTTCTTCAGTAAGTCCATAGGCTACCTCGATGCGAAGTTCTCCTGTTTTTGGGTCGAGCAAGGTGATAGTTCCTCTTCTCATATCAAGATAATCTGAAAGGAGTTTCATGGCTTGAAAAAGATTAGCCTTAAGCTCAAAGGATGAACTTAGGACTTTACTAACTTCAAAAAGAGCTAAAAGCTCAGCATTTTTTCTCTCCAAAATCTCCATAGAATAAGATTAACATTTTTTCATTTTTGTGCAACTATTTACAAAATTGAACAAATTTGTTCAATTTAACTTTTATTAGAAAATTCCTCCTCGTGATTTAATTATGGAAAAAAAGAATTTTTAAGCTTTGGCATATTTTTTGAATACTAAGATAGCTCAGAAAAAAAACACAACAAAGGAGGTTGTTTATGATTGAAAAGCCAAGAGATGCAAAGGATGTGATGGAGCTCGTGAAGAGACACGACGTGAGATTTGTGAGACTATGGTTTGTAGATATCCTTGGGCAACTGAAGAGCTTTGCCATCCATGTTGACGAGCTGGAGGCTGCCTTTGAGGAAGGTATGGGTTTTGATGGCTCTTCTATTAAGGGTTTTGCTCGTATTGATGAGTCTGACATGGTAGCCATCCCAGATCCTTCTACTTTCACCATCTTGCCCTGGAGACCTAAGGAAAAGGCCGTAGCTAGAATGTTTTGCGACATTTACAACCCCGATGGAACCCCTTATCAGGGCGATCCCAGATATGCCCTTAAAAGGGCCCTTGAGAGAATGAGAAACATGGGATTCACCAATTTTTATTTGGGTCCAGAGCTAGAGTTTTTCTATTTCAAGAGCCCTCAATGCCCTGAAATCCTCGATGAAGCAGGTTATTTTGACTATCCCATGGATGCTGCCGAAGATCTGAGAAGAGAAACCATTCTTGCCCTTGAGGCCATGGGAATAAGAGTAGAGTATTCCCATCATGAAGTGGCTCCCTCTCAGCATGAGATCGATTTGAGATATGCCGATGCCCTTGAAATGGCGGATATTGTTATGACCTACAAAGTAACTGTCAAGGAGATTGCAAGAAAATATGGTGTCTATGCTACTTTTATGCCAAAGCCCATCTTCGGTGTTAATGGTTCTGGTATGCACACCCATCAGAGCCTTTTCATTGGTAACAAAAATGCCTTTTTCGATGCCAATGATCCTTTCCATCTCTCAGATACAGCCAAACAGTACACCGCCGGAATTTTAAAACACATAAAGGAGATCACTTTAGTTCTCAATCAATGGGTAAACTCCTATAAGAGACTGGTGCCTGGATATGAGGCCCCTGTTTATATATGCTGGGCAAGGAGAAACCGTTCTGCTCTTGTCAGAATACCTATGTACAAACCTGGTAAAGAGAAGGCCACAAGGATAGAGCTTAGATCACCTGATCCTGGCTGCAACCCCTATCTTGCCTTTGCAGTCATGCTCACTGCCGGTTTAAAGGGTATCGAAGGAAAGTATAAGTTAGCAGATCCCGTTGAGCAGGATGTCTATCATATGACCCCTGAAGAGAGGGCAAAGCTTGGCATTGAGGAACTGCCTGGAAGTTTGATCGAGGCCATTGAACATGCTGAAAAGAGTGAACTTCTCAAAGAGGCCCTGGGAGATCACATCTTTGAACAACTCATTTGCAATAAAAAAATAGAATGGGACGATTACAGAATCAGGGTCACAGAATACGAGATTAACAGATATCTACCCATACTTTGAAATTTAAAACCTTCTCCCCTCCTTAGAGGGGAGGGGGTTTGCCTATGATCTTTACTTCCAAAATTGGTGACATCTTAGCTCAAGGTGGTGACTTTAAGGCCTCCCTGCAAGAAATCTTAAAGGTCCTCTACAGCTATTGGGATGTGACTCATAGTTTTATTGCCCTCTATGATCCTTCAAGCAATGCCCTTAAAATAGTTGCTTCCTTTGGTTTAAGAGAAACAGATATTAAGGGGTGGAGATTACAGTCAGGAGAGGGCATAGTTGGGAGGGTCTTTAAAAATGCCGTGCCTGTTCTATTGAAGGACCTTGAAGAAAAGACCTATCTAAATAAAATGGGCTTAAGAGAACGCTTAGAGAGGGGAACCAGTTTCTTGGCTGTGCCCATTAAAGCAAAAGATCAGGTTTTAGGTGTTTTGGGGGTTTTCAAAAGGTTTCAAAATTATGAATCCGCTGACCGAGGTTTAGAGTTTCTTCAAATCCTTGCCACTCTCCTCAGCCTTGGCTATCAGATGGATAAAAAGTTGCTTCATGAGAGAGCCTCCTGGGAAGAGGAAAAGAAGATTTTAACTCAGTCATTACAAGAAAACTTTGAAATGGTGGGTTTAATTGGAAAATCTCAAATAATCAAAAACCTCTTACAGATGATCAAAAAGGTGGCTCAAACTAAGGCTAACGTCCTTATCACAGGAGAGAGTGGAACAGGTAAATCCTTTGTGGCAAAGGTTATTCATTTTCTCAGTCCCCGCAAAAGTAAGTCTTTCATAGCTGTTAATTGCTCTGCCATCCCAGAAACTCTCCTTGAGGCTGAGCTCTTTGGATTTGAAAAGGGGGCCTTTACCGGGGCTCAAAATGGTAAAAGGGGGCGCTTTGAATTAGCCAATGGTGGCACTATCTTTCTCGATGAGATAGGAGATCTTCCCCTTTCACTTCAGCCAAAACTTTTGAGGGTGATTCAGGAAAAGGAGTTTGAAAAGTTAGGTAAAGAGGCCTCAATCAAAGTTGACGTGAGAATCATCTCTGCCACCAATCGAAACTTAGAGGAACTCATGAGAAGGGGACTATTCAGAGAGGATCTCTATTATAGACTCAACGTCATAAGCCTTCATATTCCACCACTGAGAGAAAGACAAGAGGATATACCACTTTTAACAGAGTATTTTTTACAGAGATTTAATAACAAGTATGAAAAAAACATAACCCTTGAGCCTAGTGTTTTAGAGGCTTTTATGAGATATCACTGGCCTGGTAATGTCCGCGAGTTAGAGAACCTCTTGGAGAGATTAGTAATACTTGCAGAGGATAAGATTAGGTTAGGAGACCTTCCAAAATACATCTGCGAACCAAAGAGAGCAGATAAAGAGGATAGTCTAAAAGATTTTCTTAATATAAGGGAAAGGGATGAGATCATCAGAGTCCTTGAGAAAACTGGCTATGTCAAATCAAGGGCTGCCAAGCTTTTAGGCCTCACCCTTCGGCAACTGGACTATCGCATCAAGAAATACTCTATATCCATTCCACAATTTTAAGCCCACTCCTATAGGGCCAAGCAATCTTCATAGTCTTCGCCTATGCTTCTGCAAAGTATCTCCAAGTCCAAGCCTCTATCTTAGGTGAGATTTCCTATGGCATCTGCTCGGCACTGTTTGCAATGCCTTATTTGGGAGACATATTTTTCGCACCTTGCTCTAATATCCTCTAAGTCATAACAGGAGGTGTTACTCCAAACTCGGTAAACCAATGACTGATGGAGTGGGCATGATCTTTCTCCAGGGCAAGAGCCACTCGGTTACCTGTCCGCATGGAAGGTAGATCTCTCATATTATCAATAGGGCTTATCATTTCTCGCTCCAGATTCTCAGGAATAGATCGTCCCCGTATCTTGGATAGAAGTTTAAGAAACTTATCTGTTGCCCATAGCCCATGCACCTTATTCAAAATCTCATATCTATCGAACACTAGTTTTTTCCATAAGAACTCTGCTGCCTCCTTAAGGGAACTGCCGAAAACCATGGTTTGAATAGAATTTTTAAATCTTTCTTGTGTACTTGTAGATTTTCCTATATCACCTTTTTCATAAATTGCTATTTATCTCATATGCCCTCCTTTTTGCGTTTTTTTTCTGATAAACTTCATTTAATTTTCATGTTAAATTTGATAAAAATTATGAAAGGCTTGCATGAATAATTAAAGAGAAGTTATAGACTCAATTTTTCTTAATCGCTATCTATATTTTGTTAATAAAGTGTAAACAATTTAACAAAAAAGTAACAGGTGGAGATTTGTAAAATTGTTAACATATTTACAAATTAACCAAGAAAGAATAGGACAAACTTCTCATCAGACAAGGAAGAGAGATGAATAAAGTATTTGGCATGTTTCTTGTAATTGATTATAGCAGATAATAAAACTAATCTTGGAGGCTAGAGATGAAAAAGATCACAGCCATTATCAAACCCTTTAAGCTTGATGAGGTAAAAGATGCCTTAGTGACGGTGGGAATTGGAGGGATGACGGTGACTGAAGTAAAGGGCTTTGGTGAGCAGAGAGGTCAGACCGAGATTTATCGAGGACAGGAGCTTAAGGTTGACTTTCTACCTAAGCTAAAAATTGAAGTGGTGGTTAGGGATGAACAGGTGGATGCGGTAGTAGAAGCCATCCTAAAGAGTGCTTACACTGGAAAGATTGGTGATGGCAAGATCTTCATAAGCCCAGTAGAAGAGGTCATTCGTATCAGAACCAAGGAAAGAGGCGAAAGGGCAATTTAGGTCCACTTAACTCTAAGCCTTAATTCAATACTTTAAAAGGGGGTTTAGCTATGAAGGGGGTAGTATTGTCACTTATGGTTATGTTGGTTTTCAGTGGTTATGCCCTGGCTGAGGGACAGGCACCCACACCTAAACTTGATAGCGGGGATACTGCTTGGCTTCTTATTTCAACAGCCTTGGTTTTTTTGATGACAGTGCCAGGGCTTGCTCTCTTTTATGGAGGGCTTGCCAAGAGAAAGGATGTCCTTAATACCTTAGCCATGTCCCTTACGAGCTATGCCATTGTCTCGGTGCTTTGGGTTCTCTATGGGTATTCCCTGGCTTTTAACGAAGATGTATCGGGAGTTATCGGTAAAACTACAAAGTTTTTATTATCTGGTGTTGGTATGGAGAGCTTGAACAACACCATTCCTGAGTTCCTCTTTGTTGCCTTTCAGCTTACCTTTGCGGCTATTACGGTTGCCCTTATAAGTGGATCTTTTATTGAGCGCATCAAATTTTCAGCTTGGATAGTCTTTGCCATTCTGTGGTTTACTCTGGTTTACGTGCCTGTGGCACATTGGGTCTGGGGTGGGGGTTTTTTAGCCAAACTTGGTGCCCTTGATTTTGCCGGGGGAACAGTTGTGCATATCAACGCTGGCATTGCTGGTCTTGTAGGTGCACTCTTTCTTGGAAAGAGAAAGGAGCCATACCTCAAACCTCATAATCTTACCCTAGTAGCCCTTGGGACTGGATTGCTTTGGTTTGGCTGGATTGGATTTAATGCTGGCTCAGCGGTAGCTTCAAATAGCTTAGCTGCCATAGCACTTCTTAACACCAATACAGCAACAGCAGTTGCCGCTCTAACATGGCTTTTTACCGAATGGGTCTTCAGTGGCAAACCAACAGTCCTCGGTTTCTGCTCCGGAGCGGTGGCAGGTTTAGTGGCAATCACTCCTGCAGCCGGTTTTGTGAATGTCTCTGGTTCCATACTTATAGGCCTTCTAGCAGGTTTTGTTCCTTACTTCATGGTTGCTAAGGTAAAGCCTGCTCTTGGCTATGATGATGCCCTTGATGTCTTTGGGATTCATGGAGTGGCAGGGATAATTGGCGCCCTCCTTACAGGTATCCTGGCCGATCCTTTAGTTAACCCCACTGGCAAGGGACTTCTTTTTGGTAATCCCTCTCAGCTCTGGATTCAGCTACTCTCTGTGGTGGTAGTGCTGATCTACGATTTATTGGTGACAGCAATTATTCTCCTTGGTATTAAAGTAACCATGGGACTGAGGTCCTATGAGGAAGAGGAAATAGCAGGGCTTGATCTCTCCCATCACGGCGAAAGAGCCTACGAC
>JANXDB010000028.1 GCA_025060015.1 Caldimicrobium sp. | reverse complement strand
ATCCTGCTTATGTTCCTCTCGTATGCCTTAGGTTTTATGAGCTCATTACGAAAGAGATATTATATATAGGATATGCAGCAGATTTTATTCATATCTCTTGCCCTTTTAAAACGAAGAAAAAAACACATAATTTTAGCTATTTTGGGAGTTGCCCTTGGAGTAACTGCCTTAATAGTAAGTTCCTCTTTGATGAGGGGCTTTGAAAAGTATTTTATTAGGCAGGTTATTGAGCTTGAACCCCATATAGTGATTAAACCACGGGAGAGCTTTCCTAAAGAGATGAGTATCCAGGATGATGAAGGAGAGAAAGTGCTGGAAGTAAAGGGATACAAGCCTAAAGAGAAGAATAGAATCGTAACCTGGAGGGAGATAAAGGTTGCACTTGAAGGTGAAAGGGAAGTAGTAGGGATTGCTCCCAGGCTTGAAGCTAAGGGGATTATAAAATTAGGTGGCAAAGAAAAGGCAGTATCTCTAATAGGAATAGAGCCAGAAGAGGAAAAAAGAGCTTCTTCCTTAGAACAATTTCTTAGCTCAGGGAACCTTTTGGATATTAGGGATAACAAAGATGGGCTCTTTATTGGAGTAGTTTTGGCAAAAGAGTTAGGGATAGAAGAGGTAGGACAAAAGGTCTTGCTCTATCTACCCGGGCAGGAAGGTAGACTCTTTAGAGTGTTTGGTTTTTTCGATTCGGGAATAACCAGTATTGACTCTACTCGGGTTATACTCTCAAGAGAGGCTCTGGAAACACTCTTGAATCGAGGAGATGAGGTTAACCTGATAGTTATTAGGGTAAAAGATCCCTATAAGGCAAAGGACATAGCCTCATTCTTTGAGGCACGCTTAGGGGAAAAGTTTACTATTGAGCCCTGGCAGGATGCATACAAAAACTTTCTTCGCCTACTAAAGACCCAAAACACCATGACTCTAATGATTGTAATCATAATTCTTATGGTTTCTGCCTTTGGTATCTATAATATCATAATGATGACCGTGGTGGAAAAAAGAAAGGAGATAGCCATTCTTATGGCTATGGGATATAAAGGAAGTGATATCTTAGGAATTTTTTTGAGTATTGGTTTTTTTATTGCCTTAGTGGGAAGTTTAATAGGTTTTATCCTTAGTTTTTTCCTAATAGGGTATTTAGAGACCCTTGACTACAGGATTGAGGGAACCATTAGAGCAAAGGGTTTTTTGATGGATAAGTCCTTTAAATACTATATAGAAGGGCTGCTTTTTTCTTATATTTTTTGTCTTCTTGCAAGTATCTATCCTGCTTACAAGGCAAGCAGAGTAAATCCTGTGGACATTCTTAGGAATCAATGAGTCCTTATGGATTTATAAACACCATTGCTTCACTAAATTTCAAAAGGAAAGTTTTTTTGTCCCTAATCATATTTTTAACTCTTGTCTTTACCCTAGTCTTTTTAGTGTTAAAGGGAGTGACAGTAAAGGATGATAAGGAATACGCCGTGGTAAAGAAAAAGGTTTTCACCAAGAGTATTTATGCAATGGGGTATGTAAGGCCAAAGAATTATGTAATTTTAAGAGCTGAAGTATCAGGAGTAGTTAATAGGATTAATGTAAAAGAGGGAGATTTTGTTAAGACAGGGGAGGTCCTTTTAAGCCTTGATCCCGGTGCTAAAACTCATGAACTAAGAGAAATAGAGACAAAACTATCTTTAATAGAGATTAAATCGAGAGAAAATTCAGATTTTTTAGAAAGTTTAAAGAAAGAATTAGAGGTAGCCCAGATTGATATGAAGACTGAAGAGGAGAAATTAAAAAGAAGGGAGAAACTTTATGAAGAGGGTTTGATCTCTAAGGAAGATCTTGAGGAAACAAAGAGGCGATGGGCAATTTATAGGCACACCTATGAGAAAATCAAAAAACAGATCCACGATGCCAAGGTAACCCTTGAAAAGGAAAAAGAGATGTTAAAGGAAAGAAGAGGATTCCTTCTTGCAGAACTAAAACGCTATCAAGTTAGAGCCCCTTTTAGTGGAGTAATCTATGGCAAATATGTAGAGAATGGTGATTATGTGAATCCCCTCTCAGGAGAAAATAAGCTTTTAATCATTGGAACTAAAGAAAAGGAAGTATTACTTGAGGTGGATGAGGAGCATCTTTCGCAAATAAAAGAGGGACAAAGGGTATATCTTAAATTTGAATCCTATCCTGAGAAAATGAGCACTGGTAATATCAAGGAAATAAAAAAGGAAGTAGAAAGAGGTAAAAGGCTAATAGTAGTGAAGGTTTTACCTTTAGAGCCCCTTGAAGTGCCTGTTGGATCAACTGTGGAGGGCTACATAGTAGTAGGTGAAAGAGAGGTTTTAGCTATCCCAGAGCATGCCCTAAAGGGCGAAAATCTTGTTGAGGTAAAGGGTAGAGGAGTAGTTAAGGTAAGTCTTGGAGAACGAAAAAGTGGGTGGATAGAAGTTAAAGAAGGCTTAAGAGAGGGAGAGGAAGTCTCCCTAAAAAGAAAAATAAAGAACAAAAACTAAAGAGAGTCCTTGACTTTCTATTTTTTTATGCTATTTAAATGAAAATGAAATTCAAAATTAATTAAAATAAAGTTGTTTTAAAGCTAAGTTTAAATGAATGCCCTTATAGGAGGAAGGAGATGAAGTTATCGGAGTTAAAAAAGGGGGAGAGAGGGAAAATCGTGGCTCTTAATCTTAAAGGGGCTTTAAAAAAGAGATTTCAAGAGATGGGGATATTGCCCGGTGAAGAGGTGTCAGTAGAGAGAGTGGCACCCCTTGGGGATCCAGTGGATATATACATCAAGGGTTATCATTTATCCCTTCGAAAGGAAGAGGCAGAGGGAATTGAGGTGGAGGTGCTGAAATGAAGGAGATAAAGATTGCCGTTGTGGGAAATCCCAATACAGGTAAGTCTACTCTCATTAATGCCCTTGCTAAGGCAAGGCTTCAGGTGGGAAACTGGCCCGGGGTAACGGTTGAAAAGAAAGAGGCCCTTCTAAAAGAGGGGGATTATAATCTCAGATTTATTGATCTCCCAGGGGCTTATAGTTTAACTCCCTTTTCCTTAGAAGAAAAAATAACCAGAGATTTTCTATTTCTGGAGAAGCCCGAGGTTATATTATGTGTGGTTGATACTACCAATCTGGAGAGAAATCTCTATTTTGTGGTTCAACTTATGGAACTTGGCATCCCTATGGTGCTTGCCCTGAACATGTTTGATGAAGCCAAGAAATTAAATTACAAGGTGGATGTAAAGCTTTTGGAGGAACTCTTGAGATTAAAGGCTATTCCCACCGTGGCAACTAAAGGAGAGGGAATAGAGGAGTTAAAAGAGGCAATTGTGAAGATTTATGAAGAGAAATTGCTTCCCCGTTCCCTTTCCTATGGGGAAGATATGGATACCCTTATAGAAAGGACCCGCTTCATACTTCTAAAGCTAAACCCTGAAGTAGATAATTCCTCTCTTTCCAAGGCACTGGTTATCAAGGTTCTTGAAGGGGATAAAGAGCTTTTGGAGAAAATCAATCTTAAAAGCGATTTGCAGGAGGTAAGGACCTATTTAAATCATCTTGAAGAGGTCCATGGTATAGATGTGGAGAGTTATCTTGCAGATGTGCGTTATGGTCTTTCTGCAGGAGTTGTGCGCAAGGTCCTGACCAAACCGGAGATCAAAAAAATCACCCTAACAGAGAGAGTGGATAGGCTCTTTTTGAACCGCTATTTGGGCATCCCCATCTTTTTATTAATGATGTGGTTTCTTTTTAAGATTGCCTTCGATATAGCTAACCCCTATGTGGATTTTTTAGATGAAACTATAGCTGGACCAGTGATGAAATGGTGCTCTAAAGGGCTTGAGTTCTTCAGCTCTCCAGAGTGGCTTAGTTCTTTGGTTTTAGATGGTATTATCGGGGGTGTGGGCATTGTGTTATCCTTTTTGCCGGTGATTAGCATGATTATGTTTTTGATAACCTTTTTAGAGAGTTCTGGCTATATGGCAAGGGCAGCCTTTATTATGGATAGACTTATGCGCACCTTCGGAGTGCAAGGTAAATCCTTTATTCCCATGCTTATGGGTTTTGGTTGCAATGTGCCCTCAGTTTATGCCACTAGGGTTCTTGAGCAAGAAAAGGAGAGAAAGCTTACCATTTTCCTTGTGCCTTTTATGTCCTGTGGGGCAAGGCTTCCTGTTTATGTGGTCTTTGTTAATGCCTTCTTTGAGAAAGCCTCAGGAACCGTCCTTTTCTCCCTCTACGTCTTAGGAATAGTGGTAGCCATAATAGTAGGTATAATATTTCACAAACTTGTTTACAAAGGGGTGAGCTCACCCTTCATTATGGAGTTGCCTCCCTATAGGCTACCTACCTTGAGAGACCTAAGGGTGCACACCTGGATGAAATTAAGGCACTTTGTAATTAAGGCTGGAACTTGGATTTTAGCTATAAATATACTTGTGTGGAGCTTGCTTAATCTTCCCTGGAAACCAGAGACCCCTGGGGAATCTCTCTTAGGGAGGGTTGGGTCAGTTATAGCTCCCCTCTTTAAGCCCCTTGGTTTTGGAAATTGGGAAAGTGCTTCCAGTCTGCTTGCTGGCTCTTTGGCAAAGGAAGTGGTAGTTTCTACCATGGCACAGATATATGGCAGTGAAGAGGAGGCAAAGGAAGAGGAGCAGGCAAGTTTAAGTGAAGATCTTCTAAATATTGCCAAAAACTTTTGGGAAAAAACCTTAGAAGCTATAAATAATCTTATTTCTACCTTAGGAATTGCAACCCTTACTGCAGAGGAACCTGAGGAAGCTAAGGGGCTTTTACCCAGGATACAGGAGCATTTTACTCCACTATCTGCCTTTAGCTTCACCGTCTTTGTGCTTCTCTACTGGCCCTGCTTTGTCTACGGAATTGCCCTTAAAGCAGAGCTTGGTTCCTTTAGACTTTACCTTCAAGCTATCTTGTTACACACCCTGGTTGCTTGGTTTGTGGCACTGATAATTTATCAGATAGGAAGAATATTAGGATTTTAATAAAAATATAGCAAAAATTTTAAATTGGTATTATAATTGTAAAAAACTTTACCATGAGGAGGAGATATGAGAAAGACCTTGGCTAAGTTATTAACCTTAGGGCTTTTTTTGGCACCTTTTAAGGCAGAGGCTTTGGATTTGCATGAAACACTCTCTCTTGAAGCTAATATAACCTGGGTTCATCAATGGCTGGAAAAGAGAAAGGGAGAATTTAAAGACAAAGACAGGGGTTCAGCGGTAGTGGATGCTACCTTAAGTTTTAAGCCCACTCAGGTAGATGAGTTTGCCCTTAGGGCAAGTTTTGCCAAAGAGAATGGCTTAAAAAAAATAAATCCCTTTAAGCTCTCCCCTAATGCAGATGATCTACGGGATGATCTCCATAATATTAATGGAAGGGCAAGGGATCACTTACTTGAGCTTTGGTATGCAAGGAGTTTTATTCTGCCAGGGAACTCAACCCTGAAAGCTACCTTGGGGATCATTGATGCAACCGCCTTTATAGACGATAATCGCTTTGCTAATGATGAGCTTACCCAGTTTATGAATGAAGCCTTTGTGAATAATCCTCTGGCTAATTTGGTAAGCTACGATTATGGAATAGCCCTTGAGTTCGAAAAGGGACCTTTCCATTTAAGGGCCCTTGGTATG
>JANXDB010000007.1 GCA_025060015.1 Caldimicrobium sp. | reverse complement strand
AAGCCTAAGTAGTGGTCATAGAAATTATGTTTTTAATCTCTCCTAATCTCGCTAAAGGAGAGAACATCCTCGCAAGGAGAAGCTTAAGCCCTTGGTGGATAGATTTTGTAGGCAAAGGGGTATAGCTTTGGTGTCAGTATTCAAGATTTAAAGGATGATAAGGTATTTGAAAGAAAGGGGGTTACTTCGAGGAGAGGTAGTGAAGAAGCTTTAGTTTTTATGGCTGACGGGAAGGTTTATTGAGAGAAAGAAGAAGAGGAGGAAGAGGAAGCGGTATAGAGGTGGTAGGAGGGGATTACAGCCTGGGGACTTGGTACAGATGGATGCAATTGTGTATTTTTTGGATGGGATTAGGAGGTATGTTTTGGTTGCAAAGGATGTGGCTAGTAGATTAGGATTTGCCTATGAAGAGTAGTCATTTAACGAGCAGGAGTGGGAGGGACTTTTGGAGTAAGTTTAAGGCGGTAGCTCATTAATCCTATGGACTCATACATTTCCTTGAAAAAAAAGACATTTTTTGTTATATTTTTGTAAAAATTAAGAGGGGTGAATCTTCATGGCAGGTCATTCCCACTGGGCTCAGATAAAGAGAAAAAAGGCTGCTCAAGACGCTAAAAGAGGCCAACTTTTCACCAAGCTTGCCCGTGAAATTATCATAGCCGTAAGAACAGGCGGTGGGGGAGACCCTGATCTAAATCCCCGTTTAAGATCAGCCATCCAGGCAGCTCGGGCTGCAAACATGCCAAAAGATAATATTGAGAGGGCTATTAAAAAAGCTTTAGGCTTGGAAGAGGGAACAAACTACGAAGAGATATCCTTTGAGGGGTATGGTCCTGGTGGAGTTGCTATTCTGGTAAACACCATTACCGACAACAGAAAAAGAACTGTCTCCGAAGTAAGGCATCTTTTCAGTAAATACGGAGGAAACCTAGCAGAACCTGGTGCTGTATCCTGGATCTTCGAACAAAAGGGATTGATTGTTGTCCCCAAAAGGGATGAAGAAAAGATCTTAGAAATAGCCATAGAGAATGGAGCAGAGGATACCAAAGAATATGAGAGTGAAATAGAAATAATCACCTCACCCTCTGATTTCGAGACTATTAAGTTTTCTCTCGAAAAGGCAGGTATCGAAATCCTATCTGCTAAGGTCACTATGGTACCGAAAAATTTGGTTCCTGTCCATGAGGAAAACACCGCTCAGAGCTTGCTTAAGCTCATGGAAGCCCTGGAGGATCTCGATGATGTTCAACAGGTATATGCAAATTTTGACATCCCAGAGAAAATCATGGACTCTCTGAGTAAATAACAACCTCTTTGTGACCTTTAAACTAAAAGTAAACCCAGAGGATTTTATTGTCTCCGAAGTAATCAAGCCCTTCACCCCAGGGGAAGGCTCCTTTTCCCTTTATCTCCTCAAGAAGATAAACCTATCAACCTGGGATGCCTTAGGGAGACTCTCGAAGACTTTACACATACCTTTAAAACATTTTGGATATGGAGGATTAAAGGACAAAAAAGCCATAACCTATCAATATATAACCATCAAAAACGGTCCTAAGAGGGATGTCCACGACAAAAACATAGAACTCACTTATCTTGGCAATCTACCTAAAAGCTTAGACAAAAGCGATCTTCTAGGAAATAACTTTGAAATAACCCTTAGACAGGTAACCCTTGATGATGAAATAATAGCAAAAAACATTGAAGAGGTCAGGCTCTACGGGATCCCTAATTACTTTGATGAACAGCGCTTTGGATCTGTGTCAGAAACCAGGGAATTTGCCGTAAAGGAGATAATTAGGGGAAATTATGAGAGAGCTCTCTTTCTCATCATGGCCATAGGGAGTCCTGATGACATAGCTCAATCGAGGGCTTTAAGAGACTGTTTGAAAAGAAACTGGAGAAATTGGGACCTTTGTGTAAGGTATGCTCATCTCAAATGGGAGAGAGAGCTTCTTCACTTTCTCTCTGAAAAAACGCCTTCTCAACGCACTTTTAAAAGAGCTCTAAACTTGGTGGATCAGGAGTATCTCTTCTTTTTAGGCAATGTTTACCAAAGCTATCTATGGAATGAAGTTCTGCGAGAGATCCTTACCCACCTGGGATTAAATCATTTTAACATCCCGTATCAGGTGGGTGAATTTAGTTTTTATAGAGAAATACCCAATGAAACTCTCAAGCTTCTTCAAGGCCTAAAAATCCCCTATCCTTCACCCAAAATCCATGTGGAGGACAGGCCTGAACTCCCCCTAAAGGCACTCTACCTTAAAGTCTTCTCCAGAGAGGGTTTTATAGATTTTAAGGATCTTAGAACCTTTATCAGGGGATTGGTTTTAAAAACCTATCCACGTCCAGCTATTGTTTTTCCAAGGAACTTAGTTTGGGAGAGGCTTGAGAAAAGGATAGTTCGCTTAAAATTTTTCTTAGAGAAAGGAAGCTTTGCCACCATGGTAATCAAGAGGGTTTTCTATGGTAATAAGAATTCCTAATTGGTTGGGAGATGCCTTGATGGCAACCCCTGTTTATGACAATCTCAAAGAAGTAGAGATAATCACTCTCTTTGGGCCACCTTCCTTCCTGACACTTTTTGAAGATTTTCCAAAGGTTGAGACTGCACCTTATTATAAAGGGGATTTCTCCACAAACTTAGCAACCCTCAGAAAGTACAGAAGAGATAAGGGACTTTTACTAACCAACTCTTTCTCTTCAGCCTGGCTTTTTTTTAGAGCAGGGCTGAAGGAACGTTACGGGTATAGAACGGATATGCGAGGCCTGCTCTTAACCAAGGGCATCTCTCCCCCCAAAGAGAAAATGCATCAAAGAGACAAATACCTCTATCTTGTAGAAAAGCTTGGCTATAATATCAAATCCAGAGATCTAATACTTTACCTAAGAGAAGAAAAGAAAGCAAAAGCAAAAAGTTTCCTCGGGAGATATTTGACCCCTGAGAAAGATAACTTTGTAATTCTTGCTCCTGGCGCAGCCTTTGGACCGGCTAAGAGATGGCCTGAACCCTTTTTTAAAGATCTTGCTAAAAGGCTAAATCAAGAGGGATTTAAGGTTTTTATTATAGGAGGTCCACAGGAAGAAAAAATGGGCTCTTTTATCGCAGAGGGCCTAAATCATACGCATAATCTCTGTGGTAAAACAGAGCTTTCTCTGTTAGCTGGTTTGTTAACCCATGCCAAGCTACTAATCTCTAACGACTCTGGACTTATGCATCTTGCTGCAGCTTTGAGGATACCTCAAATTGCAATCTTTGGATCCACTGATCCAGAGCTAACGGGACCTTTGAATCCAAGAGCCAGGATTTTAAGGATACCTTTACCCTGTGCCCCATGTTTTCGTCGCAGGTGTCCAAAGGGACATTACAGGTGTCTTACGGAAATAAAGCCGCAGGTTGTGTTTGGAGAGGCAATAGAGCTTCTTCAAAAATAGCTTTCAAAATGGACTTTACTGGTTCTATAGCGAAGATAATGCTGAAGATCTTCGACTATCCATTCCACCAATCTGTTGATAGCTTCTTCTGTAAAGTAAGCAATATGAGGAGTAAATATAACCTGAGGAAATTTCAATAAATGCAATGTTAGTAGAGCCCTTTGAGCTATTTCCGGTGGTAAGGTCTCCTTCAAGTAAGATAGATCCAAAAGAGCTCTCTCACCTTCAAAAACATCCAGGGCAACACCACCCTGTAGACGACCGTTCTCAAGAGCCCAAATTAGAGCTTGAGTATCAACCACTGGCCCCCTGGCAGCATTTATAAGCATGGCCTTTGGTTTGACAGATTTTATATTATCCATATTGATCATATGATGAGTTTTACCATAGTAGGGAACCATGACCGTTATAACATCAGATTCCCTCAGTAACATCTCCAATGGCACATATTGAACTTCATATTTTTCAATTAATTCCTTAGAAGGGCTTACATCATAGGCTATCACCTTCATACCAATGCCATGGCCTAACCTACACAGATGACTGCCAATGTTGCCTGTGCCAATGACACCTAATACTTTTCCGTAAAGGTCAGCTCCTAGTAAGCCTTCACGGGAAAAATCAAGACGCTGGATCTTCTCAAAATTAGTTCTCAACCTTCTTGCTAAGGCAAAAATCAGGGCAAAGGTATGTTCTGCAACAGAGACGCTGGCATAATAGGGTGTATTGGCAACCTGTATACCTCTTTTTTTACAGGCAGCAATGTCCACCTGGTCTATACCTGTGGTGCGAGTAAGAATGTACTTTAGGTTGGGAAGCGTTTCTATCACCTTCTCAGTTACCAATGAGTTAAGATAGATAACCGCAAGAGATACATCCTTGCAGAGAGAAGCGTGATCCTCTCTAAGGGGAAAGGAGACAAAATCTACCTGGAGATCAGGAAACTCTAAAAGCAGTTTTCTCTCTATTTCTCTAAGGAACCTCTCCTTTTCCCAATCCTTAGACTCAAAAAAAACAATCTTTTCAGGCATGTGAAGCCTCCTTAGGGAACTATATATTTTTGCTCACTTTTTGGAACCCACCATCTTTCTATGTTATAGCTTATACCGATAGCAGAAGGCTTAATTCCGCGAAATCTCTTATGAATGGCCTCTAAGCTCATGGGTATGTATAAAAAGGTATAAGGTTGATCCTCAACCAAGAGCTCTTGCATCTTGAAATAGATAGCTTTTCTCTTCTCTCTATCGAGGGTATAACGTCCCTCTTCTAAGAGCCTATCAACCTCTGGATTCTGATAACCCACAAAGTTGAGCCCTGGCGATTTGACCTTAGAGGAGTGAAAGATGTCATATAGATCAGGGTCTGGTCCTGTAGTCCATCCCAGTATTACGGCTTGAAACCTTCTCTTGTCTATGAACTGATGTATTAAAGTAGTCCATTCCATAACTCTTATGTTCACCTTGATACCCAATTTAGAAAGGTCCTGCTGAATGATTTGAGCCGCAAGAAGTCTTGCCAAGTTACCCTGATTGGTTAAGATAGTGAATTCAAAGGGCTTTCCATCCTTGTAAAGGATACCATCGCCTCCTCTTTTAAAACCAGCCTCCTCTAATAGTTTTAGGGCTTTCTCTGGATCATATGAACAGATTTTCTCAATATTAGGATTATAAAACCAAGCATCTGGCTTATAGGGGCCATAGGCTTGAATACCCTGCCCCAACAGGGCTCCTCCCACAATTCTTCTCTTGTCTATGGCATGACAAAGGGCCTTTCTAACCCTCTTGTCCTTAAAAAGAGGATCTCTTAGGTTGTAACCTAAATAGGTATAGGCAAAGGCAAGATAGCGATAGATCTGAAAATTCTCCTTTACCTTGGGTTCCTCTTCAACTTTTCTAAATTGCAAGGGGGTTAGAGTTATCCAATCCACCCCAAAGGATCTGAGTTCCATAAAAAGGGTCGAAGGATCTGGTATAACTCTGTAGATTAATCTATCAAGATAAGCTCTGCCTTCAGAGTAAGTGGGGTTATACTCTAAGATTATTCTATTTTGAGTTTCCCAGGTCTTAAGCTTATAAGGTCCGTTTCCAAGGGGTCTTCTTCCAAAAACCCCCTGTAGATATTTTAAATCTTTATCTTGAAGAAGATGTCTTGGTAGGACTACCAGATTTCCCCAAGAAGACAGAGCCAAGGCAAAGGGACGCTTGTAGATAACCTTAAATGCGTGAGGATGAAGGACTTTAAACTCTTTTACCTCCAAAAAATCACTGGCATAGCTTGACGGAATCTCAGGATTTGTGATCAGTTTGAAACCAAACTCTACATCGTAGGCAGTAACCTCTACGCCATCTTCCCACTTTACTCCTCGCTTTAGATAAAAGGTTATTTCCCTCTGGTCTTTTGAGACTTCAAACCGCTCTGCCAGGTCTCCAACTATAGAGAGATCAGGTGCGTACTCTACAATACCTCTAAATATGTGCCTTGCCACATTATGACTCATGGCATCCGTTGCCAGCATGGGCAAAAGGATGCTTGCATCAGCTATTGTGCCAATCACCAAAGCATCCCCAAAGTCTGGTTTAATAACCTTGGCAATCCCATCGTTTTCTTGAAGCTTCTTTGGTAACTCTGCCACAGAAAAAAGGGAGGTTAGGTGGATAATTAAAATGAAACTTAAAAGTGAAGATATCCTATAGAAGACCATTTTATGTAGCAGTTAATCCTTGCGATAGTGGTATCTTTGCCAAGGCTGTATAACGAGGACCACTTGGGTGTAAATCACTCTTAAAAAGCACAACCTCCTTTACCAGAAAGGCCCTACCCTTGAGGTTTTGAGCCTCAAGTTTTAACTTTTCAATGAACTCTTTCAAAGAGTCTTTGTTTAACACCTCTTTAACTCTTATTATGGTTATATGAGGATGAAAACGATCCTTATCCTCTTCAATCTTTAACTCTTTCCAGAGTGTCTTTAAAGACCTTGATAAACTCTCAAGCTTTCCTGAGTCGTCACTCAGCCCAATCCACAGAACCCTTGGGATGCCTCTCTCGGGGAAAAAACCCACCTCCTCTAAGGACAGTGTAAAATTATCTTCATCCTTCAGTTTTTTTTCACAGGATTTTCTGATTTTATCAACAAGGGCTTCTGAGATGTTTCCGAAAAATTTAAGGGTGAGATGCAAGTTATGCTCTTCAACCCACTTCACTCTTAAGCCCTGAGGGATAGAGAGTTTACTAAGGCCATATATCTCTCTTTTTAAATCCCCTGGCAAATCTATAGCTAAAAAAGCTCTCACCATAGAGTAAGAACCTCCTTAGGATATCCACGGCGGTAAAACTTGCCATCTTTTGAATAGTTGTTCTATCACCTTCAAAATGGAAGTGTAAAGAATATATTTTTTTAGGGGTTGCCAAAGCTATAAAGACAGTTCCCACGGGAATTTCCTCAGTTCCACCTAAGGGCCCAGCAACCCCTGTAGTAGCAAGTGCAAAATCTGTCTTTGCCAAGATCTTTGCCCCCAGGGCCATCTCCATAGCAGTCTCATGGGAATACACACCGAAGATTTTGATAGTACTCTCCTTTACCCCAAGGATCTCTCTTTTACTTTGTGGTGAATAGGTAACAAAGCCTCTTTCATAATAAAGAGAACTTCCGGCAACAGAGGTGATAAGACTTGCAAGCATTCCCCCTGTGCAAGACTCAGCGGTGGACAAAAGGAAATTCTTTTCTTGGAGAAGTTTACCTACAACCACAGGGAGTCCTTCCTCACCCACTAAATTAACTTCAAATCTCTGCTTAATAAGCTTAGAGAGGTGCTCAACCTCCTTTAGATCTCCAAATAGGACAAGCCTAACTTCTGGAATAAGTGGATAGTACCCTATTTTGAGATCCTTGCTTCTAGGAATCTCCTGAATAAACCTATTGAGGTCTGTCTCATTTAAATCAAAGAAAACATAGTTTTTTAAAGTTCCGACCTCCTCACATTCTGGGCTTTGGCCTCCACTTCTCCATTGGCATAACAAAGGTAGGACCCTCTTTTCTAAAAGTTCTTGAAATTGTGAGGGAACCCCGGGAAGAAAGAATAACCTTTTACCTTGATAGTTAAGGCTGAAACCAACTATCTTTGAATCCTCCGCTAGAGGCTCTGCAGCCTCTGGGAGAAGAGCCATTCTCCTGGCCATCTCCAAGGTTCCTCTGTACTCAAAGGATGTCTTTAAGGCCTCAAGGAGGGCTTCATTCTCCACAAGAGATAACCTCAAGGCTTTGGCTACAGCTAGAGTAGTCAGATCATCCTCCGTTGGGCCTAACCCACCGGAAGCTATGAGATAATCAAATTCTTCAACCAGTCTTTTTATAGTTTTAACTATAATCTCCTCTCTGTCAGGAATGGTGATTATTTCCTCAGGATCAAATCCAATGGCAGAAAGTAGCTTACCAGCGAATTCTGCATTGGTATTGAGAATCCGTCCAGCAATTAGTTCGTCACCTATAAAAAGCAGAGCCCCTCTCATAACCTTTAAGCTTCAACTTTCACCGATAGATTCACCTGTAGTTGAAACTTGTGAAAAGCCCTGTAAATACCCAGAAACCAGAATTCATCCATAATAACTCAATTAATAGCAGCCACAATTAAAATCACCAGGATATTGGTAATAATACCAGCCAACACATCATCAAGCATGATCCCAAGGCCTCCCCTCAATTGCTCAAGTTTTTTCAGGGGAAAGGGCTTTTTTATATCTATTATTCTAAAGACTATTAAAACAAGTGTCAATTCCATTATGCTTTCCTTACCAAGGCAGGCAAGGTAGATTCCTGCGATTTCATCAATGATCACCTCATCAGGATCCTTTTGCGAAGAATTCTTGACCAAGATCTCTGAACTTATGATTCCAAGTAGCGTTAACACCAGGGCTATGATTAGGTGTTGCCAGAGGGGTGAAGATTTTAAAAGTCCATATAAAAAGAGGCCTTGGAGGGCCCCATAAGTTCCTGGACAAGGAGGAATGAATCCCACTAATCCACCGGTAGCAATTAAAAGAGATAATTTGTGATTACTGTATTGGGACTCCTTTAACTTCTCTCTCAAATTCATCAAACTTTCCTAAGTCTATGAGATTTTTTAGTTTCCACAGATAAAGTTTAATCTTAAGTCGTTCCTCCTCGTTTTTTGGCATTTTAGTCAAAAGCTGGCTCTCTATTTCTTTATATCGTGCTAAGGCTTGCTCCCTAACTACCTTTTCATAGGCTTCAACCTTTCTTAGTAGTTCTTCAGCAGCATGGTTTACCTTCCTAAGGAGTTTTTCTGATGTCTTATAATACCTTCTCTCGTATTGTTTTTTGGCTTTATCCCAATCTTCCATGACAACTTTATACTCCTGTGCAAAGATATCCTTTGCTTTGGAGACCTTCAATAGGGATATCTTAGCTTCGGTGTCCCTATATAGCTCTTGAGGGGGGTTGGGTAACTTCACCCACCTCTTCACTATGGGAATATCTGCCAAAAAGACCTTTACCTGTTCTTCACCCTTTTCCTTTAGATCCTTCACTTTCTCCGTAAGAGAACTCTTAGGTGAACAGGAAAGAAGATATAGGGAAACGGTTAAAAGAAACAAACTTTTGATTCCCTGGGTCATTTCTTGCTGATCCACCTTGGCATTAGGACTCTCCAATAAAGGTAGAGATATAGTAAGGCAAAGAGAAAGGAAAAAATCATTAACACAGAGGTTTGATCCCAAAAGATGAGGGCTGGCACAACCCCCAACAAACAGATAGTCCAAAGAAAAGGAGATGTAGCTGCATTTCTCCTTAATTTGTCAGCTGCTGGACCAAGTAGCCATTTGGTTAGTCTCTTGTAAATTAGCATATGTAAATGAAGTCCGTCAGGCAAGAAAGGAGATATTTTTCTGAGAATCTTTTTTCTGTAAATGGAAAAAAGGGTCTCAAAAATGGGATAAATACAGACTAAAAAGGGAAACCAGGCTGAAACTTGAGGATGTCTTTTCACAAGTAACACCGAGATAGCTCCTATGATAAGTCCAGTCAAATAGGCTCCTCCATCCCCTAAAAAGATAAGACCATTGGGATAGTTTAGTATAAAAAAACCTGCCAAGGCACCAACCATGGTGATACAAATAGTTGCAAGAAAGTAATCTCCCACTTTATAGGATACATATCCAAGGGCCATGAATATAATAATAGAAACCATACTGGCTAAGCCATTGAACCCATCGATGATGTTAATGGAGTTAGCAAGTCCTGTAAGGGCAAAAACAGTAAAAAAATAGGAAAATACAAAATACTTGAAGAAATAATCAATGGGTAGATCTAAGCGAAGGATCTTGGCCCCCAAGAGAAAATAAAGTGCAGTTCCTGATGCCCATATCAAGATAAATCTCAATTTTGCTGATAATTTACCCAGAACATCCTCTAAAAGACCTGCTGAAAAGGCAGGTATGGCGGCAAAAACCAGAAGGATAAAATCCACTTTAAAGCTGTCCCCCTTAACAAAGGCCAAAATGGATGCTAAGAGGAGTGCCAAAAATATCCCCAGTCCACCCAATCTCGGAGTGGGTGCGTTGTGAAACTTTTGGGGGCCTTCGTGAAGATGATCGGTGACGATTATACTGATTTTCTTTCTTGCCAAATAAATTAGTAAAAAAGAGAGGAAGAAAGAGATAAAAAAGGCTAAAAAGGCATAGATTATCATTTTGTCACATTATCACGGCCGTATTTATCATCAAATCTCTCAATATCATCTTCTTCAATATATTCCCCAATTTGCACCTCAATGATCTCAACAGGTATACTTCCTGGATTCTCAAGCCTATGAATAGCGGTTTTTGGCACATACACAGACTCATTTTCTGTGAGATAAACCTCCCTATCATTAACCTCTACCTTAGCTGTACCCTTTACCACAACCCAATGCTCTGAACGATGATAGTGTCTCTGTAGGCTCAATCTCTCCTTTGGATTTATGGTTAGGCGTTTAATCTTATATCTTAACCCCTCTTCAAGTACCGTAAAACTTCCCCAGGGTCTATAAATGGTCAAATGTTCCTCTGTCTCTCTTTTCCCTAAAGATTTAAGCCTATTAACCACATCCTTAACCTTTTGTACTTGATCTTTTTTGGCAATAAGTAAGGCATCATCGGTTTCTATAATTACCAAATCTTCAATACCTATGGTTGCAATGAGTCTTTTGTTACCTAAAATGAGGGAGTTTTTGGTATCAAAAGGTATGACCTCTCCTTTTACTATGTTTCCCCATTGATCCTTTTCCATTATTTCATAGAGGGCATCCCAAGAGCCCACATCATTCCAATATAACTTAAGGGGAAGCATGGCAATATTGGAAGACCTTTCCATAACGGCATAATCGATGGAGATATCAGGTAGATTTTCAAAGTCCTTCAGAAGTTCTTCATAACTCAGTTTAAGTTTATTACCAATCTCAGGGATAAATCTCTGCATCTCATTCAACATTACACCAATTTGAAAGGCAAACATTCCAGAATTCCAATAATATTTCTGCTCAGCAAGATACCTTTTAGCAGTCTCAAGATCTGGCTTTTCAACAAACCTCTCAACCTTGTAAAAAAGTTCCTCATCACTGTCAGCAATTGCTTCACCCACCATTATGTATCCATAGCCAGTTTTTGGTAAAGAAGGATAGATTCCAAAGGTCACAACATAACCTCTTTTAGCAATGGCTTCAGCCTGGCGAAGATATTCTATAAATTGATCTTCTGGATGAATCACATGATCGGATGGAGAGATAAAGAGAATCTCCTCTTCATCACATCTTAATTCCTCCAAACAGTATTTCATAGCAAGTGCAATGGCTGGAGCAGTATTTCTGCTAACTGGTTCAAAGACAACCTGTGGCAAAATCTTATGAGAGCCTCCCCGAAATAAACCCTGTATCTCTGAATGAACCAGAAATTTATACTCCCTATTGGTCATCACTATCATATCAGAGGGTGAGAGTTCTCTGAGTAAACGTTTCATGGTCTGTTGAAAAAGGGAGAGTTCTCCTGTGATCCTTAAAAATTGCTTTGGATAGTTCTTTCTTGAAAGGGGCCAAAGCCTTGTTCCCGAGCCTCCTGCTAAAACGATAGCCTTCATCTTACCCCCTGATGAAACCGAAACATTTTATTTTAAGTAGCTTTATATTACTATTTTTCAAGGTTTTATCAACATATTTCGTCCTTTCAAGTCTTCTTCGATTATAACTCAAAGCCAAAATTACTCATATTTGGGTTATGACCACTTCTACCGAATAAAACATCTAGCAAAGGTAAGCAAATAAATTCTCTTAAGGCTTTACCTCTACTGACTGAAACCATCTTT
Organism: Caldimicrobium sp.; assembly: GCA_025060015.1. Classification (GTDB taxonomy): domain Bacteria; phylum Desulfobacterota; class Thermodesulfobacteria; order Thermodesulfobacteriales; family Thermodesulfobacteriaceae; genus Caldimicrobium. Next base: position 19,055 of record JANXDB010000007.1, on the reverse strand, counting down.
TATTTTCGCAAAAAATTTCTATATTTTTAAACATGGAAATAGAAAAGCTTTTTGACTCTCAGTTAAAAGAGGAAAAATTCTATTTCTCCGTCAAGGAGATTTCTCAGAAAATAAAGCATCTTCTAGACAGGGGTTTTACTCATCTCTGGCTTGAAGGAGAGTTAAATAACATCAAACATAGCCAAGTGGGTAATATTTATCTTAATTTAGTGGATGAAGATGCTACCATAAAGGCAATCATTTTCAGGGATGGGAGAAGTGAAATCGATCAGACCTTTCTTCAAGAAGGAAAAAAAGTCCTGGTATTTGGAAGGCCAACCTTCTTTACTCGCACAGGGGAGGTCTTTTTCATTGTGAAAAGATTAGAACCTTTAGGCATAGGCAAACTTCACAGAAAAAAAGAGATTCTTATAGAGAGGTATAAACATCTTTTTGATCCCAATCTCAAAAGGGAAATACCCTCTTTTCCCAAGAAAATAGCCCTTGTGACCTCTCTTTTTGGTGCTGCGCTGCAGGATTTCCTCAAGGTCAGTGAGAACAGATGGGGTGTGGATATTCTTGTCTATCCTGTTAAGGTTCAAGGCGAAGGAGCACACTTAGAAATCGTCCGGGCCATACAGGAAATAAACGACTATTTTCCAGAGGTAGATCTTATCGTTATAACCAGAGGTGGTGGATCTCTTGAAGACCTTGCTCCTTTTTACACAGAGGAGATAATCCTTGGGGTCAGGCAATCAAGGATCCCCGTGGTATCAGCAGTGGGGCATGAAATAGACACCACCTTATGCGATCTTGCGGCTGATAAAAGATGCCCAACTCCTTCATCGGCTGCTCAACAAATCTTACCATCAAAGGAAGAACTCTCAGAAAAACTAAGACTTCTCAATATAAAGTTATATCAACTCTTAGAGCTAACCCTCTCAAAAAAAGAAAAGAGAATAAAAGATCTCCACTTAGCCATTCAAGCCAAAAACCCCTTTAGGGAAATCCATCGTATAGAACAGAAATTAAAGGACTACAGACTCTTATTCTTTCAAAAAATCTCCCACATTCTTAATAAAAGGGAAGGCCTCCTGACTCACCTTAAAAAAGATCTTCAATCCCTTAATCCTCTGAACCTCATAGAAGCTAAAGAGGAAAAATTAAAACATATGAAAATGTTACTTTTTTCTCTTTCTCCTTACAATATACTCAAAAGAGGCTATAGTATTGTTAAAAAATACCCTGAGAGAAGGACTTTAAAGTCAATTCATGAGGTAGATGAAGGTTCCTTAATTGAGGTAATCCTTTATGAAGGAACCCTTTTGGCTAAAGTTGAGAAAGTAAAGAGCAAACCATGAGAGAAAAAACCAATGACCTCTCCTTTGAAAAGGCTCTGAGGAGGTTAGAAGAAATTCTCAGGACCCTTGATCAGAAAGATCTTGACCTAGACACTTCCATAACTCTTTTTGAAGAGGGGCTAGCTCTTATACATTTCTGTGAACAAAAGCTTAAAGAGGCAAGAATCAAAGTGGAGGTAGTTCTTAAAGGGGAAAAGGGCTTTTATTTAGAGACCTTAGAGAGGGCAAAGGATATCCTTAAGAATGATAATAAGTGAAATCAAAAGTTTCTTAGAAGAAAAGAGGTCTATTGTTGAAAGGGCCCTTGATCAATATTTCCCTAAGGGTGGCAAATATGGGAAACGAGTATTGGACGCCTCTCTATACAGCCTTAAGGCAGGAGGGAAGCGCATAAGGCCAATCCTCTGTCTCATGGGCTATGAACTGTATAAGCCTAATTCTGAGGACATCCTTCCCTTTGCCTGTGGGCTTGAGTGCATCCACACATACTCTCTTATACACGATGACCTTCCGTCCATGGATGACGATGATCTTCGTCGAGGGAAGCCATCATGCCACAAAGCCTTTGACGAAGCGACAGCTATTTTAGCAGGTGATGGTCTTCTGACTCTTGCCTTTGAACTTTTTACCCACCAAGACTTAATCAAGAGAGTCAACCCCTCAGCTGTAATTCAGGCTATAAACAAGGTTGCTAAGGCCGTTGGTCTTAAAGGCATGGTAGGAGGACAAATGGCAGATCTCTTAGCTGAGGGAAAAAGAGGGTCGCTTAAAAAACTACACTGGATCCACAAACATAAAACCGTTGCCTTCATTGAAGCATCCCTTGTAAGTGGAGCAATTCTTGCCTCTGCTCCGAAGGATGAAATCAACATCCTCTCCCGCTTTGGTAATAAACTGGGACTCATCTTTCAGATCGTCGATGATCTCCTTGACCTTTTAGGTGATGAGAAAACCCTTGGTAAACCCATAAAATCTGATCTAAAGAGGCAAAAACTAACCTATCCTTCTATCCTTGGAATTGAAGAGACAAAAAGGATCACTAAAGAACTGACCAATGAAGCTTTAACCAACCTTGAGCCCTTGGGAGAGAGAGCAAAGCTTCTTAAAGATCTTACATTATATCTTTCTGAGAGAATGAACTAAGGATGGAGTTTAAACCAAAAATTCTTCCAAAGATAAATTCTCCACAGGATTTAAAAAAGCTAAAACTTTCGCAACTAAAGATTTTGGCTGAAGAGATAAGGTCGTATATAATAGAGGTGGTTTCACAAAATGGAGGTCATCTAGCACCGAACCTGGGAGTCGTTGAGCTAACACTGGCGCTACACTACGTCTTTGATATGCCTCAGGATAAGATAATCTGGGATGTCGGACATCAGTGTTATACCCATAAGATCCTGACTGGAAGAAAAGAAGCCTTTAAAACGCTTAGAACCTACGGAGGAATAGCAGGCTTTCCGAAGAGAGAGGAAAGCCCCTTTGATGTGCTTGATACTGGACATAGTAGCACCTCTGTATCAGCTGGCTTAGGCATGGCTTTGGCCAAAAGAATCAAGAAAGAGAAGGGTAAAGTAATTGTGGTTATCGGTGACGGTTCCATCACCGCAGGAATGGCCTTTGAAGCTCTGAATAATGCTGGTTATTTAAAAGAGAATCTCTTAGTGGTTTTGAACGACAACGAAATGTCTATCTCACCCAACGTTGGGGCTCTATCTACCTTTGTTTCCAAAAGAATGACGGGTAATCTAGCCCGTTTTTTGCGTAAAGAAATGGAAAATCTCATGCATAAACTTCCAGGAGGCGAAAATCTCCTGCATATCTTAAAAAAAGGTGAAGATCTTTTCAAAATGGCCGTTACCCCTGGTGCTTTATTCACTGCCTTGAATTTTGAATACATAGGTCCTGTAGATGGCCATGACGTAGAGAATCTAATAGCAATCCTACAGAACTTAAAGAAAATGTCCGGTCCCGTGCTCTTTCATGTAATAACCAAAAAAGGCAAGGGCTATCCCCCGGCAGAAGTTGATCCGGAGGCCTTTCACGGTGTTGGCCCCTTTGATATAAAGACAGGAAGGATTCAAAAACCCCTTAACGAACCACCATCTTATACGGAAATCTTTGGTAAAACCCTCATTCGCCTTGCAGAGCAGGAGCCAAGGCTTGTTGCTATTACAGCTGCCATGAAAACTGGCACAGGTCTCAAAGAGTTTGCGGAGAGGTTTCCAGAAAGGTTTTTTGATGTGGGAATCTGCGAACAACATGCAGTAACCTTTGCTGCTGGATTAGCTCTCGAGGGGCTAATTCCTGTTTGCGCAATATATTCAACCTTCTTACAGAGGGCCTACGATCAGATAATCCATGACGTGGCTTTAAATAAGGCCAAGGTCATTTTTGCCATTGACAGAGCAGGCTTAGTGGGTGAAGATGGCCCCACCCACCATGGGGCCTTCGATCTAACCTACCTTAGAGCAGTCCCTGAACTGATAATTTGTGCCCCAAAAGATGAGAATGAACTACAACACATGCTCTTCAGTGCCCTAAAGTACGAGAAACCCTGTGCCATACGATATCCAAGGGGGGCTGGAGTTGGTGTAAGTCTTGACTGGGAGTTTCGTTTCATACCGCCTGGAAAAGGAGAGGTATTAAGAGATGGATCCGATGGAGTGATCTTTGCCATCGGCTCCACTGTACATCCTGCATTGAAAGCTGCCACTATTCTAGAAGACAGGGGCTTAAGTGTGGCTGTGGTCAATTTGAGATTTCTAAAACCAATTGACAGGAAATTGATTATAGATTACGCCCAGAAGACAGGAAGGGTGCTGGTCACTGAAGAGAACACCACTGAGGGAGGTTTTGGATCAGCCATAGCAGAGATCCTTCTTGAAGCCGAATTAAGACCATCCTTTGCCAAAATCGCCCTGCCTGACAAGTTCATTGAACAGGGTGATCTCCAAACCTTGAAACAAAAATATGGTCTTTCTGAAACTTTCATGGTAGAAAAATTCGTCAATTTGGTAAAAGGAAAATGACAATTTTGTAAATTTTAGCAGCCCTAAACTCTCTAAAGGTCGTACCTCCAAAGGTATGTTTTTTGCTAATAACGCCGTTGATGTTTTTCTATTTTGTTAAGTTTTTCATAATGTTTTGCCTTCTTCACACAGAAGTTGTTTTCTCTGAAAGCGTAAAGAGTCGCTTTAAAACTGACACTGAGATCAATCTCTATTGTTCTAAAGTAGAACCTCAAAGCACTTCTTGTTTGCGGTGGGCTGAGATTATACAAAGACGTCTTGAACTTGAAAGCATCCTTTTTAACGATATAAAAAATTTTTGTAAAGACCATCCCCAAAATCCCTATTGCAAGAAAACAGGTAAGATTAGTATATTTACCTTTTGCGCCCAACTTGCGCCCGAGAACAACAACTGTCTCACCTGGCAAAGCATAAAACAGGCAGAACTCGAGGTTAAAGGAAGGCTCTCAGAGGAGATACGGAACTTTTGCCAAAGGAACCCAAATCATATCTTATGTAAGGGGAAAACTAGTCCATCAAAAAATTAAAGACCAATCCATCCAGTTCATACATTTAGGTGATTTTGAAGGTATAAAACTCAAAGGGTATTCTTGAAATTGTTACCTTTTAAATTAAATTTTTATTGAAAATTTAATTTCAAAATCCCCTAAAAGGAGGTCAGGTATGGCGCTTTGGAAGTGTTCTAAGTGTGGTTCTACCAAGGAGTCAAGGTGTAAACCTAAAAAATGCCCAAGCTGTGGAGAGATGGAAACAATGTGCAAGGAGGAGAGTATGACTTCAGGTGAGGCCAAAGGAGGATGTAAGGCTCAAGGAACCTGTAAAAAGAAGGCTTCTTAGCCTCCTCCGATTACACCACCAAGTTGGAAAATTGGTAGGTAAAGGGCAACCAAGATCCCACCTATGACTACTCCAAGGACGATCAGAAGTATAGGTTCAATGAGAGTGGACAGGGTGTGAACGGCCCTGTCTACCTCTTCTTCATAAAAATCAGCTACTTTCGTTAACATCTCTTCTAAATTTCCAGCCATTTCTCCAATCCTGACCATTTCAACGACCATATAAGGGAAGACACCGGTGTAGAACATGGGATCGGCAATGGTATGGCCGGCAGAGACGTTAATTCTGATCTCTTCCATGGCCTTTTCTAGGACCTTGTTGCCTGAAGTTTCCCCGGCAATTAAAAGGGCCTGTAAAAGCGGGACCCCAGCCCCGATCAGATTTGCTAAAGTTCTAGCAATGCGTGAAAGTGCTGCCTTGTGAAAGAGAGTCCCTAACAGAGGTAAGTGCAGAAGGATCTTATCGGTTTGATATATTCCCCTTTCACTTCTGCGATAGTATTTTATGAAGACTATCAGGCCAAGAAGTGATAATACAAAAAAACCGAAAATGTATTTAAAATTGTAGCTAAAAGATAGCAAAATCTGTGTAGGCAGAGGAAGGGTTTGCCCTGCTTCGCGGAATAATTCTGCAAATTTAGGAATAACGAAAAGCATCAAGACAGACACAACCACTACGGTAACAAAAACGATGACTGAGGGATAAATCATAGCATGTTTGATCTTAGATTTAAGGGCTACAATTTTTTCCAAATATAGTGCTAATCTTTTGAGAACGACATCCAGATTACCTGAAGTTTCCCCTGATCTTACCATCTGCACATAAAGATTATTAAAAATCTTGGGATATACCGCAATGGCTTCATTCAAAGAACTTCCACCTTCAACTCTCTTACGGATATCGGAGATAGCCTCTTTGAAATAGATGTTCTTCTGTTGAATAGCCAGGGTTTCCAAACTTCTCACAATGGGTAACCCTGCCTCTAAAACTGTGGCAAATTGCCTGGTAAAAAGGGCAAGTTCTTTATCAGAGACACGCTTTAGTTTAAGAGAGAGGGTCCTTTCACTCTTTGGTTGAATTTTAATGGGAATGATGTTTAATCTTCTTAGAAAAACCTCCACTATCTGAGCATTTGGTGCCTCAAGGACACCAGAGCGTATCTCACCAGATATGGCTCTGCCTTTCCACTCAAAAAAAGGCATTTATTTACCAACCCAATAATTTGGAGCCTCTCTCAGAATAGTTACATCATGCACATGGCTTTCTCTGTAACCAGCAGGAGTTATCTTAACAAATTGAGCTCTTTTTCGAAGTTCTTGAAGATCCTTACACCCACAGTAGCCCATACCTGATTTTAGACCACCAACCAGTTGAAAGATCATATTAGACACAGGCCCTCTGTAGGGAACCCTTCCTTCTACCCCCTCTGGCACAAACTTGGCTACATCCTCTGCCTCATAGCCATATCTCTCTTTTCCGCCGCCCTTGAACATAGCAGATAGCGAACCCATACCCCTGTAGATCTTGTAAGTTCGACCTTCGTAAAGAATGGTCTCTCCTGGTGCCTCCTCCGTTCCAGCAAAGAGATTACCTATCATCACAGCCCAGGCACCGGCACCAATGGCTTTTGTTATATCTCCAGAAAATCTTATTCCACCATCGGCAATGAGAGGAATACCATATCTATCTGCAACTACTGCCACATTGTGAATGGCAGTTAGTTGTGGCACTCCAGCTCCTGCCACAACCCTTGTAGTGCATATGGAACCAGGGCCAACCCCTACCTTTAGTCCATCGGCACCAGCTTTAATAAGTTCCTCTGCTCCCTCACTGGTGGCAATATTACCTGCTATGAGCTGGCATTGGGGAAAATGGTACTTTATCTCTTTAATGGTTTCAACTATGTTTTTGCTATGTCCGTGGGCTGAATCTATAAAAAGGATGTCACAGCCAGCTTTAAGAAGGGCCTCAGCCTGTCTCAGCCTGTCCTTCCCTACCCCAATGGCTGCACCAACTCTCAATCTTCCAAGTTCATCCTTACAGGCGTTGGGATATTTTCTTATTTTCTCAATATCCTTTATGGTAATTAACCCTTTGAGACAAAAATTGTCATCAACGATAAGTAACTTTTCTATTCTTCTCTCATGTAAGATTTTAACTGCCTCATCTAAAGTAATACCGGGTTTTGCCGTAACGAGATTTTCCTTGGTCATAACCTCCTTTACAGGTTTATCGAGCTCTGTTTCAAAACGTAAATCCCTGTTTGTTACAATACCTACGAGTTTCCTTTCAGGCCCATCTATTACAGGAATACCGGAGATTTTATACTCCTCCATCAGGTTTAATACCTTTCTGATGGTGGTATCAGGGGTAACTGTTATAGGATCATAGATCATGCCACTTTCTGACTTCTTTACCCTTTCTACCTCTTTCACCTGTCTTTCAAGGGGCATGTTGCGGTGAATGACACCGAGCCCCCCCTCACGAGCCATGGCAATGGCCATCTGGCTTTCAGTAACTGTGTCCATTGCTGCTGAGATTAACGGAATGTTTAGTTTGATCTTAGGGGTGATATAAGTGCTAACATCAGCATCCTTTGGTAAAACATCAGAGTAAGATGGGACAAGGAGCAGATCGTCAAATGTATAAGCCTCTCCTATTATGTTTAACATCTATGCACCCTATTCAGGTAATTAGCTCACTATTATAATCTTTTACCAAAGAAAGTAAAGATGCCTCCAAAATTCCGTATTCGCTAATTATTAGCTCCTTGCCACCAAAGTATTTTAAAATTTCCCCGTGGATAAAAAGCCCAGGTAAACAAAGATCCTCTCTACCTTCTTCCATACCACGAAGTTTTTTTATTCTTGGTAAAGTTAACTCACTAATTTTAGAAATGAGTTTTTCTAATCTTTCCTGAGTTACCACATGGCCGTGTAAGATCTCCCGATCGTATTTAACTAATTTCAGATCTAAACTTCCTATTAACGAAGCAGAACCACCGGTGATAAGTATTTTGTCGAAGGCCTCTGAAGGTAGCTTTGCCAACTGATCTCTGATATAATCCCTTATGGAGAAAATCATCTTTTTTGTAGGTGGATAGCGCAACTTAAAGAAATCCTTTATAACCACTGCCCCCAACTCTAAACTCTCAGTCAGATAAGGTTTTCCATCCTTAATGTAGATGAATTCCGAAGACCCTCCACCTACATCTACAATTAAGAAATCTCTGATACTTAATCCTAAATTTTTTAGGCCAAAAAAAATACCCTCCAAAGTGAGCTTTGCTTCTCTATCCGGGGAGAGAACCTCCACTTTAAGCCCAGTCTCTTCTTCAATTTTTCGAACAAACTCTTCTGAATTTTTTGCCTTTCTGAAAACGGCAGTCCCTACGGCATGGTATTTCGATACTTCGTATCTTTCCATGAGGTTACGGAACCCTCGCAAAACCCCTATTGCTCTCTCTTGAGCTGATGGTGAGATATATTCACTGTCAACCATACCCTCTCCAAGCCTGACATTTTCTCTGAAACTCTTAAGGAGGTGGACCTTCTCCTGGTGATATTTTCCCAGAAGAAGTCTGAAACTTTGCGTTCCAAGATCTAGAGAGGCAAGAAAGGGCTGATTGATTCTTTCCTTAAAAGTCTTACCAGTTTGAAAGACCGCTCTTACCTTTCCTTTAAGATAGTATTTTTGATTGGTCTTCGGATTCTTAAAGAAATATGATCTGGCACGAGACACTTTAAAAACACCGAAATCCCTTAATTCGATCGTTGATCCTTTTCTCAAGGCAAATCCTAAAATTTCAAAAAATTGATCTATGATGTAATCGAGATCTTTAGCTTCAAACTCAGAAAAACGCCTCTTTAATCTATCACTTAACTCTTTTTTGGTCATGGACTATTTTTGATATATATAAAAACCCCTAAGGGAGAAGTGCTCTGAAAGGAGCCCTCCCAGTGGGAGCTTCTCCTCAATGAATTTGCTTAAGAAACCTTTTTTCTCCGGGAAATACAAGAGCTCAGCCTTTTCAAGGTTAGCAGCCTTCTTTGCAGCCTCCACCGCTCGATAAAAGTTACCCAATTCGTCCACAAGCCCAAGGCTTAAAGCCTCCTCTCCGGTAAAAATCCTTCCATCGGCCATGACTTTTACCTTTTCAAGCTCGATCTTCCTCTCTTCGGCAATTTTTCTAACAAACTGATGGTGAAGAGCATTAACCTTTTCCTGTAGGTATTTTCTTTCCCTTTCTGATAATTTTCTGAAGGACGATCCTGTATCCTTAAAGTCACCGCTTTTAATTACCTCTGCCGAAATACCAATCTTATCCATAAGTTTTTCGAAATTTGGAAGCTGGATCATAACTCCTATGCTTCCAGTAATTGTTCCTGGGTTAGCGAAGATGCGTTGGCCAGCAAGGGCAAGATACAAACCACCTGATGCTGAAACCCCACCCATGGAAACAAAGAGTGGTTTACTCTGTCGTAAACTTTGGAGTTCCTCAAAGATCTCCTGCACTGGACCTATAGCTCCACCAGGGGAATCAATTCTCAAAACCACCGCTTTTATATCCTTTCTTTCCTTTAACTCCCTTATGGCTGGTAAATAGGTCTCCGAATCAAATATTACACCCTTTACTTCGAGAACTCCAATCTTAGGCTTACCCCACCCTTTATCCAATAAACTCACAAGGAGGGCAACAAAAAAACTGATTATGATAAGCGATACTACCAGACCACCGATGAAGGCAAGACCATAGGTAAGCCAGGGTCTCTTCATTAATCTCTATCTTCTATTTTCAGTTTCAAAGTCCTTTTAAGGGGCTTTCTCTGATCTTTAAAGGCCTCTACCTCCCTTTGTTCTTCTTCCAGGATGTAAGCCTTTTCGGATATCCAAAGCTTCCTCTGTTCCAGATCAAGAAGGATGATCTTCCCCCTGAAGGATTGTCCCTCAGAAAGAGTCTTTTTTTTCTCATGGGCAAGTTCTCTTAGAGGTAAAAAACCCAACACCCCTTTGCCTACCTTAACTAAGTATCCCTTGCCCGGGATCTCCTTTTTCACCTCTCCCTCTACTACATCTCCTGGTTTATGTCTTAAAGAAAACTCTTTCCAGGGATCAGGTTGTAATTCCTTGATACTAAGCACCAACTTTTTGTTCTCAGGACTTAGCTCTATAACCTTTGCGGTAACCTCATCTCCCTCTTTAAAGATAGTCCTTAAGTCCTTGACCCTATCCCAGGAGACCTGTGATATGTGGATAAATCCATCCACTCCCTCCTTTACCTCAACGAAAAGCCCAAAATCTGTAATAGTCTTAATAGGAGCCTTAACGAGATCTCCGATTTTCAGGGTCTTACAAATGACATCCCAGGGATTTTCTTCCAATCTCTTTAAACTGAGAATCAGTTTTCTCTCCTTTGAAACCAACTCGGTTATTACCGCATCAATGATGTCACCCTCTTGCAGGACCTCCACAGGTTTCAAACCCTTTTTCCAGGATATCTCACTTGCCGGAAGAAGGCCTTCAAGCCCGGGTTCAAGCTCCACAAAGGCTCCAAAGTTTTCTACTTTCACTACCTTACCCTTCACTCTCTGATCTAAGCCATACCTTGATTCTACACTTTCCCAAGGATCTGGCTCAAGTGCCTTATGACTAACCTTTAGTTTTCTTTTCTGAGGATCCCACTCTAAAACCTTAACTCTGATCAAATCCCCTTCAGTGAGATAGATCTCTCCCTGTTTTATCCTTCTTCGAGTTAGTTCTGAGAGGGGAAGAAAACCAGTCAGAACTCCATCAAAATCAAGAATAAATCCACCTTTAACAGGGCTTTTAACCCTTCCTTCTAAGATACCCTCCTCTTCCAGCTTTTTCACCAACCCTTTAAACTTAATTTCCCTTTCCTTTTCCTGATAGACTTTATGGGAAACCACATAGGATCTCTCGTTGAAATTAATCGGTATTACCGCTAATTTCTGAGGTAACTCCAGGGATATGTTTCTTCCCAGGTGAGATTGTGGTAAGAAACCAGTTATCAAACCCCTGTATACTACCTCAAAACCACCCTTTATGGGTTTGGTCAGTAGAACCTCAAGAGGGGTGCCTTTTTCATGGGCTTCTTTTATCTCATTCCAGGCCTCTTCTTCAAGAATTCTTTTCACAGACAGCAAATAATGTCCCTCTCCTGAGAGTCTTTTAACAATCTGGGCTTTCACCCTCTCTCCTACCTGGAAGAATAAATTCCCCTGAGCATCCGTAACCTCAGCCTTAGGTAGAATAGCCTCCTTTTTGGTCCCAATATCTACAAAGACTACATCATTTTGGACCTTAACTACAACACCCTCTGCTAAGTCACCAATCTGATAGGTTCTCTCATGAAGGTAATCTTTAAGAATGTCTACAAAATTCTCCATTGAGGGACTCCTTTTTGCACTGGAATACTTTTAGTTTAAATTAACATCGCTGAAAAATCAAGTTTTTAACAAACTCCTTCTCCGCCTCCTTGCTTAGTAAATTTCCTTTGAGCTTTTCCTCGCGTATTCTTTTCAAGACAAACCCGATCTCCCTCCCTTCACTAAGGCCTAATGCTATCAAATCTTGGCCTGTAAGCTCTGGCTTAATACTTTGCCACTTTTCCCAAAAGGCTTTAATATCCTCTCTCCACTCCTCTTCTAACGAAAGCCGAAAAAGTAAATAATCAGGACTTTTCTCTAAGAGCTCTACCCTCTCAACCAGTGATATATTTTTCCAATTCTTCTTTAACTCCCTTAAAGCCTTTACGTTTCTTAAAATGATTGTTATCTCCCTTTCAGAAAAGGCAAGTCTCCTAAGAGACGACTCATCTATCTCAATTAGAAATAGCCTAAAGAACTTTTCAAAACTCTCAGAAGACAGCCTCCCTCTGGCCCGGTCCAAAATCGAAAAATCGGACTGCTTTGGCTTTCTAATCAAAAGCCCGACTAGCTGTAAAAGCCCTAGGGTGTTAAGTTCCTCACACAATGATGGCAAGCACTCAGGGGCCTCTTTGTTTATAAATAGTTTTAACTCATTTACCAGTCTTGAGGAACTAAGCCTCCTAAAGGAAGAGGATTCCTCAGCAATCTTTAATGCCTTCAAAAACTCGCAACCAAAGCTAAAGTTAAGGCGCACTTTATATCTTATACCTCTAAAGGCTCTCGTTGGATCCTCTACAAAGGAATGTATGTGTAGAGGCCTCATTACTCTATTTTCAAGGTCCTTAAGCCCTCCTACTAGGTCTATTATCTTTTCTTCATAGGGAGGGGTTAACCCGTAGATAAGTGCATTAACAGTGAAGTCCCTTCTACGTATATCATCTTCGAAAGTTCCGGGCTTAACCTCAGGCAGACTTGCTGGATATGGATAAACCTCCTTTCTTGCTGTGACCAGATCCAGGGTAGAAATAAAATTTAGGGCCAATTTGAAGGTCAAAAACTGTGATTTTAAAAGTAAACTTGCTCCTGTTTCTCTGATCAGTGAATTTAATAGTAGTTTCCAGTCTCCCTCTAAAACCAAGTCCAAGTCTTTAGAATCTCTACCCAAAAGGACATCTCGAACAGGACCACCTGCTAAATATAGAAACAGGCCTTCTCTTTTGGCTAGGGCTCTTGCCCTCTCGAGGAATTGGAAGGTTTCAGAGGAGACCTTGAGGCCCTTTCTGAAATCTATCCAAGGATATTCTAATAAAATCACCTTTTAGCCCGAGGATGAAATCTCTCGTAGGCCCCTTTTAAGTTTTTAAAGTCAAGATGAGTGTAAATCTGGGTGGTAAGAAGACTGCTATGGCCTAACATGAGCTGAAGGGACCTTAAATCAGCTCCTCCCTCTAGGAGATGTGTTGCAAAGGAATGCCTGAGGACATGAGGTGAAATCTTCTTAAGATCAATACCCGAAGCACTGGCGTATTCCTTCACTATCTGCCAACATCTTTGTCTGGTAAGAGGGGCTCCTCTGCGGTTCAAAAAGACAAAGTTCCTGCTCTTTGGTCCTACGAGCAGTGGTCTTACACTTTCCAAATAGGAGATCAAAAACTCCAAAGCCATATCACCCAAGGGAATTATACGTTCTTTACTCCCCTTACCAAGTACTTTCAGGAAACCCAGTTGAAGTTGGAGATTTTCCAGCTTTAGATTCACCAGTTCAGAAACCCTAAGACCTGTGGCATAGAGAAGCTCTAAAATGGCCCTATCTCTTAATCCCAGGGGATCATTTATGTTTGGAGCTTGTAAGAGCCTTTCTATCTCATCAAGCGTCAAAATCTTAGGGAGTCTCTTGGGTAGCTTGGGGTTCTCCAAAGGGGAGAGAAAGTCACCGGATAGCCCCTTTTCCTCTGTAAGAAATAGGAGAAAATTTTTTAAACTGGAGAGTTTTCTTGCTATGGAAAAGGGATTAAAACCTCTGTCCTTTAAATTAAAAGAGTAAGCCCTAATTATCTCAGGGGACATGTCCTGCCAAGATAGATGGTTTTCTTTTAGGTAAGTCAAAAAATCAAGTAGATCAGAGGCATAGGCCCTTAGGGTATGCATTGAGTAGTGTTTTTGAGTGTTTAGGTAAAGAAGAAATTCTCTCAGCAAGTCCTCCATCAGAGTACTAACTCCTTCATCGCTTTCTCTAATTGGTAAGCCAAAAGTTCATCCCTTGTTGAAAGTTGCATGGTTTTTAGTTTAGCCACAATTGATTGCCTCTCAAAGGCACTGAATTTATGAAAATTCTCCTTGACCTTGTCTAAAGCCTTGATTATGAGTTCCTTTTCCTCACACTCTAAGAATAGCATCAGATCTCTACCCTCGTCAGGCAAGCCAAATTTCTCATAAAAGGAGAGTATGAGTTTTTTGAATTCCCTTTTACCTACTGTTTGGTGAAGCCTTTTAAGCCACTCCTCTCGTTCATGATCTTCTCTGTTAAAAAGTTTGTCAAGCTCTTTTAAATATCTCTCTTTGAATTTTTTCTCCTCCCTTGGTGAGGTTCTCTCCTTTTTTTCCACTTTTCTTCTCAATTTTGCCAATCCGCTGGAATCTTTGAGTTTATCTATCTCCCTCCAGGAGAACTTTTTTTTGTCATCAGCCACTTTCAATCACCTCCTACAGGAAATCTGAAAGACCTTTCTCTCAGGTAACTTTATGGCGGTGAGTTTGCCTCCGTATACACAGCCTGTGTCAATTCCAATTCTATCATCCAAAAGTAATACTTCAGGAAAGGGAGTATGCCCAAAAACCACAGTCCTTTCAAATTTCCCATCATAATTATAAAAGGATCCCCTTATCCAGAGAAGATCCTCCTCAGTTTGCTCATCAAAGGGCTTTTTTGGATTAACACCTGCATGCACAAAGAGATATTTTCCCATAGAGAGATAAAGTGGTAAAGATCGTAAAAAATCTATCTGTTCCTCAGGTATGTTTATTTTTCCCTTTTCAAGGTAATTCCTCAAGGTTTCTGTTCCCCCATTGTAGAGAAAAACCTCCGTATATCTTCCCTCAAGATATTGCTCGAAGAGCCATTCATGATTACCTTTGAGGGCATGCACTGTATTTGGATAATCCTTTTTAAGATCTATAATCAACTCTAACACTCTTTTGGAATCAGGTCCTCGATCTATATAATCTCCAAGAAAGATGACATAATCCTCACCCCAGCGAACTGGCAGGATATCAAGAAGGCTCTCAAAGGCTGACAAACAACCGTGGATATCACCTATGGCAAAAATACTAGTCCCAAAAACGGGCTCTTCTATTATCAAGCCTCTTAAGGCCATAATTCATTGCCAGTTCTAAGGCCCTTTTCCATTCATCCCCTGTAATCTTTCTATCGAGAGGTGGGTACTTCCAAGCATCACCACAGGGTCGGTATTGGTCCATGAGATTGAAATAGGTTTGGGGCGAGATCTCCGTAACTATAAATTTTATTACCTCCTCAGTTTGAGAAAGATCACCTGGTAAAACGAGATGCCTAACGATTAATCCTCTTTTTGCTATTCCTCCCTCGATGATAAGATCACCCACTTGACGGTGCATCTCCTTTATTGCCTCTTTAACTACACACGAATAGCCTTTCACTTTGGATAGCTTTAAAGCTACCTTATCATCCATGTACTTTATATCGGGCATGTAGATGTCTATTATTCCATCCAAAAGTTTAAGGGTATCAATGGATTCATATCCCCCACAATTGTAAACGATTGGTAAGGACAAACCCTTTTCTGCCGCTATTTTTATAGCCTCAACTATAAAGGCAATTTGGTGGGTTGGAGTAACCAGGTTGATATTGTGACATCCCCAAACCTGTAGGATAAGCATAATCTTTGCCAAATCTTCAACTTCTATTTCATCTCCCTCACCGAGATGACTGATCTCCCAGTTCTGACAATAGACACAGGCCATGTTGCAATAGGTAAAAAAAATAGCCCCAGAGCCTGAGGTTCCCACCAATGGTCTTTCCTCTCCAAAATGTGGTCCATAACTTGATACCATCGGTTTTGATCCTACTTTACAAACTCCCCTCTCGCCCCTTAGTCTATCTACTTTGCACTCCCTTGGACATATTCTACAGGGACTCATTCTATCATACAAAGCGGTTATTCTCCTATCTAACTCTCCAGTTGCTAGTAACTCCAAATAAGAGGGATAAGCCTTCATTCCACTAACTCTATCCAATGTCTGATCACAAGGGAGTTTCCAAGAATAAAGGAAAAGTTTAAATAACAGCCAGTACAAGCTGTGGCTATTATAGCACGATCCATGATTCCCCTTTTCCAGAATCTGGAGAATTTCTCCTGAAATCCCTTTAACCAGAGATAGGGCTTAGCAGAGCCACAGCAAAAATCTTCCACTACTATACCTTTATTTAACAATTCTTTCTCAGAAGTCAAGGCTAAAGACAAATGGCAGGGCTTATGATAAAGAATATCATAATCATTATTTAAGTTCATCGTACAATGTGTTTTTTCTAAAAAATCAAGAACAAAGTATGTCCGATTTGCTAATTCATTAAAGGCTACTTTAGTCTCCTCTCTATCAAACAGGAGGGAATAAACCTTTTTAATCATCCAAAGACAGGTGGCACAGAAAGTCAAAAGGGGCTTTTTTTCAGGAAAAAGGCGAAGAAGTTTCAGAGCGTATTCCTTTACCGTCTCCTTGATTCCAAGACCAAGAAAGACTATCCCACAGCAACCCTGATTCTCTGGAATATGCGGTCTGAGAAGATTCTCCCTTAATCTCTCCAGTACAATATCTAGTGCCCGAGGATATAAGTGTTTTAGACCACAGGAAAGATAGATATAAAAGTCACCTCCCCTTTGAAAGGCACTTAAGTCCCTTTCTTTAAACTCTTTTCTAAATATTTGATTCAATGTTAAAAAATTTAGAAAATTTAAAGAATCATCGGGAGGGGGGACTTTTAATTTACTGTTCTGAAGTTTTTCTTTAAGATAAGCTTCAGGAAAGCTTATGCCCTGTGGACAGACTCGAGAACATCTCTCACAGAGAAGGCAATAATCTAAGCTTTTGGCATCCTTTTTTTTAAGGATTAGAAGATTTCTTCCTCTAGGAGAGAAGCTCTCCTTCAGAAAAAACCTATAGCTTGGACAAACTGCTAAGCACTTGCCACAGTGAACACATTTTTCAGAGGGTATCCCCATCATCTCGTTCTTTGACTAATCTCTCTAACCACCAAGAGCACCACTCTGTCTCGGTTATGGCCTCTGCCAATTTCTTTGCTTCTTCCAAATGAAGTCTTCTTTTGGCGTACTTGATCCACCTTTCTGCAAAGGGATTGTTAAGGTCTTTTTGTTCTTTGAGCTGCACGATAAGATCAAGCACATCGGCATCATGAACTATTTTAGCTTCTAAGCTCATATTAGATCTGTATTCTTCATATAATTTAAACACTTCTTCGGCAAAAAAAAGATCAACAAAAGCTTCCTTCAATGCCTTTATTTCATCAGCATGATTGTATAGTTTGTTTACAGCATTGAAATCACCAGTGCGAGCCTCGATGAAATCATGTAACAGGGCCATTTTTAAAACTTTACTCTCATCCACCCTTCCTGGAAACTTTTTACTCAGTAGATAGCTGCAAAATATAACCCCGAAAGAGTGTGACGCAACATTCTCTCGCCCAGTTCCCAAGTAACTGTATCCAGTCCTCTCAATCCTCTTAAGAAGGGAGGCTTCAAAGAGTAACTTGGCAAGACGATGAAAAACACTCATTATTTAGAAGACTTTGCCAGATAGGAGGTAAATTTAAGAATAATCTTTCCTGCCAAAAATTCCGTGAAGGGATATCCAGGCAACGGCCTAGTCTCCACTATATCCATCCCGACGATGGTGCCCTTAGAAATCAATTTAAGGATTTCTAGCAATTGCTGCCAATTTAGACCTCCTGGCTCTGGTGTTCCAACCCCTGGGGCTATGGAGGGATCAAGGGCATCCATATCTAAAGAGAGATAGATAGGACAATCACCAAGAAAGGTTTTTATTTGATCAAGAGCTGCTCCAAAGTTTTCATGTAGATCCTTGGCAAAGATCACCCTTGGCCCATCAACTTGTAAGTCAAGGTATTCCTCTTCAGAGAGGGCTCTGATTCCCACACTTAGAATGGATATACCTTGCTCATGAAGATGTCTCATGACTGTGGCATGATTAAGCTTGCTTCCCAAGTATTCTCTTCTAAAATCAAGATGGGCATCAAGGTGAAGAACTCTGAGGCCAGGATAGTATTGCTTGAGAGTCATTACAGAACCAAAGCTTATGGTGTGTTCTCCTCCCAAGAAAATGGGAAGGAATTGAGACTCCAGGGCCGATTTAGTTTTCCTTTCAATTTTTGAAAGGGCCTTTTTTAGATCCAAAGGATATTCCTCTACCGGATAGGTGTGAAACCCTAATTCTTTATGGGGGCAGATACCTGTCTCCTCATCAAAAAACTCAAGGTTTGGGCTAACCTTAAGGATCTCAAGGGGAGCCTGACTTGTACCCTTTAACCAAGTTGTGGTCTGTTCAAAGGGGACAGGAATAAGGGCTACCCGAGCCTTTGGATGATCGGGCAACCCCAAAAAGGTGATTTTCATCCTTAAAGCACAATATTCTTTCTCTCAAGTCGCATATAGTTTTCAACAGCTCTTATGGACCGAGGAAATTCTAAACCTCTGTCAAGAAGCCTTATCTCACTTTTCTGAATTTCAAACATATCAGTTATATCTCTAATTGCTCTATCCACATCAAAGGGTTTACAGGAAAAGATGTCCACACTGAGATAACGTTTTTCAGGAAAAGTATGAATACTGATATGGCTTTCTGCTATGATCACAAAGCCTGAAATGCCCCAATCTTCAGGCTCAGGGGCAAAGTATTTAAACACATAAGGAGGCATAATTTTGGTCATTTCTATATCTTCTGGATATTTATTTAAAAAGTTGAATATAAAATCAAGATTAGTTAACTTTTCATAGTTAGCTCCATAACCATCAAGGATAAGATGTTGACCAAAGCCATACTCAATTTTTTCTGTATTTTTCATCTTTACCACCCCCTGAAAAATTCGTCCCACAGGACGGGGTATAAAATATATCATAAATCACATTTGTCAAGAGTCTGAATAAACAATGATAATCCCTTTTTAAGCACCATGAAAAAGAAAAGATTTTTAAACTTCAGTTCTTTTCTCTGAAAATCTTTTCCTCTCTCAAGCAATCTCTCCTCTATAATGTATATTTTCTCCCCCTGCATAAGCTCAAAGTCTTTTATGTTTTGCTTCTCACTAACCCCTTCTCCCATCAAAGACTTAAAAAAGCTGCAAAGACTTGAAGCAATCAAAGATGCATCCCAAAGAAAAGAAGTCGCCTTTA
>JANXDB010000017.1 GCA_025060015.1 Caldimicrobium sp. | reverse complement strand
TAATAGGGGTTTTCTGTGTCTCCAGTCTCAAGGCTCAGGGCGTGCCTATTTTTTCTCTAAAGGAGATCCCGAATTTACCCTCAGACTTTCACTATTTTAGAGACAGCGAAAGCCTGTGCAAGTATCCACGGGTGGTAATCTACGGAGCAGAAGCCTACGAGAAGGCACAGAGAATCAAATGCCCTGGTCAAGAACGCATAATAACAGGTATTTTATATATTTCCCACTTTTGGAATCCCAGTTATTGTTATCTTTCACCGATTCCCTCCCCAAAATTCTTAAAATCCTTTGGCGCATCCTTTGTAGTGCTAACCTCTGGGACCTTTAACTTTTACTTAGAGGACTTAGAAAAAAGGGGCTTTCGCTTGAAATATGTTTACATAAAAAACTGGTTCGAAATAGAGCAAGCCTTAGTTGAGGCTCTGTCCTATAATCTTCCTCTCCTATTGCTTCCCGATCCACCCTTGATGGATCAAAGAGTCCGCCCTATTCTCCGAGAAAGACTCAAACAATTCACTCAGAGAACAATCAATTTACAGGGTGTTCCCCTGAAAATAGAAAGAGAGGTTCTTTATCAACCTAACCTTGAAAGGTTATATTCAGCCTTAAGAACGCTGTTCTTCCAGCCCTTTGTAAAAGGTTCTATTTACTATCTTGACTAAATCTCAAAGGAGTGCAAGGGAACTTTTTAAACCTATTCCAGAAAAACTTGACAGGACTCCTTCAAAGAGGTGAAGCTTACAAAGGAGCTTGTGGAATTGGGGAAATATCTTTGCCCAGCCTTTCTGCTTCTCACTTAATTAGTTGCAACACCTGTCATAATGTGATGCTTGGAGGCACGGACAATGTGGAGACTTCAATTGGACATGGTTGGCAGAAAGGGCCAAGGAATGCTCCTACGGTATTAGATGCGGTCTATCATACTGCTCAATTTTGGGGTGGTAGAACCAAAGATTTAATGGAACAAGCAAAGGGTCCCATTCAGGCCTCGGTGGAAAAGAATTATACTCCTGAGAGAGTAATGGCCACCTTAAAGAGTATTCCCAAGTATGTGGAAATGTCTAAAAAGGCCTTTCCCAAAGAAAAGGATCCCATAACCTTTGATAATGTTGCTAAGGCCATTTTGGCCTTTGAGGCA
Organism: Caldimicrobium sp.; assembly: GCA_025060015.1. Taxonomy (GTDB): domain Bacteria; phylum Desulfobacterota; class Thermodesulfobacteria; order Thermodesulfobacteriales; family Thermodesulfobacteriaceae; genus Caldimicrobium. The sequence goes on along the minus strand of JANXDB010000017.1, from coordinate 1,336 downwards.
ACTCTTTTAATCCCTAACTCCAGATTTGACAAATTTTTGAAGGGAGACACTAAGGCTTTCAATAAAGAAGAAAAAGAAGGGTTAAAGCTCTTTATAGAGAAGGGGTGTGCTTCTTGCCACAGTGGTATCACTCTTGGAGGTCACATGTATGCGCCCTTTGGCTTAACATAAAAACCAAGCCCAGATTTAGCTACGGGTGACAGAGGGAGATATGAAGTAACAAAGAGCCCAGCAGATGACTATGTCTTTAAGGTCCCCTCTTTAAGAAACATTGAACTGACCTACCTTTACTTCCATTTAAGTAACCCCCTCCTAAAACTCAAGGGGGAGTTCCCGCTCCCCATTGTTCAAACTCCTCTTATAGTATATTTTCATCTTTAAGCTTTCTTTAAATCTACAGCATGAAGGCTTTAATATTCTATTACCAAAGGGAAAATAGATTTAGTATCCTTTCTTACGCCTCAATATCGGGTGATAAAATCTTTGCTAAACAAGGTTAGGACCTTAGACTTAAAATCTAAGCTCATTATCCTTGGTTGTGGCTCATATGTTATCGCACTTCCAAAGGAAACCTTAGCCTTAGGTTTTGACTATGTCTTTTTAGGTAAGGCAGAAGAGACACTAAAGCCCTTTCTTGAAGAATATATCTGTAAAGTTTACTTTTAAAGAGCTCAGATCAGGCTATGATTTATACCATCCTTGAGAGTAACCTTAAGGAGGATCTCATAGAAAAGGGCTTCCAGAAAGTAGTTAAAAACTTACCTAAGATGGCAATAGCTAAGCTCTGAAAGAACTCTTCTTCTAAGAACTTGGATGAAGTCTTCCTATAAAAAAGCTTTACCCAGATCCACATTGCAACTCCTGGTCCTCTTGGAATTATGGGATTAATTCCAGGTAATGTCTTAGGGCTAAAAATAACCTCACCCTATCTCAGGGATTTACCAACTTATGCCAAAATTTACACTATGGATGAAGAGGTAGAGAATTTAGTGTGGAAGGCCATGAAGTTGATTATTGACCTCACAGATTGTTATTTTATTCCCTGGGCGTATTAATTGCCAAAGGTGTAAATTCTGCCATAGACTGCTTAGCCGGTATAGATAGATCGCTTAGTGTATTTTTGAGGGGATAAAGAGAAAAATAATAAGTGGGATAGATAGACATACAAAATCTTGATTGGCCTCTGGGTATAGTAATTTATTGAGGAGGAGTGCGAGGGATTTTATGAAGAGGTTTAGAAGGTTTGCGCCCCTTGAGCTAATAGGGGTGTAAAGAGATGATGGAAGTTGAGGAATCAAAAAGGGTATAGTAGTTGTTAAGCGATTTAATAGGAGGA
>JANXDB010000005.1 GCA_025060015.1 Caldimicrobium sp. | reverse complement strand
GGAGAAGAGAGGGGAGGCAGGTGGGAATACAACAGGGTATACAACAGGGACTTTTAAAAGAGGCTCAGGAGATGGTGCTTGAGGTGGTGGAGGTGAAGCTTGGGGAAGTGCCAAAGCAATTAGAAGAGCAGATCAAGGCAGAAACTGACCGAGAGAAACTTAAAAGGCTTCACAGGGAGCTTATTCTTGCCTCAAACCCCATGGAGGTAATCCAACAATTTGGCTATAGAGTCAATGAAACCTAATTAAAAAAACATCCTCCAATTAATCCTTTAAACAAAGGGTTCTCTTCATCCCTTTATAAAAAGCCTTAAATCAATCTTAAGCAGGACTCTTAGAGAAAAAGGAGAAACGAGGTAGGTGTGGAATCTTCATGCTCCTAACAAAGACTTAAGAATGCCACAAAGACTTGAAGCAATTAAAAAATGCATTCCAAAGAAAAGAAGTGGCCTTTAAACTAAAGGTCATCGAATTTCAGAACTCCTTTGGCACAGAAGCCACAGTTGAAGCTTTTGGTATCTGTAAAGCTACCATCGAGCAGGAGTGGGAGGGACTTTTGGAGTAAGTTTTGGGCTTGGAAATCTCTCTCCTTTGGAGTAGATTTGTTATAAATTTAACGAGAATTCCCCTCAGTCTAAAATCCTATGGACTCATACAAGAGCCCTTGACGGAAAGGTTAAAAAGTAGTATTTTTCTTTTTTAAATCAACTAAAATGGAGGTAATCAAAAGATGCCCATATATGAGTTTCAATGTAAAGACTGTGGTGAGGTCTTTGAGGAACTAGTCTTAGGAAGTAATTGTCAAGGTGTTAAATGCAAAAGATGTAAAAGCTCTCAGATCAGCAAATTGATGTCCCAGGTAGCTTTCAAGTCCGGTGGTAAATTCGTCAGTGCCTCAGGTTCAGCCTGTAGTTCCTGTAGCAGTGGTTCTTGCAGTAGCTGTAAATAAGCACTCTACGGAGATATCTTTTGGTTCTTCGAGTTGGCACCAGAGGAAGTAAACTTGCTTTAACTCAAACAGACTGGGTTATCTCAAAGCTCATGGGGCACTACCCTGACTTAAAAGTTGAAAAGGTCATAATTAAAACCACTGGTGATAAAATCTTAGACTCACCACTAAGTAAAATAGGAGGTAAAGGCCTTTTCGTCAAGGAAATAGAGGAAGCCCTTTTTAGAGAAGAGGTAGACTTTGCTGTGCACAGCATGAAGGATGTCCCCTCTCAAGTTCCTGATGGTTTGGAAATAGCAGTTATTCCACCAAGAGAGTCTGCTATGGATGTCTGGATATCCCACTATAAGAGCTTAAGAGACTTACCCAAAGGTGCTAGAGTTGGAACCAGTAGTCTCAGAAGGTCATCACAGATAAAGAGATTGAGGCCAGATGTGGAGGTACTGCCTCTTAGGGGTAATGTGGACACCCGATTAAGAAAATGGGAAGAGGGTTTTTTCGAGGGTATAATTTTAGCTGAAGCTGGGTTAAATAGATTAGGAATAAAGATACCATACAAGAGGTTTGACTTTAATGAAATGATCCCTGCAGTAGGACAGGGGGCTCTTGGTATAGAGACAAGGAAAGATGATCACCACACAATAAAATTACTTAAAGCCCTTCATTCAGAGGAGACTGCTTTGGCAGTGGCAGCAGAAAGAGCTTTTCTCAGAGTTTTGGAGGGGGGTTGTCAAGTACCTCTGGGGGCTCATGCCTTTCTTAGTGAGAGTAAATTAACCATAACTGGGTTTATCAGTGACCTGAATGGAGAGACCTTTTATCGAGAAACTTTAGTGGGAGAACCTAAGGAAGCAGAGGCCCTTGGGGAAAAACTTGCTAACATTCTTCTCTCACGGGGTGGTAAAACCATTTTAGATTCCCTATACGGAAGGTAAGTCTATGAGTAAAGTTGGAAAAGTTTATTTAGTGGGAGCTGGGCCTGGGGATCCTGGGCTCTTCACTTTGAAAGGGAAAGCCCTTTTGGAAAGGGCCCAGGTTTTAGTGTATGACTATTTGGCTAATCCTGAGCTTCTTAAATTTTGTTCTTCTGATTGCGAGCTTATATTTGTTGGAAAAAAAGGAGGAGACCACACATTACCACAAGAAGAGATCAATAAGCTTCTGGTTTCTAAGGCAAAAGAGGGCAAATTGGTGGTTAGATTGAAGGGAGGTGATCCCTTTCTCTTCGGCAGAGGTGGAGAGGAGATCGAAGAGTTGATAAAGGAAGATATCCCCTTTGAAGTGGTGCCAGGGATTACGTCAGCTATCGCAGTGCCAGCCTATGCAGGTATTCCCGTGACTCACAGAAATTATACCTCCACCTTGGCTATCATTACTGGCCATGAAGCTGAGGATAAGGAAGAGAGTAGAGTCAATTTTTCTGCCCTATCAAAGATTGGAACCCTGGTTTTTCTCATGGGTGTCAAGAATCTACCATCTATTGTGGATAACCTTCTTAAAGAGGGAAAATCTCCTGATACTCCCTGTGCTGTTATTCAATGGGGCACAACACCCCTTCAAAAAACTGTCAAAGGCACTCTACAGGAAATAGTTAGTAAGGTGAAAGAGGCTGGAATTAAAGCACCAGCTATAATTATAGTTGGCGAGGTAGTAAATTTAAGAGATAAATTTAACTGGTTTGAGAGAAAACCTCTCTTTGGAAAAACTATCCTCATCACCAGAACGAGAGAACAGGCAAGTAAGCTAAGGGAGGGGCTACTTGAGTTAGGGGCTAAAGTCATCGAGATGCCTACCATTGAGGTTAAGCCTCTTTGGAATTCTACCTACGAAGTTACCTTAAAAAATCTAAAGAGATATCACTGGTTGGTCTTTACCTCTGAAAATGGAGTTAAGTATTTTTTTGAGGCCCTTTTCAAATTTAACCTTGATGTTAGAGCACTTGGAAACGTCAGTATTGCTGTTATAGGACCTGCCACTGAAAAGGCGTTACTTGAAAGGGGAATAAAACCTGATTTGATACCTAAGGAGGAATTCACACAAGAGGGTTTGGCAAAGGCCTTTCAAGATTTTGATTTAAGGGATAAAAGAGTTTTACTTGTTAGGGCCCTTGTTGCACGGGAGGTTTTACCTCAAGCCCTAAAGGCAAAGGGCGCAGAAGTTGAAATCCTTCCAATATATGAAACCGTTCTACCTCAAACTTCCTCAGAACTGCTGAAAAAGGCCTTTTCCTCTGCAATTGATATCATCACCTTTACCAGCTCATCAACTGTAGAGAATTTTTTTAAACTCTTAGAGATTGAAGGCTTAACTTTACCAAAGGATGTAGTTCTTGCCTCCATTGGTCCCATCACCTCTCAAACATTGATGAACTTTGGATACAAACCTCAGATCGAGGCCAAGGTTTTTACTATACCTGGTTTAATTGATGCCATTCGAGAATTTTACTTTAGGAGTGTGTAGTGATGAAAGAGGAAGTTAGGAGAGCTCTTACAGTCATAAAGCGAGGTATAGTAGATCTAATTGAGGAGGAGGAATTAATAAAGAAACTCGAGAGATCTCTGCGAGAAAAAAAACCCTTGAGAATAAAGGCTGGATTTGATCCCACAGCCCCTGATCTTCACTTAGGACACACTGTCCTTTTGCGCAAACTCAAACACTTTCAGGACTTAGGGCATGAGGTTTATTTTCTTATTGGAGACTTCACTGCCCTTATTGGTGACCCCACTGGAAGATCTGAAACTAGACCGGCTCTCACAAAAGAGCAAGTTTTAGAAAACGCAAAGACTTATGAAGCTCAGGTATTCAAGATCCTTGACCCTCAGAAAACCAAGGTGGTATTCAACAGCTCTTGGTTTTCCCAAATGAAAGCCGAGGACATAATTAGACTCTGTGCTAAATATACCCTGGCAAGGATCTTAGAAAGAGAAGACTTCAAAAAAAGGTATGAGGGCGGAATACCCATCTCTATTCACGAACTGATTTATCCCCTTTTTCAAGCCTATGACTCCGTTGCTCTTCAGGCTGATGTGGAGCTTGGAGGAACTGATCAGCTTTTCAATCTTCTCATAGGTAGAGACATACAGAGAGAATACGGACAGGAACCTCAGGTAATCATAACAACGCCTCTACTGGAAGGTCTGGATGGCATACAAAAAATGAGCAAGAGCTTAGGCAACTATGTTGGCATAATGGATCATCCACAGGAGATGTTTGGAAAACTGATGAGCATCCCTGATAGTCTGATGTGGAAATACTATCAACTACTTACTGATTTGCCTTTAGAGGAAATAGAGGATTTGCAGGAAAACACCATAAGTGGAAGATACCATCCCATGGAGATCAAAAAAAGACTTGCCCTTTCAATAGTTTCACAATTTCACTCCCCAGAGGAGGCTAAAAGGGCTCAAGAGGAGTTTGAAAGGGTCTTTAGCAGAAGGGAACTTCCCTCGGAGATAGAAACCTACGAGACATCCTCTGGAAAGGTTTATCTACCAAAGCTTTTTAAAGAATTGGGTCTCTTTAAGTCAAGCTCTGAAGTTAAGAGGCTTATCAATCAACGAGCCATTGACCTAAATAAGGTGACCGTAGAAAAAGAGGAGATTGAACTAAGCCCAGGAGAACATATCTTTAAATTAGGTAAAAAGAGATTTATTAAAATAGTTGTGAAGTAAATTTTAGCATGCCTGTTTTTACACCCTTGCAAATGGGGAAACTCCTTGATTTAGCAAAACAAAATCGTGTTGCCCCAGTTTATCTTTACATAGGACCTCCAGAGATTACTCTTGATAAGGCAAAAGAGATGTACAGTGTCCTCTTAGAAAAAGGTTCCCCCTTTGAACTGTTTGATCTTAGGGATCAGGAGCAAAAGAGAGACTTCCTTAGGACACGGGGATTTCAAGAGGGACTCTTTGGCACGCGCAAGGTATATGTGATAATCGGCGGAGAAGAAATACCTGACTCAAAGGTTGAGGAAATTATTAAACCCTTTAGGGAGGAGAAGAATTTCTTCACGTGGTTTATACTAACAGAGAAGATAGAAGAAAGAAGTCCTCTCTATAAGTTCGCCTTAGAGAAGGGCGCGATAATTCCCTTTTCCACGAAAAAGAGAGAGGATCTCTTTGAGAGTGAACTCTGGATGGCTCTTAAAGATGCTAATCTATCGATGGAGAAAAAGACGGCATCCCTCTTTTTAAGCCTTGTTGGAGAAGATTATCACCACTTTAAGAACGAGTTGGAAAAGCTACTGTTATACTGCATGGGTGAAAAGACCATAACAGAAAATAAAATCTTTGAAATAACTGTTCCCAGGGAAGATAGAGCTCTATATTTGTTAGGAGATCTCCTCTTCAAAGAGGATCCAGAGAAAATACTCAAATTTTTTCATGCTTTGCTTGATAATAAAAGAGATCCTTCTGAAATCTTAGCATACCTATATCGGTACTTCAAAAGGTTGAGGATTCTTCAGGAGTTTTTACAGGAGAATCCCCAATTGGCAAAAGAAGTGAACTACAGCTCCTTTACCAAAGTTTGGCAGACCATTAAAGAGGACCCTTTAAAGGAAATTCCTAAAACCTTAATTGAAATGCATCCCTATGCATTATACAATGCTAAAGAACTGCTGAAAAGAATATCAAACTTGGATATTCCCTTTTACCTTCTGTATGAGGCAGAGCTTGAGCTAAAAAAGGATTTTAAATCACCTTACAAGGTTTTTCAAAACTTTGTTTTTAACCTCTGGAGATCTGTAAAGAGAGCTAATCTAAACTAATTTTTCCAGAGTCTTTAAATCTTGATCTTTAAGATGGGGACAATCTGAGAGGTCTGCCTCACCAATAGACATTTTGGCAGCAAAGGCAAGACAACTGTTTTCCCCACAATCCCTACAATTGGTCTTAGGAAGCCACTTGTATATCTCAAGGGCAGTAGCCCTTTTCACAGGTTGAGAATTTGGCTCAATTTGGTCTATGTTGAGAAGAGTCTCTTTTAAGAAGAGTGATAGATTTTTCCATACATTCATAGCTTCTTCATATCCGCTCACAATTCCCCAGGTTATGGAGTTCCTATCCAACAGAACTCTGTAAAATGTGCCTTGGTTTTGCCACTTGAACTCTAAGATCTCCTCTGGCTTGAAAAATAGAACTTTTGTTCGGCTTCTAATATAGGGAAACAAAGGGGATAGGTCTGTGGGTGTTATCAACTTAGCTTTAAAACAACCCTTTGGCTTGTGACAGAAGGCCTGTTCTAAGATGATTTCTTTCTCTTCTCTATTCAAAAACTCTAAAAGCTCTATTACCTTCATTTCTGAGAAAATCAAGAATATTTTTCAATTCACTCTCCTCGGTTGCTTTAAAGTTAAAGGTTATCTCTCTTTTTTCAAGATAGGGACTAAACTTTATGGCAACACCATGGCTCTTGAAATAGGATATGGAATCTCTGATTTTTTCTTTGTAAGGATAAAAATTGGGAAATTTCAGCTTTTCTAAATGATCAAATAATTTTTTTCTTCTCAAATTAAAATCCTCCTCGGCAAGGATTTCCTTTAATTCCTCAGATATAAGCCTATCAGAGGGCTTGCATTTTTTATTATCGGTGAGTATCTGTAGAACCTCTCTTTGTTCACTATAGGAAAGTGAAGCCCTCTGAAGAAGAAAGACAAACTCCTCTCTACCAACAGGGCTGAGCTTGCTTAAGTCTTCAACGATCTTGGGATTTAACTTCTCTTCGGCAATGAGTTTCCAAAGGGTCTCTTCAAGGCCAATGACTTTTTCTAGAAAAAATAACCACTTTGGATGTTTAGAAAAACCTAATCTCTCAAGGATATCAAAGAGCTCCTCCTCCGGAAAGAGGGGCTTAGCTTTATGAATAAAATGTGCCTTCTCAACCAAGTTTAGCCCCCTCCATAGATTACTTTCAAGAGCAATCATTAAGAGGTCTTTGTTAGATAGTTTTGGCTTTAACACCAGGGCAGGAATGATATCCCAGCCCAAGTGTAAAGAGGCTTTAACCCTGCCTTCTCCACAAACGATGAGGTATCCCTCGGGAGAGGGATAGAGAATAGGTGGCTCAAGGATTCCTACTTTTTCAATGCTCCTTAGAAGGGTAAAACTCCTCTCAGGAAAAGAAAAAAGAAAGTCTCTTTTGGAGAGATTAATAGTTGATAGATCGAGTGGGGTAAACTCAAAGGTGAGATTCTTCACTTTATATGGATTTCCCAGTAAGCCTTTTGAGAGCCTCTATGTATTTCTCTCTTGTTCGACTAACTATCTCCGGTGGGATCTCTAGTGGAGGATCACTCTCTACCCAGCCTGATTCCCTTAACCAGTCTCTGATGAACTGTTTATCAAAGCTCTTCTGAGGTTTCCCTGGTGCGTATTCCTCCTTCGGCCAGAATCTTGAGGAGTCAGGAGTTAAGACCTCATCAACTAAAATCAGTTTTCCCTCGTGAATGCCAAATTCAAATTTGGTATCAGCAATTATTATACCTTTGCTTTCGGCATGAAGGCTAGCCTTCTGGTAAAGCTTTAGAGAAAGACTTTTCATCTCTTCTGCTAATGGTTCACCAACAATTTTGACCATCTCATCAAAGGTTATATTCACATCATGACCCCCTATTTGGGCTTTCGTTGATGGAGTAAAGAGAGGCTCTGAGAATTTATCACTTTCTCTAAGCCCAGATGGCAAGGTTATGCCACATACTTTACCTTTTTCTTTGTATTCCTTCCAGGCGGAACCCGCAATATAACCTCTAACGATGCATTCGATAGGCAAAACCTTTGCCTTTTTGACTATCATACTTCTTTCTTTTAGGATTTCTCTGTATGGACTTAGCTTTTCAGGATACTCCTCCACATTTGCAGTGATGAGATGGTGTTCTACTATGTCACTTAGAAAATCAAGCCAGAAAAGGGTCATTAATGTGAGAACTTTTCCCTTTTCAGGAATGGGTGTTGGAAGAACTACGTCAAAGGCAGATATCCTGTCGGTTGCTACAATTAGAAGTTTATCTCCTAAATCATAAATGTCTCTTACTTTTCCGCGATGCAGTAGGGGGATAACAGGGATGTGGGACTCAAAGAGCATCTTCAAGCTTTTGAAGGTTGTGAAAGTCTTCTGGTTCTCTTTTTAAAAGCACTGGCAAGTTTTCTATATCTTTCGTATTTTTTAATCTCATTGTTCTTCTTTGCCTCCTCAGCCAGGGCTTTGAATTTCTTCACTTTAGCCTTAATCTCTCTAACGGAGGCTCCAACCCTTTTGGGCTCCTCCTTTATGCCATAGGCCTTTTTTAGGGCTGAAATCAGCTCCTCCTTGTTCATACCGTGAACACCGCTTATTTCAGGTATTTGAATTGCTATATCTCTCAACTCTTTGATGGTCATTTTTTCCAATTTCTTTTCAAGCTTGGGAAGATCTGCTCTTTCCTCCATAGAGCTCCTCCTCCTTCTTAAAATTTGACTCCAATCTTAACACAGGATAATAAAAGCTCAAGATTTTCTTTGACTAAAAAGTTCGGTGATAGTATTATTGAGGATTGCAACGGTATAAGGCTTTGGCAAAACTCCATCGAAACCAACCTCTCTGTAATTTGTGATGGCAGGTGTTTCTACATAACCTGTGGATAAAATCGCTTTAAAGTGGGGATAAATACTCTTCAATTTTTTCAAAAGCTGATCCCCTGTATACTCGGGCATAGTGTAGTCGGTTATGATAAGATCAAATGGCTTGCCTTCATTTAAACTCTCTTGAAAAATGGCTATAGCCTCCGATGCTTTGGTGGTGGTATTTACATAATGACCAAAATCAGTGAGAATTACCTTCAAAGCTTCAGCAATATCTTCTTCATCATCCACTACAAGGATTTTGAGATTTTTTATTATCCTTGCAGCTACTTTATCCTTAATCTCAACTTTCTCTGGAATCCCCTCTATGAATGGAAGATAGACATAAAAAGTAGTGCCTTTGCCTTTTTCGGATTCAACGGTGATGTATCCACCATGATTTCTTAAAATTTGAAAGGATATAGTTAAACCCAATCCAGATCCCTTCTCCTTAGTCGTAAAGAAGGGGTCAAAAATGCGTGGTAGATTAGCGGGATCAATGCCTACTCCTGTGTCACGAATCATGATTTCAATGTATGTTCCTTGAGGAAGGGGTGGTATCTCCTCTTCATGTAACTCTCTTAGATTAACATTGACGGTAACCTCTCCACCCTTTGGCATGGCTTCTCTGGCATTTATGAAGAGGTTTTGAAGGACTTGCCCGATCTGAATAGTATCAATGTAAAGTTTATCGACAGGCGTATTGACGTTTAGTTGAAACTTTACAGGGAATCCCGAAAAACAAAAGTCTGCTACCTCGTTTATCAGGTTTTTCAAGTCACTGGCTTTCCTAATAGGAACTCCACCTCTGGAGAGGGCAAGGAGCTGATTGGAAAGGGATGAAGCCCTGTCAAGAAGATTGCTTATTTTCTCCTGCAACTCAGAATTATACCCCTCAGATGAGGTCTGTGATTTTAAAAGATAAAAGTAATTATATATGGCCGCTAGGATGTTTTTCAGATCATGAGCCACTCCTCCAGCAAGTTTGTCAATAGCTTCAAATTTCTGAATCTTAAGTAATTCTCTTTCCATTCTCTTCTCCTGCGTGATGTCCCTGAAGACAAATGTGAATCCCACTAATCTATCCCCCACGAGTGGAATAAGTTCGAGTCTAATTATCTTCTCCTTGCCATTTACCACGTAGTAAGCTAAGTCGTGAGGGTAAATATGAGCTAAGTCATGGTAGCCATCAAGTAGTAAAAGTATGTTATTCCATATGTTGTTCTCCTTTTTTTCGTCAAGAAGTGGAAATATATCAGGTAGTTTACTACCAAGAATCTCATCCATCCTCTTCGTCTCTAAAAGAGTGTAAAAGGCACTATTAAAGTAATCAACTTTTAAATCTGGGTCAGTGAATACAATACCATCCCTCAGATTGCCAAGAAGCTCCTCAAACTTAATCTTCTCTTTTATTAGAAGATCTTCCTGTTCTTTTAGTATTCTAGAAATCTCCTCTGCTGCTTTCTTTATCATATCAAGCTCTCTGTTACAGAAATCCACATCAAGCTTAGATCCCTTTTGATTTGGTAAACTGTGAATATAGTTCAAGACGATATTAAAGTTCTTATGAAAGTAGAATAATAACACTGTCACTATAGTTAAGAAAATGATAAGAGTTAAAATAGTAACAAGGAAATATGTTTTTTTAGTTCTCTTCTCAATCTGCAGAAGATGACTTTTGTTGAATTTTAATTTGATCCATCCAATAACCTCTGATATATCTTCAATCTTAATGGGAAAGGCAATTTCAATACGCTGATTTTCATATTCGATTGTACTCTCATTTAAAGTTTTGTTGTATTTACTTGTATTATATAGTGATACAATGGTGTCATTTTCACTAGAAATACTGAAAATAACATTACCTCTTTTGTCTGTAATCTCTACTCTATCTATCATAGGATTTTTAATTATGTTAATAAGATATCTTTCTATGATATCATATCTTTCAGTTATCAAGTGTGGCATGATTGCAGGTATGATTATTTCTTTTACTAACTCAATTTCCTTATTAATTATGTCTTTCATTTGGCTTTTAGTTATTCTATCAAACAATATTAGAAACAATGAGCTTAAAAAAATTAGTGAAAATAAAATGAGAATATTGATAAAGCTTTGTAAGGAAATTTTCTTAGATCTCTTCTTTATGAGATTCATTATCAAAATAAACTCCGGACTTAGAATTGTGAGGCTACCAGGATAAATACTTTTCTACATTGTAGGCTTCTAATTTTTTATAGTCCTTATAATTAGCAGGGACGGGATAAGGGAGCTGGATTTTGGTTAGAGCCTCTCGCAGGTCCTCCCTTTCGCTTAAGGAGGTAAAACTTCTGACAAAGGCCTTTCTTATCTCCGGGGGTATCGTGGAATGGGCAACGATTGCTCTCGATGAAATTTCAGGGGATTGATGTATGATTTTGAAATTCTTTTTCACCCTGTCTTCTTGAATGATAAAATTTTCTCTTGATACTACTCCAGCTTTTGCTGATCCAATTAAAAGGTGTTTAATGACATTCTCAGGGGTATTGACGTATTTAAGGTGAAAACGAATTTTATAGTGCTCCATAAGAAAAAGTCTAGAGTAAATGTCTGCAAAGGTTCCAGGATATAATGTGACAACGGTTACATTGTGGAGATCTCTTAGATCATTGATGTTTGAATCCTTGAGGACAATTATAACTGCACTGGTTAGATTCTTATTTTTAATTAATGGAGAGTACTTTTTCCTTTTGAATCCAATAACAACGTAAGGCGGTGGAACAATTGCGAGATCAAAGGATTCACTTAAAAAGGCGTTTAAGAACTCTCCGTACCCATGGTACACCTTAATTTCAAAATTTTTTTGAATTTCTTTGCTAACTACACTCAACACCATCTTCCAGTACTGGTAACTCTCCTCTACGTTTAGATAAGGAAAGACTCCAAAGACTAATGTATCCCGAGTTGAGAAAGTCTGGCCTTTTAAGGCCTCGGATAGAACCAGAAAGAAGAAAACCAATACAAACAGGACTGTTTTCATTAGTAATATAATTATTTTAAATTCTCTCAAAAGTCAAGTACAAATTAACAAAAATTTGAGTAATTCTTATGCTCTACACTTTAAACTTTTGATTGGTCTGATCCTTAGGAAGATCTTTTTTATAACACGCTTAGATTTAAATTAGTTATGATTAAATTTTGGGATTTTTACAGCAACATATAAAGAATAGAGGCCTATTTTTCTCTACCCTTTAGGTATAAAAATACTCCAGGGAGAGCGGATAGTATTATCAGGCTGTAGGCTAAGAGGCCCAAAGAAAGCCCGTACTCCACAGGATAATTTAGAAGATATAAAAAATAGGTTAATGTTCCCTCCCGTAAACCCAATCCAGAGATGCTGATGGGCAGGGCAGAGAGAAAACTTATGATAGGTATGATAACAAAGTAGTGTACAAGCTTTAAGGACAGATTGAGAGAGTGCGCCAAAAAAATGAATTGAATGACAAAGAGAATTTGGATGATGAGCCCAAGTAGTAGAGGTATGAGAACCTTTGGCATTTCAAGAGGCTTAAAAAAGTCTCTCTTTAGAAATCTGAACCCTATTGAGGCTACAAAGAAGACTGCAATTGATCCATAGGTTACGGTGTAAAGAAATAACTTCAAAGGCTGAGGCAAGAAATGAGATCCTAGCGGAAGGGATATGGTCAAAATAAGTAAAATGCCCATTAAACCAAGGCCTCTGTCAAGCAACACACTAAAGCCTGCTCTTTTCCATTCAAGCCCGGATCTCACCAAAAAAATACTCCTTAGTGTATCACCAGCGATAATTCCCGGAAAAACAGTGTTAAGGGAAAAACCGAGCAGATAATTTCTAAAGAAATACTTAATAGATTCCCTGAAGTCCCAGGCTTCACAGATGATTTTCCAGCGAATAGCAACTAAAAATTGAAAACCTAAGACACAACTTAAGGCAAGAATATAATACTGAAACTTGATACCGCTTATGAGTGATTTTAATTTTACCCAATCTGTTTTCCTGAACAGATATAGAAGTATTCCAAATGATATTAAAAATCTAACAAAAAGAAAGAAAGGCCCTTTGATTTTGTTAAGATTCACCTTTGAATACTCTAAAATAGGTGATGTAAGTCCTTTCCTTTTCCTGAAGGGGATTTCTAATAATGGCTACAAGCTTACCATGAGAATTAACCAACCTCAACCATTTTTCACTTGGTGTTAAGGAGAGTTTTTGAAACTTTACAAAGGAGAGAAAAGTTTGTCTTGGAATTTCTTTACCCTCTCTTACCTTGTCGGAGAGATCCTCACTTATGATTATCTTCGGTAAAAACTCCAGGGCCTTCTCCACTGAAATCAGAACACTACTGATCTTTTCAGGGCTTTCCTCTGAAAACTCCATTAGTTTCTCTAATGTGATTGCTTGATCGAGGGTAAAGATGCTCTTTTGAATTCTCTTCAGCTTTACTAACACTGCACCACATTCTAGAAGCTCCCCTAACTTGTGGATAAGACTTCTCACATAGGTTCCTTTACTGCATTTGAGATAGAAGGATGCCTGATTACCCTGGAGGGAGGTGATATCGAATTTATAGACAGTTATTTTCTTTGGTTCTTTAGGAATCAACAAACCATCTCGAGCATACTTATATAGAGGGCGCCCTCTGTATTTTGCCGCCGAAAAGGGTGGAGGTATCTGTTCCATCTCACCTTCAAAGCCCTTGGCTAGCTGTCTTAACCTGTCTAAGGTGATATCTTTTACCTGGTATTTTCCAAGTATTTCACCGGTGATATCATAGGTATCAGTGGTTATTCCAAGCTCAAAAAAGCCTTCATACACCTTATCCCCCTCAATGAAAATCTGCGCCACCTTAGTAGCCTGATTTAGAAAGATAGGTAGAACTCCTGTAGCTATGGGATCGAGGGTCCCTCCATGACCTGCTTTTTTGATTTTTAAAAGTCTTTTAACCTTCTCCAAAGCCTCCGCAGAGGTTAGCCCTTCCGGTTTATCTAAAACTAATATGCCAGAGATGTTTTTGTTCATAGGGATTTTTCCAATTGTTCCTTGAATTTCCTTAAAAATTCCTGTAGAGAGACCCCTTGGATCTGAAAACCACAGGCATATCTATGGCCTCCACCGCTGTATTTCTTTGCTATACTTATAGCTTCAAAAGGTGCTTTACTTCTCAAACTAACCTTAATTAAATCTTTTTCCACCTCTTTTACTAAGGCAGAAAGGGTTACGCCTTCAATCTGCCTTAGGAATCCTGCCAAATCGTTTAATGCCTTTTCCCCTCCTAATCTCCTAAAATCTTCCCAGGTGAGATAAGATAGGGCTATGGAGCCTTCCCTGAGGAACTCCATCCTCTCTAGAACCAATTTCAAAAACTCAACTTGAGATAAAGGGATGTTGTCAAATAAGGCCTGAGCAATATAAGAAGGTCTAGCTCCAAGTGTGACCAGCTCGTGGGCAATCTTGAAGATATCGCCCTTTACATTTTCATGACGAAAACCACCGGTATCGTAGTAAATCCCTGCTAAAAGATTTTCCGCCATCCGGTCTGTGATGTTGATTTTAGCCCTTTTAAAAAAACGATAGAGTAAGACGGAGGTTGAAGCCTCCTTAGAATTTACAATCCAGCTGGTTTTTGCTTTAAAGAGATTATCGCATACCTCCCCTTGATGATGGTCAAAAACAAGGACCCTTTTTGGTGGCAAGATCTTTTCCCTCACCCTTTCATCTATTCTCTTTTCGCAACTGGCATCAAAAACTATAACCAAATCTGGCTTTACAGGGTTTTCAATCTTCTCAGAAGGGATTAGACTCTCAAAACCATGCAAAAACCTGGCTTGGTAAGGAATTGACTCTATCAGAGGTATGAAGTCCTTTTTTGGAAAGGCAAGGGCAAAGGCAAGCATGGAGGACAAACCATCGATGTCTGGATTCTGATGTGTGAGCAAAGCAATAGAGGCTGCTTCTTCAATAACTTTTAAGATTGATTTTATTTGCATTATTTCTCTTTTCTTACCCGGTCTAAAAGCTCAAGAAGGCGTTTCTCTTCTTCTTCAGAGGTATCTATCTTGAATTCGATATCAGGCATGAACTTAAGGATTATCCTTTCTGAGAGAAGTTTTTTTATATAACCTTTGGATTGATTTAGAGCTGCTTCAACCTCTTTGGGATCGGCAGAGAAAACCCTAAAAAATATGGTGGCTCTCTTTAGATCTCCACCAATTTTGATATCAGTGATACTTATAAAATTCTTAAAAATGGGATTATTTAGCTCATGCATGATGATTTCAGATAGGGCAACTTTTAGCAAGCTTGCTACCTTTTCCGATCTTCTGGTCACAGAGGGATCCTCAGTAATTTAGATAGTCTACTTCGGCATTTATGATTTCCAGAGATCCATTTTTTTGGATAAAAGAGAGAACCGAGGTAACTTTACTATCTACCATGGCCTGATCCTTTCCGACTACACTAAGGCCGATAACTGCGTTTTGCCAAAGATCATGACCATCAACCTCTGCTATAGATATCCTCTTGAAATTTGCTTCTATTTTCTGTATCAATGCCCTGAGGATTTGCCTTTTGGATTTTAGGGAATTAGGCTCTGGAAAGTAGAGTACAATCTTAGCTACACCTACGACCATTTTACAGTTCCTGGGTTACTTCTTTTATCTCAAAAGTTTCTAAGGTATCTCCTTCTTTGATATCGTTGAAGTTTTCTATCTTTATACCACACTCATATCCAGCCTGAACTTCTCTAACATCCTCTTTAAATCTCCTAAGACTTGCAATTTTACCTGTGTAGATGACGACACCATCTCTTATAACTCTTATACGATGGTTTCTGTTAATGACACCCTCTTTCACATAACATCCTGCAACAACGCCAACCTTTGGCACTTTGAAGGTGGCCCTCACTTCCGCTGTTCCTCCAATTACCTCTTCAAACTTAGGTTCAAGCAAGCCTACCATGGCTTTTTTGATATCCTCAAGGAGATGATAAATCACATCATAGAAGCGGAGGTCTATGCCTTCTTTTTTGGCAACATCCTTGGCCTGAGAGGATGGTTTGACATTGAAGCCGATCACGATGGCATCTGAGGCTGCAGCAAGCATAACATCACTTTCACTTATGGCCCCAATACCTGCTCTGATCACAGTGACTTTTACTTTCTCTGTGCTTAACTTTTGTAGTGAGCTTTCGAGCGCTTCCAGAGTTCCCTGAGTATCTGCTTTGAGAACGATTTTAAGTTCCTTGAGTTCTCCCTCTGAGAGTTTTTCAAAGATCTTCTCAAGGCTAATTTTAGCCACCTTTGCACTTTCTGCCTCTCTAGCCTTTCTCTGCCTGTATTCTGCCACCTTTCTTGCCTTTTCTTCATCTTCAATCACGAAGAAATCATCACCTGGAGAGGGCAGTTCTTCAAAGCCTAAGATTTCAACAGGAGTTGAAGGGGTAGAGGACTTAATCCTATTTCCTAAGCTATCGAACATGGCACGAACTCTTCCATAGGTAGTTCCACATACAAAGACGTCTCCCTCTTTTAAAGTGCCCTCCTGAACTAAAACTGTTGCCACAGGACCTTTTCCTTTGTCTAACTTACTTTCAACAACTCTACCTCTGGCTTGTCTATCATAGGCTGCCTTTAGATCTAACATCTCTGCCTGGAGTAAGACTAGCTCCAGCAAATCTTCAATGCCAATCCTGTTTCTAGCTGAAATATTAGCAACAAGGGTATCTCCACCCCAGTCTTCTGGAACAAGGCCGAGTTCTGCTAATTGTGATTTGACTCTCTCTGGATTAGCGTTGGGCTTATCAATTTTATTTATGGCAACCACTATAGGAACTCCTGCTGCTCTTGCATGTTCTATGGCTTCTTTGGTTTGATCCATAACTCCATCATCCGCTGCCACAACCAGGATCACTATGTCTGTAACTTGAGCACCCCTTGCTCTCATGGAGGTAAAGGCCTCGTGACCAGGTGTGTCTATGAAGGTTATTTTTCTGTTATCATCTAACGTAACGGTGTAGGCACCAATGTGCTGCGTAATTCCCCCTGCTTCTTTGCTAACTACATCTGTTTTCCTTATGGCATCAAGAAGAGTGGTTTTACCATGGTCCACATGTCCCATAACTGTGACAACTGGTGGTCTTGGTCTAAGTTCCTCAGGAGAGGGGGGAGTGTATTGAAGAAGGATTTCCTCCTCAATAGTTGCCTTTTCCACTTGATAACCAAATTCATCCGCTAAAATTGCCGCTGTGTCAGGATCAATGGATTGATTTATTGTTAAGGGCATACCTAAGGTAAGAGCCTTTTTAATAAGTTCCCCTGATTTGACTCCCATGAGCTTTGCCAACTCTCCCACCTGTATGGATTCATAAATCTTTATTTTTTTCTCTTTGGGAGGTAAAGTAGGAGGCCTCTCAGAGATGGTTTCCCTTTTGACAGGGGCTTTAGGAGGCCTCTTCTCTTCTGATTCCTCTGGAATCTCCTCAAAAAGTGCTCCTACTTCTTCTTCAAAGAACTCCTCAAGCTCCTCTCGTCTACTTCTCTTTAAACTTGGAGCCTTCTTTTTGGGCTTCTTTTTTTCCTCTGGTCTTTCTGCTTCCCATTTTTTCTTTCTTATCTCTTCTTTTTCCACCGGAGTTGGTATTTCAGGGACAGGTAGCTTTTTCTCTTCTACAGTAGGCTTGGCTTTGAAAACCCTCTCTTTCCTTGGTTTAAATTCTGTAACAATCCTCTTTTCAGGTTGTGCCTCAACGACTACTTGTGCCTCAGCTTGTAAGGTTTTTGTTTCTTCTACTGGTTTTGGCTCTTCGTAGGTAAGAGTTTCCTCTCTGGCTGGACTTGTAACTTGAATCTCCTCTCTCTTTATCTCCTCGGGGTGGGTTACCTCAGCCCTTTCCTCTACTCCTTCGATCTTCTTCTTGACTATGAGCTTTCTTTTCTTAGGGGCCTCTTCAATGGGTGGCTTTTCCAAAGGAGGTGCTATAACCTCTTCTTTTACGATCTCTTCTCTTTTTATGACAATAACTTCTCTTTTAGCAAAGATTTTGCGAATTTCCTCTGCTTCACTATCAGAAAGAGAAGAGTTGATGGACTTAAAGGTGAATCCCTTTTCCTTCAGTTTGTTTAGAAATTCCCTTGGTTCAAAATTAAATTCTGCTGCTAATTCGGATAGTTTTAGCTTTGCCATTTAATATGTCTACCCCGCTGAAAAGTTTTATTAATCTTAATCTTAAAGTCCTAAAATTCAAGGGCTACCTTTTATTTTCCGAAGATTAGATTATTATTATACCTATGAGAAAGGTAATTATCATACCTGCACGTTATGGTGCTACAAGGTTTCCAGGTAAGCCTTTAGTTCATCTCTTTGGAAAGCCATTAATTCAATGGGTTTATAGTTGTGCATTAAAAAGTGACTTAAAGGATATTTACGTGGCAACGGATGATAAACGAATTTTTGATACGGTGATAAATTTCGGTGGAAAGGCTGTTATGACAGGGGAACATCCCTCTGGGACTGACAGAGTAGCTGAGGCGGTAAATATCTTGGGTTTTTCCAAGGAGGACCTGATAATAAATCTTCAAGGAGATCAGCCCTTGTTTCCGGCCGAATATTTCCCTCTTCTCATTCAACCCTTGCTTTTGAGCCCAGATATCTCCATGTCTACCTTAGCTGTCCCCATAAGGCATAAAGCCGATTTAGAGAATCCCAACAAGGTTAAAGTGGTTATTGACAAAAAAGGTAGGGCCCTTTACTTCTCTCGAAGCACAATTCCTTTTTTTAGGCCACCGGGGAAGGAACCTCTATATCTTAAACATGTAGGGGTCTATGCCTTTAGAAAGAGTTTTTTAGATGCATTTGTCAACCTACCACAAGGTGATTTAGAAAAAGCTGAGAAATTGGAGCAGTTAAGAGCTCTGGAACATGGTTACTCTATTGGGATAAGTATTGCCCCTCAAGATGTGCCCGAGGTGGATACACCAGAAGATCTGGAGTATATAAAGGATTATATAAAGAATTTGGAAAAATGCTATGATTAGAGAGGCTGTGGTTGCAGGGTATTTTTATCCTGGCAAAAGAGAGGTTTTGCTCTCTACTTTAAGAGAGTTAATTGTCTTTGATGAACCTAAAAAGGAAGCCCTTGGCATAGTAGTGCCTCACGCCGGATATATGTATTCAGGTAAAGTTGCCGGTAAGGTTTATGGTAAGATTTTACCTCCGGATGTGGCTATAATTATGGGACCAAATCACACCGGTCTCGGAGAGGAGATCGCACTCTTTCCCGAGGGGAGTTTCTTATCACCTTTAGGTGAGGTTCCAATAAACAGTGAATTGCTCTCTTTGATCCTGCATGAGGTGCCCTGGATATCAAAGGATAAAATGGCCCATCTCAAAGAACACTCTCTTGAAGTTCAGCTACCATTTTTGCAATACATTAACCCAAAGGTAGAAATCATAGCTCTTTCTATTAGGAGTATAAAATATGAAGAGTTAGAAAAGGTCGGCAGTGGATTGGCAAAGGCTGTAAAGAGGTTTAAAGAGATGAGTAACAAAAGGGTTCTTTTCGTTGCAAGTTCTGACTTTTCTCATTATGAAACACAGCCTGTTGCCATCGAAAAAGACAATCAGGCCATCAGAGAGATACTCAATCTCTCGGAAAAAGGGCTCCTTGAGAGGGTATTTAAGGAAAGGATCTCTATGTGTGGAGTCTATCCTGTGGCTCTATGTTTGGTTGCCTGTAAACACTTGGGTGCTAAAGAGGCCATGCTCATCGATTACAAAACCTCAGGTGAGGTAACTCAAGACTATCACTCAGTAGTAGGTTACGGTGGGATAGTGATCTTTTAGATCAGGAAGGTGGCGATGATAATAACCAGATTTCCTCCAAGTCCCACAGGGCATCTCCATTTAGGCGGTGCAAGAACAGCTCTTTTTAATTATCTCTTTTCAAAACATCACGGGGGGAAGTTTATCCTTCGTTTTGAGGATACTGATAAGGAACGTTCTAAGGACGAGTATGTGGAGTCCATAATCTCATCCTTGAAATGGCTTGGTTTAGAGTGGGACGAGGGCCCCTATTTCCAAAGTAAGCGCTTTGAGATTTATCAGTATTACGCACAAAAACTCTATGAAGAGGGTAAGGCCTATTACTGTGAGTGTTCTAAGGAGCTTCTGGAGGCACGGAAAAAAGAACTTCAAGAGCGAGGCTTAAAACCTCGGTATGAAGGAACCTGCAGAGAGAAGGGACTTTCACCGGGGTCCGGAAGGGCTCTTAGAATAAAGGTTCCAGAGGTTGCTGAAATCCTTTTTGAGGATCTTTTGCGGGGAAAAATAGTCTTTCCCGCCGATGAGGTAGATGATTTCATAATTCTTCGCTCCGATGGCAGCCCTACCTATCAATTTGCAGTAGTTATCGATGACATAACTATGAAAATCACCCACGTAATTAGGGGAGATGATCACATTTCCAACACACCAAAACAACTCATCATTTATCAGGCCTTGGGTGTTGATCCCCCATCTTTTGCCCATATACCAATGGTTCTTGGGCCAGATGGTAGTAGACTCTCCAAGAGACACGGTGCAAAATCAATTTTGGAATACAAGGAAGAGGGCTATCTACCACAGACCCTTATAAACTATTTAGCAAGACTTGGTTGGGGATACGGAGACCAGGAATATTTCACTATGGAGGAGCTCATAGAAAAATTTGATATAAAAAGGGTGAACCTATCACCTGCTCGTTTTGACCCCGAAAAGTTGCTTGCCTTTAATGGCTACTGGATAAGAACCCTTGGGAGCAAAGATATTTTACCCCATCTGAAGCCCTTTTTAGGGGATTACCCTCTTTATCTTTACTCTGAGGACTATCTTTTGGAGATTTTGGAAAGTATAAAGCCAAGGGTTAAGACTTTGAAAGAAATGGCTGAAATGATGGACTTTTACCTTTTAGAGGATCTTAACTACGACGAAGCCCTTGTGAAAAAATTTATACCACCTAAAAAAGTGCCTATTCTAAAGAGTTTTATTGAGAACTTACATCTGTATGATTTTAGTGACGAGAAGTCCTTAGAGGCACAATTTAGGGAGTTTGCCGATAGAGAGGGTTTAAAATTAAAAGAGCTTGCCCAAGCCCTAAGGGTGGCTCTTACTGGGAAGACTATAAGTCCGCCTCTTTTTGAAATAATGAGGCATCTTGGAAAGGATAGAGTAAACCAGAGAATCAATAAGGTTCTAAAATTATTAGAGGGGGTTCACTGAGATGACAGATCTGTTAATTTTGATAGTTTTAGTTGTGGGTTTGTTAGTAATGTCTAGAATTCTTCTCTCGAAAGGTGGAGTTCCAGTCTGAGGTGTTCCTAATCTTCCCCAGGGTGGGGCAGATAAGAAGTGTGACGGATCTTGTGAGAGTAATACCTCTGAAGGATCAAAGAAAGAATAACACTCTGTTTAAAGGTAACCCATGAACAGGGTTAGAATTGTCAGTGGAATGAGGCCCACAGGGCCTCTTCATTTGGGACATCTTCACGGTGTTTTAAACTCCTGGATCAAATTGCAGAGTGAATATCAATGCTTTTACTTTGTGGCTGATTGGCATGCCCTAACCACTGATTATGACGATCCTTCTCGGATTAGAGGTCACACCAAAGAGCTCCTTTTAGACTGGCTTGCTGTGGGCTTAGATCCCGAGAAATCTGTAATTTTTTTACAGTCAGAAGTTAAGGAACATGCAGAACTATATCTTCTCTTCGGTATGATAACACCTGTCTCCTGGCTTGAGAGAAATCCCACCTATAAGGATATGCTTCAGAATATCTCTGGTAAAGATTTAGCCATGTATGGTTTCTTAGGTTATCCTGTATTGCAGGCAGCTGATATCCTGATTTATAAAGCCCAAAAAGTGCCCGTAGGGCTTGATCAAGTTCCCCATTTGGAGTTAACCAGAGAAATCGCACGAAGATTCAATCATCTTTACGGTGAAAACCTCCTGCCTGAACCTGAAGCTATCTTATCAGAGGTACCCAAAATACCCGGAATTGATGGAAGAAAGATGAGCAAATCCTACGGTAATGCCATATTTTTGAAGGATCCGCCTGAGGAGATCAGAAAAAAAATCCTTGCCTATGTGACAGATGTGCAGAGACCCAAAAAAAGTGATCCAGGCGATCCTGAAGAGAGATGTGTAGCCTTTAATCTGATAAGGCTTTATTATGGGGAAGAGGAAAAAGAGGCTGTAGTTGAAGACTGCAAGAGAGCAATATTAGGCTGTGTAGAATGTAAAAGACGCCTATCTGAGAAGGTTATTTTATCTCTGGAACCACTGATAGAGAGGAGAATGTTTTTTGAAAGGGAAGGGAAATGGCTTGAAATCTTAAAAGAGGGAACTAAAAAGGCTCAGGGAGAGGCTTCAAAAACTTTAAAAGAGATAAGAAAGGCGATCTTTAAAATAGACCTCCTTTAATAGGAGTGCTATCCTTTAAGTTACCTCTGAAAATCGTCGTTGATACGCCTTTTTCCTTCAGTAACCGCAAAAAATCTTCTTCATTTAATATTTTCACACCAAGACTTATAGCCTTTTGATACTTTGATCCAGGTTCTTCACCTACAACCACAAAGTCTGTGCTCTTGGATACCGAGTCACTGACTTTTCCACCTAATTTAGTCACAAGCTCCTTAGCCTCCTCTCGGGTAAAGTTCTTGAGAGCCCCAGTAAATACGAAGGTTTGTCCAGAGAAGACCGGTGGAACCTCTTCCACTGAGACTTCTTCTTCTTGGAAAGTTAATCCAGAATCCAAAATCCTTCTTATGATATTCTGATTCTCCTTATCCTTGAAAAATTCAACAATGGATTTTGCAGCCTCTGGACCTACACCAGGAATTGACATTAGGTCTACCTGAGTTGCCTGCATAAGTTTATCAAGGCTCTTAAATCTCTTAGCTAGAACTTGAGCCATGACTTCACCCACATGTCTTATGCCAAGAGCATAAATGAATCTCCACAGAGGTGTCCTTTTACTACTTTGTATAGCCTGAAAGAGATTTTTGGCTTTTTTATAGGCAAATCCAGAAAGTTTCATGAAGTCTTCAATCTTGAGATAATAGAGATCAGCAGGAGTTTGAACTAAACCTTTGTCCACGAGCTCTTGAGCCACTTTGGTTCCCAATCCTTCAATATTCATGGCATTACGACTGGCAAAGTGAATTATCTTTCTTACTCCCTGGGCATAACAGCCTCTGTTGGGACATCTCCATACAGCTTCTCCCGTTTTTTTAATCAGCTTTGTCCCACAAATGGGGCAATGACTGGGAAATTCAATGCTTTTCTCTCCTCCTATTCTTCTCTCTATGATAGGCATAACGATTTCTGGGATCACATCCCCAGCCCTTTGAACAAGCACAATGTCTCCGATTTTGATATCAAGGTTTTTGATAAAATCTTCGTTGTGAAGAGTCGCTCTCTCGACGGTAACCCCACCGATTTTCACCGGCTTTAGAATAGCAACAGGAGTGACTGCACCTGTTCTTCCAACTTGAAATACCACGTCAATGAGTTGAGTAGTAGCTTGTGTGGGTTGAAATTTGTATGCCAAGGCGTATCTTGGTGATCTTGCCTTTAATCCTAACTTCTCCCAGAGAGATAGATCGTTAACCTTTATGACCATTCCATCGATTTCATAGGGGAGTCTCTCTCTGATCTTTTCGATTTCCCTATGATATTTTATAGCCTCCTCTATATTTGGAACTAACCTCACCAGAGGATTTACCTTAAGACCCCATTTTGGAAGGGTTTGTAAGATTTCCCACTGGGTCTTAAAGCTATATCCCTCCACGTATCCTACACCGTAGCAGAAAATATCAAGCTTTCTTTGAGCTGTTACTTGAGGATCAAGCTGGCGAAGTGAGCCTGCAGCAGCATTTCTGGGATTGGCAAAGGGGATTTCTCTTCTTTGAACTCTCTCCTCATTGATTCGCTTAAACTCTTCCACATTGAGATATACTTCGCCTCTTATATCCAAGCGAGAAGGCACTTCAGGGGCATCCTCACTAAATCTGCGTAATCTCAGTGGGATGGTCTTAATGGTCTTGATGTTATTCGTTACCTCTTCACCCACATAGCCATCCCCTCTGGTTGAGGCAACGGTTAGAACCCCTTCTTCGTAAACTAACTCCACTGCAAGGCCATCGATTTTTGGTTCCACAGTGTATTCTATAGGGGTGTCTAAAGCTATGTTTAGAAACCTCTTTATTCTCCGATCAAACTCTATCACCTCCTTTTCCTCCACGGCATCATCAAGAGATAACATGGGCTCTTTGTGTGGAACCTCCTTAAAACCCTCTATGGGCTTAAACCCAACTCTCTGAGTGGGAGAGTCGGGTGTTATCAGTTGAGGATATCTTGCCTCTAAATCCTTAAGTTCTCTCATTAAGTTATCATATTCTGCATCGGAGATCACAGGACTGTCAAGGACATAGTAACGATAATTATGGTATTCAATCTCTTCTCTGAGTTTCTTTACCCTTTCTAATACCTCCTGAGGGACTTCACCCTTTTCAATTGCGCTCATCGAACTACCTCCATAGGACTTATACTAATATTTTCACAAAGTTTTAGTGTTTGTCAATGTAACTTAATGCTCTTACAAATCTTGCAGGTTTAAGAAGGGTGTATATAAATGTAAGAACAGAAACAAACAGAGCTACATAGGGAAATATGTAACCGTATTTTACAAAAAAGGTTTGCTGAGAGTAGATCTTGACATATCCATGAACTACTTCTTCTAATTCTAAATCACTTTTTATCTCCACTTGGCCAAGGGGGTTTATTATCCCAGTGATTCCTGTGTTTGCAGCCTGAAGGGTGTACCGTCTACTTTCAACAGCTCTGACTATGGCTATCTGAAAATGTTGATAGGGGGCGGAGGTCTTACCAAACCAGGCATCATTGGTGGCGATAAAAACAAGGTCACCACCTCTTTTTAATCTATCCACAAGAATTTGTGGAAAAGCAGATTCGAAACAGATCAGAGGAAGGATTTCAAGAACTATATTGCTTAGATCAACTCTTAAGGTCTTTCCCTCACCTGGTTTTAAAATGTCAGATACCACTGAGATTCTTTTCAAAAAGGGAAAATACTTCACTAAGGGCACATACTCACCAAAAGGAACTAATCTTTCTTTGTCATAGAAATCAATCAAATTTGAGTCATGCCAAACCATCAGACTGTTATGAATTTTAGGAGGCGAGGCTGAAAAGCTTACTCTGAAGGTGCCAAAGACAAATACGGGAAACTGATTGTTATTTAATAGGGCATCCCTTCTCACTCTGTCAAAAAAGCTAAGGAGTTCCATAGAGGGCTTAGGTTCATTGGGAAAATAGAATGGAAAGGAGGTTTCTGGTAGAAAAACTATTTGAGGTTTTTTTTCCCAGGCTTTCCAAAAGAGTTTTTCGTAAGTATTCAAAGAAACTTCATTCTCCTTTGCTTCTTTCAACTCCTGTGGGATATTTCCCTGTAAAAGAGTGACTCTAAGGGAACCTTTTTCTTGCTTCAACACATGGTTCCACAGGCTTAGAGCATGATTTCCGTAGGATAGAACTGCTGTGATCACCATACCAAAGAGGATCTGTGATACCAAAAAAGAGGTATTTTTGTAAGTTCTATCGGAGAGATGTTTAATTGTGAAAAAAAAGTAGTAATTAATGAAAACCACCAAAAAGGAAAGTCCCCAAATACCATAGATATCGGCACTTTGCAATAGAAGTGTAAAAGAGGCCAAGGGATAACCTATTAACCCCCAAGGTAGGCCTGTAAGCAGCGTAGATCTGAGAAATTCACAGGAGACAAAAATGGAGCCAACAAGGAGACCCTTCAGAAAAGTAGGTTTGAAAAAGGCTTTTATTCTAAGGGAAAGCCATACAAAGAGGAAAAGATAAAGGCTTAGGTAAAGTGAAAGCAAAATTAGAATTGGTATAGCACCTAGCCAAGGAATATTTCCAAATCTATTCAAAGTATAGGCAATCCAGTAAAGCAGGGTTGAAAAATGAATTGTTCCAAAGATCAAACTCACTTGAAGGATTTTCAGAATGGAAAATTCCCCACAAGATAAAGCCAAGAAAAGGGGTAACAAAGCAAAAAAGACAAGAAAACTAAAATCGAATTTGGGAAAGCTCAGGGTGAGTAGGAGTGAGGAGAGGATGCACAGAGAGTAAATACTAAGAGGTGATTTTAATTCTAACCTTATCAATTTTTCTCTCATCTGCCTCTAAAATTTCAATTTGAAGGGGTGGTATTGAGATCCTTTCTCCACTTCGTGGAATTCGCTTGAGTAGATCCAGTATTAATCCAGAGATAGTCTCAAAGTTTCCCTCTGGAAGTTTTATTTGGTAACATCTTTCAATTATCCTCAGTTTAGTTGAGGCAGGAAGGGTTATCCATCCCTCAGGATCAGCCTTATAGCATTTAGCAGTCCCAAGAAAGATATCTTCCATGATGTCTATAAATCTTACAATTCCAATAAACTCTGAATGTTCATCTACAACGAAGGCCACTAACACATTTTCCTTTCGAAATTTTTCAATAGCCGATAGAACTGGTAAGGTTTCTGGTAAAGTAAGAGGCGGAAAGATAAAATCTCTCCAGTTGAAGATAGCGGTTTTGCTACCAGAAACAAGGTCTCTAAGTCTCACATAACCCAGATAATTGTCAAGGGTATTTTTATAAACTGGGTAGTAGTGATGAGGATAGTTGATGATATACTCCTTCACTTCTTCCCAGCTATAGTGAAAGTCTAAAGCCTTCAGAATAATCCTTGGAATAAGAAAATCTCTTAACTCCAATTCTTTTAGCAGTTTAAGGTGATAAAGAACCTCCTTATCCTCGATCTGACAGGTGCTAGGCTCTTTTTTTAGAAGCAGTCCCTTTAGATAGTCGATGAGGGAAAGCCCTTCCATTTCAGGCTACAAAATATGAGTAATGTTTCTCAAGAAAGTTAACATAATCCTTGATAGTCTCTTCTAACTCTCTCATCCCTTTATTATATCCAACCTGATATAACTTGCTAATATCGGCCTGTGTGAAGTATTGATATTGTTTTTGTAGGTTTTCTGGCATCTCTATGTACTCAATGGATGGAGGGAGTCCCAAGGCGTTAAAAACCGCTGTTACCAAATCTTTAAAAGATCTTGCCTTCCCCGTTCCAATGTTGAAAATACCCTTAATATGGGGATGTTCCATGAAGAAAAGGGTAACCTCCACTGCCTCTTTAACATAGATAAAATCTCTAAGCTGTCCTCCATCCTCATAATTAGGGTTATAGGATTTAAACAATCTAACTTTTCCCGTTTTTTTAATCTGTTCGTAGGCCTTAAGAGCCACGCTTCTCATGTCACCTTTGTGAAATTCCTTATCCCCAAAGACGTTGAAATACTTTAAGCCAACAACCTTTTTAAAAAGATCTCTTCTTAGGAGCCACAGGTCAAACAGGTGTTTAAAGAAACCATAGGGGTTAAGAGGTTTTAACTTATCTAAAAGGAGCTCATCGTCCTTAAATCCCTGAGACCCATCACCGTAAGTTGCTGCAGAAGAGGCATAGATAAAAGTAACCTCATGCCTTAGGGCATACTCACAGATCTTTACAGAGTAAAGATAGTTGTTCTCGTAGAGATATCGTAAATCCTTTACAGTGGTATCACTGCAGGCCCCAAGATGAAAGATAACTGAGGGAATAGCGATTTTATTCTCCTCAATAAGTTTCAAAAAATCGTCTCGATCAAAATAGTCAACGAATTTAAGTCCAACTAAATTCTTCCATTTAACTCCATCTCTTAGGTGATCAACGATTATAATTCTATCTTCTCCCCTTTGATTTAAGGCATCGACTAAATTTGCACCTATAAAACCAGCTCCTCCAGTGACCACAATGGTAGACGATTTCATGCTCCCTCCCAAGGAGTTATTAATGTCTTAAGATAGAGTATAAAGACTCTTTGGCATGACCATCTCTAAGAAGAAAAAAAATCAGAAAAATAGGGAAAATGGCTACTAAAAAAGTTAAGCCGAAAAAATAAAAATAACCAAAGTGAGTTGCTCCCCAGCCACTGATCGCACGGGAAAAGACCATGGTTAGACTAAAGATGGTGGAAAATATGGCATACTGGGTAGAGGAAAAATCTTTGTGGGAGTTAAGGGTAAGAAAGGTAACAAAGGCAGCAGTCCCCATACCTCCAGTAAAACTCTCCACAACACTTGCAAGATAGATCCACCTTTTGTCTATTTCTGGTAGAGCCACCAAAGTGTAACCTAAATTGGAAACAGCCTGTAATAGGCCTAAATATAAAAGTCCACTTCTGATACCAAATCTATTGGTATAGTATCCCCCAATGAGGGATCCTAGGATGGTAAAGACTGAACCCAAGGTTCCAGAAATTAGCCCGATTTCTAATCTGCTAAAACCTTTATCCACCCAAAAGGGGTAGATCATGCCACCCATAAGGGCATCTCCTATTTTGTATGTTGCTATAAATAGGAGAAGCCAAAAAATTCCTCTTCTCTGTAAAATCTCCTTTAGAGGAAACCAGTATTGATCTTTTAGACTAAGTGTTCTTTTTTCTTTGTTTTCTATGTGCAAAGACTTTCTGGTAAGGATAAATATGGCAGACATAAGGGCAAAAATCGAGAGCGTTTGAAAGAGAATTTTAAATTGTAGGTATTGTGAAAGGGCTGTTAAGAAGCCTCCTGAAAAGATCATGGCTAGTCTGTAGGCTGAAAGTCTTATACCATTTGCTTGAGCCAACTTTTCCTTTGGTATGTAGTCTATGATAAAACCATCAAGAGCTGTATCAAAGGTTGCAGAAAAGAAAGTTAACAGTGTAAGCAATATCCATAACTTTGAGACCTCAGCCTCTGAATGGGATATCAGGAATATGGCAAGGGAGATTCCAAGTAGAGAGAGTGCCATCCAGCTACTCTTTTGTCCGTATTTATCAACGAGGGGAGCCCAAAGGGGTTTAAGACTCCAGAATACTCCTGCAGAGGAGAGAAGCCCTATGCTTATCAGATCTACACCATGTGATCTGAAATAAACAGGCAAGAAGGTATAGAAAAATCCCAAAGGAAGACCAGAGAAAATGTAAAGATAAAAAACCCAAAAGTAACGATGATCTAAGGCTATCATTTGAAGAGGATAGAGGTGAAGTTGAGAAGGAGATTGGCAAGAAATTTCAGAATAGGGTAGAGTGTTATCCCTAATATTCCTGTCAAGGCAAGGAACAGTATAATAAAAAAGCCTATCAGTTCCAGCCGGAGATAGTTTGCTCTCCAAGACAAGGGTAAAAATTTTACCAAGATTTTACTTCCATCAAGGGGTGGAATGGGCAGGAAGTTAAACAACGCCAAACCCAAGTTTACTCTTACTCCCAGGTAAGATATTAGAGCAAGGGGTTCGGAAATTTTTAGGCTTCCGAGAGACAGATTAAAGGCCTGAAAGAGATGATAGGAAAAGGCAAAGATGGTAGCTAGTAGTAGATTGGAGATCGGTCCTGCAGCAGAGGTAAGGGCCATATCTCGCCATGGATTTTTAAAATAATTTGGGTTGATAGGGACAGGTTTAGCCCAACCTATGGCTTGAGTTAATACTAAGGCTAAAGCACCAAAAATATCCAAATGCTTGATAGGATTAAGAGTAAGCCTACCCTCTTTGTAGGGTGTAGGGTCACCCAAAAGATGGGCTATCAGACCATGAGAAAATTCGTGAATAGTAAGAGAAAGCAAGAGCACAGGAAGAAGAAGTATAAATATTTGAAGATCCCACATCTTAAAATGAATTTAATACTTTAGCTGAGTTATGTTCTTTATATTTTTCAGAATATTCAAGGCCATCTTTACCTGAAAGTCTTCTTCTGGGGTAGAAAAGAATCTAGAGGTCCTGTTTTCAAAAACAGCCTCTCTATCCTGTTTGCCATTTCTTTTGCTTGGAAGATCGGAGGAGGGAAGTTCTATATCAGGTTGAATACCCTGTTTATGGATTGTAACATCGTTTGGTGTGTAATAAAGAGCTGTGGTTAATCTCACTGCGTAGTTGTCCTCGATGGGGATAACCGTTTGGACTGATCCCTTGCCAAAGCTCTTTTCTCCAAGTACAAGAGCCCTTTTGTGATCCTTTAAAGCACCTGTGACAATCTCTGCAGCTGAGGCTGATCCATGGTTAATCAGGATCACTATAGGGTATCTGTGTTTTCTGTCTGGAGGATTGGGTTGGGCCTTAAATTCCATTTGATTGGCTTTGCTTTTTCCTCTTATAGATACAATGGTTCCATTCTCTAAAAATTCGTCACTTACCTCCACAGCAGATGATAAAAGTCCTCCTGGATTATTTCTCAAATCTAAGATGATTCCCTTGAGAGGAGTTTCCTTTTCCAACTGTTTTAGGGCGGAAACAAGCTCTTCACGGGTCTTTTCTTGAAACTGACTTATTCTCACATAGGCATAACCGGTCTCCAAAACTTTTGCTCTTACGCTCCTTATAGGTATTACATCTCTGATTAAGGTTATTTCAGAAATATCCTTGTCATTTCTTAGAATGGTTATCTTTACCTTAGTTCCCTTTGGACCTCTTAGAAGTTTTACCGCTTCAGTGATTTTCATTCCCTTAGTTGATTTTTCATCAATTTTAAGTATTTTATCTCCTGGTCTAATGCCCGCTTTCCAGGCAGGTGTATCCTCAATAGGAGCCACTACCGTTATAACATCGTCCTTTATGGTAATCTCGATACCGATTCCTGTGAATGAACCTTTGGTTTCGATTTCAAGTTCTTTAAATTCCTCTGGCTTCATAAGGGATGAGTGAGGGTCTAGAGAAGTAAGCATGCCTTCGATGGCTCCAAGGATGAGATCTTTGGGATTAATTTCGGTGACGTAGTTTTCCTCAACTAAACGAAAGATTTGGGAAAAGAGTTTAAGTGCTCTAAAGGTGTCTTCTTTTTTTTCTAAGGAGAGTGCTTGAGAAAAGAGAAAAAATAGGGTAAATCCTAAGAAAAGGCCTAAAAAAAGCTTTTTTTTATAGTTCATCTTTACTCACCCTTTATTATTTTTTATCAAATTAAACACGTTATTAGAAAAAATCAAGTAAGATTGTAAGTTATCAATCCCAACTACTCAATTTCAGGCATCATGGTGAGGATAGTTCAATTATCTTTGATGACAATTTTAAAATATGTGTTTTAATTATATTCTATGAAGGTTTTCATAGTAATATTCTTATCAGTTTTCCTCGTGACTGCCTGTGCAGCTAAACCAGGGCCAAATCTTGCTTCCAAAGCATCACTAGTTCATAAAGGACTTACTACAAAAAATGAAGTTTTGGGACTACTTGGACCTCCGGTCCAAGCCTTTTTAATGCCTGATGGTAAAGAGGAATGGTATTACTATTATCGAGTGATGAATTTTTGGGAGAATTTTCCAGTGGTAAGAGGTTATAAGGGTGAAGACTACACAGAGGTCCTCAAACTTATCTTCCATGGAGAAGTCCTTCAGGATGTTTTTTACTATACAGTTGAAAATCCTTTGAAAAAGAGCAAATAGCCATGGCTATTAATAATCAGGATGTGTATAGGATAGCCCGAGAGAGAATGGTTGAATCTCAAATAAAAGCAAGGGGCATCAAGGATGAGAGGGTCATTCAAGCCATGTTGAAGGTGCCAAGACATTTATTTGTAGAGGAGGCCCTCAGAGATCAGTCCTATGGAGATTTCCCTCTTCCCATAGGTGAAAAACAGACTATATCGCAACCTTATATTGTGGCATTAATGACCGAGGCTTTGGAATTAAAGGGAACAGAGAGAGTTTTAGAAATAGGTACCGGATCAGGTTATCAAACAGCTATTTTAGCAGAAACTGCTCTTTGGGTATACACCATCGAAAAGTATCCCTCTCTTCAGGAAAAAGCCAAAAAGACATTATTTGATCTCGGATACAAGAATATCTCCTTTAAAATCGGAGACGGCACCTTGGGATGGCAGGAAGCCTCCCCTTTTGATGCCATCATAGTGACAGCTGCTTCTCCTCAGATCCCGCCTCCTTTGATAGAGCAGCTAAATGAAAGTGGAAGGATTGTCATACCGGTAGGAGACGAATTTTCTCAAATGCTTGTTAAGGGAATAAAAAAAGGTGGTGTCCTGCATACTAAGAATCTTGAACCAGTGAGATTCGTCAAATTAGTGGGAACCTATGGATTTAAAGAATAAGAGGATTGCCATAATCGGTGCTGGCATTGCTGAGAGCACTATCTATGATCTTTCCTATGAGATGGGTTACATGTTAGGTAAAGAGGGAGCTATAATCATAACCGGTGGTCTTGGTGGTGTCATGGAAGGAGCCGCAAAGGGTGCTAAAGAAGCGGGAGCTATCACAGTGGGAATTTTACCAGGTAACAAAGCTGAAGAGGCAAATCCCTACATTATGATACCAATCGTTACTGATATGGGACAGGCCCGTAATGTCATCTTGGTACGTTCTGCAGAACTTGTGGTCTCTATTGGAGGCAGTTATGGAACTCTATCTGAAATAGCTTTAGCTCTCAAGATGTGGAAGCCTGTGATTGGATTAAAGACCTGGCCGAATATACCTGGAGTAAATTATGTTGAGACAACTAAGGAGGCTTTGGCTAAAATCTTTGAGCTTCTTTGCTGAACAAAGGTCTTTAGAGTTTTGATCTCAAAGGGAGTTAGAGATCTTATCTGACCTGGTTTAAGACCCTTTATTTTAAGTGGACCAAAGGCAACCCTTATTAATTTCAAGACCTTGCCACCTAAATAACTTACCATCTTTCGAACTTCTCTTTTGACTCCCTCTTTTACCACCACCTCATAGACATATTGACCCTGAAAGCTCTTAATCAAATCAAATTTCAGCGGCTTGACAATTTTACCCTCTAGGTTCATACCTTTGGTTAAAAGTTCTTGTATTTTATCTTCCTTTAGTTTCGGTTCAACCCAAACATGATAGGTCCTTTTAATTTCATAACGGGGATGAAGTAATAGATTTGCCAGATCACCATCATTGGTAAGTAAAATCAATCCCTCGCTCTCTTTATCAAGCCTACCTACTGGAAAGACCCTGCAGGGTATTTTTTTCAAAAATGCCTCCAGGGTTGTTCTATGATGAGGATCATAAAGAGAGGTCAGATAACCACGAGGCTTATAGAATAGGTAATAAACCTTTGGTGGAACTCTTAGTTCTCTGTTATCTAAACAGACGATATCTCTTTTAGGATCTACCTGATAAGAGAGATCTCTGATTGAGCAACCGTTGACGGTTACTCTCCCTTGTAAAACCAACTCTTTGGTTTTTCTCCTTGAACCTAATCCACACAGTGCGAGATATTTAGTTATACGCATAAATCTAATACAAAGGAATCTCTTCCATGAGGTTGGGGATGTGGATTTTATCTGCTCCGTACCTCGGTGCTATTTTTTCCATGAATACTCTCATTTTCTCAAACTCTCCATGAATTAGAAATATCTTTTCAGGATTTTTAACAGAAAAGAGCCATTCTAACAATTCCTGTTGGCCTCCGTGAGAGGAAAATCCATTAATGGTATATACCCTTGCCCTCACTGGAAGATCTTCTCCGAAGAGGGAAATTCTGTCTAATCCATCTACGATCTTTCTACCTAAGGTGCCCTGCGGCTGAAATCCTACAAACACA
Source organism: Caldimicrobium sp. (assembly GCA_025060015.1). Taxonomy (GTDB): domain Bacteria; phylum Desulfobacterota; class Thermodesulfobacteria; order Thermodesulfobacteriales; family Thermodesulfobacteriaceae; genus Caldimicrobium. Next base: position 10,758 of record JANXDB010000005.1, on the reverse strand, counting down.
AGACTACATTCCTCTCGCCATATGTTGTTCTTGAGATGGTGTAAGATCCTACCCCCTGTTAAGGTTCCATTTCCAGCGATAATGATGGCAGAGGATTTTATTTGATTTATAGCTTTGGAGTCTTCCTTGTCCTCTGTAAGATAGAGATAGGGAAAATGGAAGGGATCTTTTTCTTGAAAGAGCTTCCAGGCCTCCTCGTCATAGAAAGATGGATTATCTTTGAATATTTTAGTGGCTTTTATAGCCAGTGGACTGTCAAGGAAAACATAACATGGTGACAAAAGATTCCTCTCATAAAATTCTCTTAGGACAAATAGTATCTCTTGAGCTCTTTCAAGGGCAAAAGTAGGAATAAGGACGTTGCCTCCTCTTTTGACAGTTTCCTGTATCACCTGTAGGAATTCCAATTTTGATTCCTCAAAACTCTTGTGATTTCTATCACCATAGGTAGTCTCAATGAATACATAATCTGCATCCTGGGGTGGTGTATCAAAATCCCTCACAATAGGTTTGTTCCTGTTGCCTAAATCCCCTGAAAAGATGAACTTCTTAGATCTCTTAAGATCTTCAATCTCAACAAAGGCTGAACCCAGAATGTGGCCAGCATCTCTCAAGGTGATTTTAAGTTCTTTGTTTATGAGATAAGGTGTGTTGTAGGGGAGCTCAATCTGAAAATACTTATAGCTCTCGGTGACATCTAATTCATCGTAGAGTGGAGGAAGAGGTGGTGCTGTGCCTTTTCTAATGGACTTTTTGTACAGTGTCTTGTAATGCTCTCTCATCACCTTAGCCGCATCAAGTAGCATAATCTTTGCAATCTGAAAAGTGGGTTTGGTTGCAATCACTTTTCCACGAAAACCTTCATTTACAAGGCATGGGAAACGTCCGCAATGGTCTATGTGAGCATGTGTAAAGATAAGATACGAGATATCTTTGAGCTTGCAGGGATATGGTTGGTGATTGTTATCAAACTCTTGACCTTGAAAAAGTCCACAATCAATTAAAATCTTGTTATCTCTTATGGATAGAAGGAATGAGCTTCCAGTAACTCCTTTAGCTGCTCCATAGAAGGCAACTTTGGTCTCCATTTATCTAAGTGTGACAGCAAGGACCTGTTTTAAAGTGGTATCTCCTCTGAGTACTTTTAGTATACCATCCTGTTTCAAAGTCTGAAACCCCCTGGAAATGGCGACCTTTCTGATTTCCTGGGCTGGGGCATTGTGAATTATCAGATCTTTGATTTTATCATCTGGAACAAGTATCTCGTGAATAGCAATTCGTCCCTTAAATCCTGAGTAATTACAATCTTCACATCCCACTGGTTCATAAAATGTAGCTTTGTTAATTAGCTCATCAGTTAGAGGCTTGGTGGGATGTTCTCCATATTCGAACTTTAAATGCCTAATCTCTTCCTCTGTTGGGGTATGTGGTTTTTTACATTTAGGACAGAGGCGTTTGGCTAATCTCTGAGCAATGATACCAAGTAGAGAATCAGCAAAATTAAAGGGGTCAATACCCATACCAAGTAGCCTGGTAACTGTCTCTGGAGCTGAATTAGTGTGAAGGGTGCTAAATACTAAATGTCCGGTTAGGGAGGCTTCTATTAGTGTATGAGCTGTCTCTTGATCTCTTGTCTCTCCAATCATTATTATATCGGGGTCTGCTCTCAGAAAGGATCTTAAAACCCTTGCAAAGGTTAGGCCTATTTTGGGATTCACCTGAACCTGTCTTAACCCTTTTTGAATTATCTCCACAGGGTCCTCTGCTGTCCAAATCTTCTTGTTAGGTTTATTTAAATGCTTCAAACAGGCATGTAAAGTAGTTGTTTTACCTGATCCAGTAGGGCCAACACAAAGTATTAATCCATAGGGTAATTCTAAAATTCTTTTCATAACCTCGTAATTTTCTGGTAATAAATCTAATTCTTCTAAATTTTTAAACTCAATACCACCTAAGATTCTCATAACTACATCTTCATTGCTCTCAATTGTGGGAAGAGTTGCCACTCTTATTTCAAAGGTTTTACCATCTTTAGTTCGGAACTTGATTTTTCCATCTTGAGGGAGTCTCTTTTCAGCAATATCAAGATTAGCCATGATTTTTATACGAGAGATACACCCTCTTTTTTGACTTTCCGGCAGAGTAGCATATTCAAAACACTCTCCATCCACTCGAAATCTTACTAAAAGACCTTTCTTTCCAATAAGGCTTTCCCAATGAATATCAGAAGCTCTCCTTTTATAGGCTTCTTCAATGATAAAATTAACAAGATTCACAATAGTGGAATCAACAAGTTCCGTTTCTTCAACAATTTCCTCTTCGGCTTCTTCTGCTACAATATGAAGTTCTCCATCTTCAAAGATTACATCATAGTATTTTTGAATGGCAAAGAGTATGTCTTCTTTTAGAGCGTAAGCTAACTTTATATCAGAAAGCTGAAGGATTCTCTTGACTTTTTCTATTTTTTCTGTGTCTTCGGGATTGTAACAGATAAGATAGGTGTTTCCCTCAAATTCAAAGGGAATACAGAGGTTTTCTTCAAAGAAACTCCTTTTTATGTTTTTGACCTTGGGAATTTTTCTTAATTTTCTTTTATTTATAAGGAATTTTAAATCCAAGGCAGGTATACCATAGTGCTGTCCCTGTGAATCAAGGATTTCCTCTTTGGGTATCTTGCTTCTTTCCATCAACATAGCTTCTATACTAGTTTCTTTTTCTATACTGCTGAAATACAACTCCTGTAGTGTATCAAAATCTATGTTCTTCTTCTCAACCAGACTTCTAAACCTCTCTAGCCCTTTAAAAAATTTTAATTTTTCAATAGTGTCAAGATAATTTTGAGAGGGAAAGAGTTTCAAAAGGAGGCTGTAAATTTTGATTGCCTCTTGAAAACGTAAGTCTCTGTAAGCCTTTTCGGCAGAAAACTCCAATAACAGCTTCTTGGTAGCGGGTGGTAAATTTTTATCTTGAGAGAGTTCTATTAGGTGATATGATAGGATAGAACCAGGAACTTCTCTATTTAAAGCATCTAAAAAAACCTTGATTTCCTCAAGAGCTTGAGGATTACTTTTGACAAAGTTTAAGAAAGTTTTTATTTTCTCCATAGGTTGGATCATAAACTAATTAATATAATTTTCCAATAAGTGCTATGTAAAAACTCACAGCTCTTATCTGATGGCTATAAAATCTCTTTGTCTTGGCGATATGGGGATGAAAGGTTTTGCCTTGCCATTCCGTCAACCCTGGATAGTAGGGCAATGGACAACTCCAGTCTAATATTTCCGCTCGCCTCTTTCTCAGAAGGTAATCCACTACCTCCTCATTCTCTTCAGGATTTATAGTGCAGGTGCTGTAAACCAAAAACCCTCCGGGTTTTAGCATGTCATAGGCTCTTACGAGTAGACCCTTTTGAATAGAGGGTAGGTTACTTTTGCCCGTTCCTCTCTGGTAGAGTATGTCACCTTCCAATCCTACCTTATATCTTCCTTCTCCTGAACAGGGCGCATCCACTAAGACCTTATCAAAGCTTATTCCCAGTGGAAAAAGCTCCCCACGATAGTGAGTTATTATAACCGAGGTGACCCCAAGTCTTTTCATGTTGGCAGATAGAGCCGTAAGTCTGTCAATTCTCTTATCATTGGCAACTGTTATAGCTCTATCTTCCGTGGTCATAGCGATGAGTGCACTTTTCCCACCAGGTGCCGCACATAAATCAAGAACAAGATCTCCTGGCTCAGGGTTCAGGGCAATTACAGGTAGTGCACTGGACAGAGTCATGGAGTGCAAAAGACCCAGGCTGTACTCCTCTAAGTTACCCAGTGATATATCTTCATTGTTTATGACTTTGTAAAAATGTGGAATCTCAACGACCTTTTCCAATCTTACACCCTTACTCTTCAAAATATCAAGAAGTAATTCTTCTCTGGCTTGATCTACTTTAAGAGTATTTATTCTGAAGTACTGTTGGTGGGGAACCTTTAAATATTCCAAAAATTTATCAAATTCGGGTATGATCTCCCTGTATCTTGAAAAGTAATCATAGTAATTGAAGACTTTAGGCACCTTTGCCATTAAGAAGTTGATTCTTTAATTCCAGATGATTAGTAACTATCAGATCGGCCTTATGAAGATGTTCTGCCCTTAAAGTGGTGGTGATACCTATACAAAAGAGTTGAGCCCTTTTAGCAGATAGGATACCAGCTGGAGCGTTTTCTACAACTAAGATATCGTCCTTTGAAGCCTTCAGGTATTCCTGGGCTTTAAGATATGGTTCAGGGTGAGGTTTTCTCTTTGAAACCTTATCCCCTGTGATTATGACTTGAAAGTGTTTTCTTATATTTTGAGGCAAGACCTGCTGTAAGATCTCCTCACTAGAGGAGGTTACCAGAGCCAAAGTCTTTCCCTCCCGTCCCAGTTCATCAAGCATATCTGGAACCTCTGGAAAGGGTCTTACGAGGGAGGCAAATTTTTCATTAAATATTCTCTTTTGAAGTTTAAAGGCACTGTGAAAGAATTCGGGCGTGGGGTTAAAACCTTTAGAAGTAAAAAGGCTTAAGGCACTTTCTAATTCTATAGCCCCTTCGTGAAGATATATCTCCTCTGGTGTAAAATGTAGCCCGAATTCTCGAAAGGATAAGATCCAGGCTTGTGCATGATAAGCCATGGAATCTAATATTACACCGTCTAAATCAAAAAATATAAATTCCCTCATTTTATGCAACCCCTTGGGAATTACAAATCATAGAAAAAGTAATTCACGAAGGATCTCTTTTATTAGATAAATTAGAAAAATGACGATAATAGGGGTTAAATCTAACCCATAGACTGGGGGTATAATTCTTCTTAAGGGCCTTAAAAGCGGTTCAGTGACTTTGTCTAAAAATCTCACCACAGGATGATAGGGGGAAGGATTTACCCAGGAGATGATGGCACGGGCTATGACTAACCAAAGATATATGGTAAGAAATAGATCTAAGACTTGGAAAAGTGCTCGTATCAAGGCTGATCCAATCATCTATTAGGTTCTATCTCTCTTTTCGTAAGCATCGATGATTTTCTGAACTATAGAATGTCTTACTACATCCCCTTTGGTAAAATAGACAAAAACAATTCCTTCAATCCCTTCCAAAATCTCCATGGCCTCAAGTAGACCTGATTTCTTTGGATCTGGAAGATCAATTTGAGTTACATCCCCAGTGATAACTGCTCTTGAACCATGACCAATCCTGGTTAGAAACATCTTCATCTGTTCCGTGGTGGTATTCTGAGCTTCATCAAGGATGATAAAGGCCTCATTTAAAGTCCTTCCTCTCATGAAGGCAAGCGGAGCTACCTCTATGACTCCCTTTTGGAAGAGCTTAACCACCTTATCAAAGGAAAGCATGTCATAAAGGGCATCATAGAGAGGCCTGAGATATGGATTAACTTTCTCAACAAGATCACCGGGCAGAAATCCTAATTTTTCTCCAGCCTCTACAGCTGGCCTCACTAAAACTATTCGATTAACTTCTCCCTTCATCAGGAAAGACACTGCCATGGCCACAGCTAAATAGGTCTTACCCGTGCCTGCAGGTCCTATGCCAAAAACGATATCAGATTTTCGAATGGCTTCTACGTATCTTTTTTGGGTTATACCTTTGGGGGAAATCATCTTTCTGCCTGAGGTAATGAGAATAGTATCAAGAAAGATATCCTTAAGGTTTGCCCGGGGATTCTCTAAAAGAACTCTGGAGGCATATTCTACGTCAGAGGGATATACGTTATAACCTGATTTTATAAGACTATATAGCTCCTCTAGAGTTCTCTCGGTCAATTCCAAATCCTCAGGCTCTCCTGAGATCAAGATATGATTACCCTTTAGAATCAGCTTTACATTAAAGGCCTCTTCTAAGATCTTGAAATGTGACCCCCGCTCGCCATAGAGGGCTCTAACCATGGGATAGTCTTCAAAGATAAGCTCTTTTGTTTGTAATTCTTCTACTTTAATCATTTTTCATCATACCCTTATTTTTATTTAGTTTTTATAATAAATAGTATAAAAATTTTTTCAAGATTGAATCTTTATCTTTCATTTGCCAAGGTGTCCCCACAGGATTATAGAGAGACTTTAGGGCAATGAGCAAGTCATCAGAATTCAAAGTATCTTTGTGAAGATATCCGATTTCTCCGTATAAAGGTCGAAGAGCGGTAGTCCTGCGCGAAAAAAGTGTATTTCTTGACCTGTAAAATAGAATATTTCAACTATAAAGTGATGAATTTAAGAGGTAGAATTTTTCTTGACAAGGAGGTATTTTTCTATATAATTTTGCAAAATATCAGAAGAGGAGGTCAAAGCCTTATGCTAATCAAAGGTGAAGTCCTTGATTCAAAGAAAAGCCTATTGGCAAAAGCCATCTATATTTTAGCCTTTACACTCCTTCTAGCAATTCTTGCACAGATACGAATCCCTCTTCCCTTTACTCCCGTTCCCCTCACTCTTCAAACCCTGGGGATTCTATTCATAGGTTACTATCTCGGAGCAAGGGCAGGCGTTGCCAGTGTTCTCATCTATTTGACCCTTGGTGCCATGGGATTGCCTTTCTTTTCCGGTTTAAAGGGAGGAGTTTTCATCCTAAGCGGTCCTACAGGAGGATATCTTTTGGGATTTTTAGCAGGGGCATATTTAATTGGTAAAGCAAAAGAAATGGGGTGGCTTAGCAACTGGTTCTATGGATTATCCCTTGGTTTAATGGCGCATTTTGTCATTTACCTCTTTGGAGTCACCTGGTTTTTAGCAGGATTCAATGATCAAGCCTTTTTTGCAGCTACTAAAAATATCCTGATGCTTACGGTAATTCCCTTTTTACCCGTTGATCTTTTAAAATCTGCCATATTTGGTGTATTCATCTTATCCCAGAAAAAGGCAAGAGGTTAATTCATGAAGGTATTGGTTCTGGGTGGAGGGGGTAGAGAGCATGCCCTTTGCTACATGCTTTCTAAAAGTAAAGATCTCCAAGCTTTATATTGTATCCCTGGAAATGGAGGTATTTCTGAAATTGCCCATATACCTCAGGGTATCTCATTGAGAGACTTTGAAAAAATAGCAGATTTTTGCATTAGGGAGAAAATTGATCTTGTTATACCAGGTCCTGAAGAGCCTCTAGTCAACGGCATAAGGGATTTTCTCTTCTCTAAAGGGGTTGTGGTATTTGGCCCTGATAGATGGGCTTCTCAGCTGGAAGGAAGCAAAGCCTTTGCCAAAGAGATCATGAAAAAAGCAGGTGTTCTAACGGCAGACTTTATGGTTTTTGATAACTATTCAGAAGCAAAGGTATACATTGAAAAAAGGGGTACACCCCTTGTTATCAAGGCTGATGGGCTTTGTGCAGGTAAAGGTGTTTTTGTCTGTGATACCTTAGAAGAGGCTCTAAAGGCTTTGCATGACATCTTTGTAAAGAAAATCTTTGGTGATGCAGGTAATCAGGTTGTAATTGAAGAAAAACTTGAGGGTGAAGAGGCTTCTTACATAGTAATTACTGACGGAGAATGCTTTAGAGCTTTACCTACCTCTCAAGACCACAAAAGGCTGCTTGACCATGACCAGGGACCAAATACTGGAGGAATGGGGGCCTATTCCCCTGCTCCTCTCGTTACCCCTGAAATCAGAGAAAAAATCGAAAAAAATATCATAGCACCGGTTCTGAGAGTTCTTAAAGAAGAGGGGCATCCTTATCTTGGTTTTCTCTATGCCGGGCTAATGATCGTTCAAGGCGAACCATACGTCTTGGAGTTTAACTGTAGACTTGGTGATCCAGAGGCCCAAGTGATTTTGCCTCGAATAGAAAATGATTTTTTAGATTTGATAAAAAATACCCTTAACGGAGATTTATATAAATTTGATATTAAAGAGAAAAAACAAGCCTCACTTTGTGTTGTCATGGCAAGTGAGGGCTATCCCGGAGAGTATAAAAAAGGTGTAGAGATATTTGGTTTAGAGAGGGTCAAGGCCTTTGAAGATGTCATTGTATTTCATGCAGGGACTCAAAGGGTCGATAACAGGTATTTCACATCAGGTGGAAGGGTCTTAGGAGTAACAGCCCTTGGCGATACAATCCCCTTGGCAATAGAAAAGGCCTATCAAGTAGTGTCTCTTATCAATTTCGACGGTGCTCAGTATCGTCGAGATATAGCCAAAAAGGCTTTAAAATATCTGGTTTAGGTGGATGTATCTTGGGAAAGATACCCTCTAAATCCCATTTCCTCTAATCTTTTAGCTTTAGTCTCCACTTGATATTTCATCTTTTCCCGATACTTTTTTAACTTTTCACGGATCTCAGGGTATTTTATAGATAGAATATGAAGGGCAAGGAGTCCTGCGTTTTTTGCGTTGTTAACGGCTACCGTTGCCACGGGAATACCAGCAGGCATCTGAACTATGGAGAGAAGGGAATCAACCCCCCTCAAAGCCTTGGACAAGATAGGTACCCCTATTACAGGGACTGTGGTTATCGAGGCGGTCATGCCTGGCAGATGGGCTGATCCACCTGCTCCCGCAATTATGACCTCAATTCCTCTTTCTTCCGCAGACTTAGCATATTCATACATCCTCTGAGGAGTTCTGTGGGCAGAAACTATGGTTATCTCATAGGGAACTTCAAATTCCTCTAAAACCTCTGCTGCCTCTTTCATTACAGGCAAATCAGAATCACTTCCCATGATAATACCTACTTTCATATTCTCTCCTCACCTTTCACTTTTAGCCAAGCTTTAGCTTTCCTCATTTTAGCTAACACCTCATTCAAGGTGTCTCCAACAATAGTGACATGTCCCATTTTTCTTAGAGGATAGGTCTTAGCTTTGCCATAGACATGAAGAGAGACACCAGGGATGGCTAAAACCTTCTCTAAACCTTCATAAATGGGTTTTCCGGTGTAACCTTCTTCCCCAAGAAGATTGAACATAGCACAGGGTTTCATTAAGGTGGTAGCACCTAATGGAAGCCCAGTGACTACCCTGATATGTTGTTCAAATTGACTGGTATAGCAGGCTTCAATAGTGTGGTGCCCTGAATTATGAGGGCGAGGAGCTATTTCGTTAATGTATAGTTTTCCTTTTTTATCCAAAAATAATTCTACTCCAAATAACCCTACGCCGTCTAAGGCTCTAACAGCTTCTATTGCAAGCTCCTTAGCCTCTTTTCTAACATCTTCAGAAATTGAGGCTGGACAAAATAAATAATCAAGAAGATTACCCTCTGGATGAAAGACCATCTCAACTACTTCGTAAACCGCTATATCTCCCTTCTCATTTCGCGCTACAATTACTCCTAATTCCTTTTCAAGATCAAGGAATTCCTCCACAAATGAAGGTTCATCTAAGGCTTTACTAAGGTCCTCAAGATTTCTAATGATAACTGTTCCTCTTCCATCATATCCACCCTTTATACTCTTTTGGACCACTGGTATAAGCTCTCTTAGCTCCTCTTTATGGGTAATTTCTCTAAATTCTGGAACAGGTAATTGGACATTTTTAAGTGTTTTTCTCTGCAAAAGTTTGTTTTGAATTATTTCTAGAACCCTAGGAGAGGGAATTACCTTCTTTTTATTCTCAAGTGTCTTTAAAGGGGCAATTTCTGCATGTTCTATGTCGAAAGTTATTATGTCACAGTGGGAGGCAAAAGAGATAATGGATTCACTATCTCGGTATGATCCTATTATATGTTCCGCAACGGTACTTGCTGGACAATTTGGTGTGGGATCGAGCACTTTTATATTAAAACCCATTTTCCTTCCAGCTTGGGCAGACATTTTAGCCAGTTGGCCACCACCCAAAATTCCAATGGTGATATCTCCAGGATTCATAGGCACGCCCTTAAATTTTCTCCAAAGTTAATCCATTAGATTTAAATGTCAATGTCCTATTTCCCTTTGAATGGTAAAAATCTAAACGCAGACACTTAATTCCAAAGCTTTCCTACATTAACTCTTGCCTTTACAAGAGATTTCCCTTATACTTCCTCTATGGCTGAGCTTAAGACCTATGATCTCTATGCCAAGGCAATCCTCAAAGACCCTGAAAATCTCAAGGCCTTCCTTCAAGAGTTTCTTCCAAAGGACCTCCTTCTCCACTTAGATCTCTCTCAGCTCTCTCTCTGGTCCCTGAAGAACAAATCTCCCTTCCCAAAGAAAAACGCCTCCTTCCTGACATCATCGCCCAAGTCCCCCTCCTCGGAAAACCTCTTCACCTCTACATCCTCCTTGAACACAAATCCTATCAAGATCTCTCAACTTACGCTCAAATCTTAAACTACATCTCCGCTCTCTTTGAAAAGGCCCTCAAAGAAGGCTCAAAACCTATTCCAGTGCTTCCCTTCATTTTTTATCACGGAGAAAGGCCTTGGCTATATCCCGTTGAGTTTGTGGAACTCTTTGAAATACCTCCTGAGATTAGGTCCTACTTTCTAAACTACAGGGTGTTACTTCTTGACTTGGTGAGCCTTAACCGAGAGGAGCTTTTGAAGGGGATTGAGCTTTATAGTGTGGTGTATGCATATCTTTATTTGCTTAGGAATCTTGATAGATCGCTTGAGGAGTTATTGAGGGGGATAGTGAGGTTTGTGGAGGTGGTGAGGAAGTTAGGGGAGAGGGAGAGGTGGTATGTGGAGTTGTTTTTGTTGATAGTGTCAAAGGAGAAGGGTCTTGACGAGGAGGAGGTGTTGATTAAATTAAGAGAAGTAGGGGGTGAGAGAGTGGAGTTTGAGTTGAAGACCTATTCAGAGAG
>JANXDB010000039.1 GCA_025060015.1 Caldimicrobium sp. | reverse complement strand
GATACCTTCCCAAGCCAAAAACTTATTCCAAAAGTCCCTCCCACTCCCGTTCGTTAGTAGCTCTACAGATACCAAAAGCTTCGACTGTGGCTTCTGTGCCAGAGGGGTTCTTGAATTCGATGACCTTTAGTCTAAAGGCGGTTTTTTTTCTTTGGGGAGTCATCTTTTATGGCTTCAAGTCTTTGCAGCATTTTTAAGTCTTTGATGGGAGAAGGGGTTAGTGAGAGGCTAAAAAGACCTTGAACTAATGCATTTTTTTATTTTTTCAAAAAAATGAACAAGTTTTGCTTTTTTATTGAAATATATCTATCCCTGCAAGGCATCTCACCAAAAGAGTGAAAAAGTCAAGGGTAAATGTGGAATCAAGATACAAAAAACTTTGAGAGACTCAACTTAACTAAACCGAGAATACCAAAGAGGAAGGCACAAAAGCATTGACGAGAGAGGTTGTGGAGTTTATTTTGGATTTTTTTGGAATTTTAAAAGAAGTGACCAAGAATAGCTAAGGAGAAGCTTAAGCACTTTAGGGATTGATTTTGTGAAGAGAGAATAATAAGAAAGATCTAAGTATTGAAGATACGGAGGAGAATAAGGTATTTGAAAAAGAGGGGGTAAGTTCGAGGGAGGTCAGAAGTGAGATTAAGCTTATATGCAAATTTAATTGTCCGAGGAATCCGAAAGAGGAATAGATATGTGGAGCAATTAAATAGGGCGATAGATGAGGATTTGATATAATATATGGAGTAGTTGGGGTGTGATGGAGAGGGGTATAATAGGGAGCTGATGAGGTATTTGTTGTGGTATAAAGTAGAGAGATGGCCTTATGGATTGAATAATCAAATGCCGTTAAGATGGTATAGCAAAAAATTATGTCAAGAATTCCCCTCAGTCTAAAATCATAAGGACTCATATAGGTTCTTGACAGAAGCGTATTTAGTATTACTATAAAAGAAAATCGCCGGGCCGCTAGCTCAATTGGTAGAGCAATGGACTCTTAATCCATAGGTTGGAGGTTCGAGTCCTCCGCGGCCCATATTAAGAACACATCTCCAAAATTAATCCCATTAACAAAATTTTAATACCAAACTAATTCCGCAAGCAATTATTGACACAAGAATCACAAAGGGACCTTAAAGAATTTCTATCCCAGTCCATAAATGAATAACAGCCTTTAGACCTTCTGTTACCTTGCGTTCTTAAGCTTAAGATTTCCAAGGATGATTGAAGCTAAGTTCAAATATATCGAGAATTTACAGCCTAATTCCCTTGCAAAATGTGGAAAACTTCTTATACTTTGAAAACTATGGCTTATCCAAACAGTCGTGGATATTATGGTTCCTACGGAGGTAGATTTGTTCCGGAAACTCTGATGCCTCTTCTCCTTGAACTTCAGGCAGTGTATAGGAAAATCCGTAAGGATAAAAGGTTTTGGAGAGAATGGAGATCTCTTCTCCAAGAATATGCAGGAAGGCCTACTCCTTTGTATTTTGCCAGTAATCTTTCAAAGGCCTTGGGCAATAATCTTAAAGTATATCTTAAGAGAGAGGATCTTCTTCACACCGGGGCCCATAAACTAAATAATACCATCGGTCAGGTCTTGCTTGCCAAAAAGATGAACAAATCCCGAGTTATAGCTGAAACCGGGGCAGGTCAGCATGGTGTGGCCACAGCTACTGCCTGTGCACTACTTGGTCTTAAATGTGTGGTCTATATGGGTGCAAAAGATGTGGAAAGACAGGCTCTCAATGTATTTAGGATGAAGCTCCTTGGTGCAGAGGTCCATCCTGTTACCTCAGGTACTCAGACACTCAAGGATGCCATAAACGAGGCTCTAAGAGATTGGGTAACTAATGTGCGAGACACCTTTTATGTAATCGGTTCCGTCGTCGGGCCTCATCCCTATCCTCTGATGGTAAGAGACTTTCAGAGTATTATTGGCAAAGAGACAAGGTCTCAGATAATGAAAAGAGAAGGGAGGCTACCTCATTATGTGATAGCCTGTGTGGGTGGAGGCTCGAATGCCATGGGAATTTTTTATCCATTTTCAAGGTTTAGAGAAGTGCAGTTAATAGGAGTGGAAGCAGCAGGCCTAGGGCTTGATACAGATCACCACTCGGCTACCCTTAACAGAGGCGAGCCTGGAGTCCTACACGGGATGCTCACCTATCTCCTGCAAGATAAGGTAGGACAAATTAAGGGAGCCCATTCCATTGCCCCAGGGCTTGATTATCCTGGAGTGGGCCCTGAACATGCCTATTTTAAAGATACTAAAAGGGCTCAATACGTGGCTGTAAACGATAAAGAGGCCTTAGAGGGCTTCAAATTGCTCTCCGAGGCAGAGGGTATAATTCCTGCCCTCGAGTCAGCCCATGCTGTGGCTTACCTTATTAAAATAGCCCCAACCTTACCAAAAGATTCCCTTGTGGTGATTAATCTCTCTGGTCGTGGTGATAAGGACGTAGCACAGGTTAAGGATATACTGGAGGGGGAGAAAAAGCACTAACCTATGCCAGGTGCAAAGCATATCGAAGAGCGTATTAGAGATTTTGGAAAAAGGGGAAAGGTTGCCATTATCCCCTATATAACAGCCTTTGACCCTCATAGGAGAGCTACTTTAGAATTTCTAAAGTATATAGCTGAAGCAGAACCAGTTTTAATTGAACTAGGGTTTCCCTTCTCTGATCCTATAGCTGATGGTCCAACCATTCAAAAGGCTATTGTCAGAGCCCTTGAGAATAGGCCAACTTTTGAAGATTATCTTCAATTAGTTTTAAGCTTCAAAGAACTTTTTCGGGAGATACCTCTGGTTTGCATGACCTATTACAATATCCTCTATCGCTTTGGCTTAGAAAGGGTTGTAAGAGAGGCCAAAAAAGCTGGGTTAGACGGGTTTATAATTCCTGATTTACCAATAGAGGAGGCTGATCCCTGGTTAAAGGTAAACGCAAGGTCTGGCCTAGCAACTGTTTTTTTAATAGCGCCAACTTCAACAGATGACAGAGTGGCAAAGATTGCACGTCTTTCCTCTGGTTTTCTCTACTATGTATCCTTAACGGGCATTACTGGGGCAAGGGAAGTGTTGCCAGAGGGCTTGGATGCAAGGCTAAAAGTTTTAAAAAATTTATCATCAATTCCCCTGGCAGTTGGCTTCGGCATATCAAAGCCAGATCATGTAACACTTCTTAAGCCACACTGTGATGCTTTGGTCATAGGGAGTGCGTTAGTTCAGATAATCGAAAGAGAAGGCCCTTCTGCAGGTCCGTCACTTTACAAATTCCTCCTATCCCTGAAGCATGAAAGTAGTAACCGTTAGGACAAAGCCTGCCTATCAGATTAAAATTGGGGCAAACCTTCTTGAATTCTTGCCAAGAGATATTACGAATATCGTAGAATTTGGAAAAATCGCCCTTATAACTGATACCAGGGTGGAGAAATTACTGGGAGAAACTCTCCTTGAAATTTTAAGGAAGGCAAGGCTTTATGCAGAGCTTTTTTCCTTCCCCGAGGGAGAGGGCTCAAAAAACGTTCAAACGGTGGTTGATTTGGCAAGGAGGATGATAAGAGCCTCCTATGATAGAAAAGACCTAATCCTTGCTCTGGGAGGAGGAGTTGTAGGTGACATAGCAGGTTTCTTAGCAAGTATTTATCTTCGCGGCATTCCCTTTATTCAGGTGCCAACCACCCTTCTTGCGCAGGTTGATTCCTCCATTGGTGGAAAAACTGGTGTCGATTTGCCAGAGGGAAAAAACCTTTTGGGGACCTTCTATCAGCCACGGGCAGTTTACATCGACACCGAGGTGTTAAAGACTTTACCCCAGCATGAAATCAAAAATGGCCTCGCAGAGGTAATTAAATACGGATGCATCTTAAACCGACCTCTTTTTAACTTCTTACTCAAAAGATCCTCCTCTATTTATCAACTAAGATCTCAGGATTTCGAGTATATGATATATCATAGTTGTCTGACAAAGGCTCAGGTGGTAAAAAAAGATGAGAAGGAGGCAGGCCTAAGGCGTGTCCTAAATTTCGGGCACACCTATGGTCATGCCCTGGAAACTATTTCAGGATACACCATATCTCACGGGCTAGCCGTTGCAGTAGGTATGGCAATAGAGGCGAAGCTTTCGGAGCTTTTGAAGATAAACTCTGAGCCTGTCTATGAGCCATTGGTGGAGCTCCTCTCAAATCTAGGATTACCATACAGGGTTAACCAATTAGGGTTGCAATTCAGTAGAGAAGAGTTAATTAATCTCATGTTTAAAGATAAAAAAGTTTGGAAGGGAAAGCTCACAATAGTCCTCCTGAAAAAGATTGGTGAATATCTCTTCTATGAAGATCCTCCACAGGATATGCTAATGGAAGCTTTAGATGGTTGTTTTTAGCATTAGGGAGAGTAAGAATGGATCTTTGGGCTAAGATTAAAGATACAAGCTTTTACAAGGTCTCTGCCTCAGGAAACGATTTCATAGTTTTTTTGAATCTTGATCAAAGAATTACGCCAGAGGAGGGACGTCTTTTAGCTCAAAAGCTTTGTAGACCAAAGTTCTCCATATCAGCTGATGGTTTAATAATGATTGAAAAGCCCACCTGCAATCAAGCACAGTTTGCCTGGAGATTTTACAATGCAGATGGAAGTGTGGCTGAGATGTGCGGAAACGGTGCAAGAGGAGTGGCTCGTCTTTTGCGTGAAATAGGACTTGTGCCCAACACCTTTTATTTAGAGACATTAGCTGGTCTGATTTATGCAGAGGTTAAAGGGAAAAGAGTAAAAGTTGCCCTCTCTCAGCCCAAGGATTTGAATTTAAGTTTTTCTCTTCGCACTGATTATGACTGGTTTATGGCTCATTTTGTAAATACTGGAGTGCCACATGTGGTAATATTTTGGGAAAAGGTTGAGGAGGCTCCTTTGGATAAACTTGGTCCCAGGATTAGATACCATGAGATCTTTAGTCCAGCGGGGACCAACGTAAACTTTGTGGAGGTTACTCATCTTGAAGATGAAAAGATTCTAAAAGTAAGAACATATGAAAGGGGTGTTGAAGGAGAGACCCTTGCCTGCGGCACTGGTGCCAGTGCTGCTGCCTATGTTGCTTACAAGTTAAATCTTCTAAAGCCTCCTATTAAGGTTTTAACCAAAGGCGGGGAACTTCTGGAAATTGATATTAATGCTGAAAATGATCAAATATACTTAGAGGGAGATACCCTGATTTTATGTAAGATGGAAGTTTTTGAAGACTCTATAAGATAGAATTAACCAAATAAAACCAGTAATTGGAGGGATGGTATGAATTTAAGAGAAAGCTTAAAAGGTTCAATAGTTGCATTAGTTACACCTTTCAAAAATGGAAAGATTGATGAAAATTCCTTTAGGAATCTCATAAGATGGCATTTAAAAGAGGGGACGCATGGAATATTAGTATCTGGGACCACTGGGGAGTCCTCAACACTCTCCAAAGAGGAAAAGAAAAGGCTCTTTGAGATTGCCATGGAGGAGGCAAAAGGTAAAGTCCCCCTGATTGCGGGCACAGGAACCAATGATACCATGAAGACCCTTGAATTAACCCTGATGGCAGAGGAAATGGGTATGGATGCGGCCTTGCTTGTGACACCCTATTACAACAGGCCGACCCAAAAAGGGCTTTTTGATCACTATAAGTTCATAGCCGAGAATTCAAAAATTCCCCTCATTCTTTACAATGTTCCAGGAAGAACAGGAGTGAATCTGTTGCCAGAGACAGTGTCCAGTTTAACAAAATACGAGAACATAGTTGCGATTAAAGAGGCCTGTGGAGATCTAAAACAGATAAGCGAGCTTTTCCTAAGATGTCCAAGGGAATTTGTCATTCTATCTGGTGATGATTTTACCGCTTTCCCAACCATGACTCTCGGAGGAAGAGGTGTAGTATCTGTTGCAGCTAATATAATGCCAAAGGAAATGGCCCAGCTTATGGATTACTGTCTTAGCAATGATATCACCAAAGCTATGGAGCTTCATTTCTTCCTCTATCCTCTCTTTAAGGTCCTATTTGTAGAGACTAATCCAGTCCCTGCAAAGGAGGCGTTATATCTAATGGGCCTTATTGAGACTCCAGAAGTTAGATTACCGCTTTCAAACCTGGCTGAGACCTCTTTTAACCAGTTAAAGAGCGTTTTGAGAGATCAATATAGGCTAATTTAATGTTCCACGTGGAACAACAGGATGCTCTTTTTGCTGAGATAAAGGAGACCCTAAGTAATAATTTCTTTTTTCAGGGTTTACCTAATGATCTACTACACCAAATAGCTTCCATTGGAGTTGTAAAGAAATACGAGAAAAACGAGCTGATCTTTGCAGAGGGTGATAGGGCCTTTGGTTTTTTTATAGTTTTAGAAGGCTTAGTAAAGGTCTATAAAATCTCAGCAAAAGGCAAGGAACATATTATACACATCTTTGGAAAAGGGGAGGTCTTTGCGGAGATTGTTCTCTCCTCTTTGTCAAATTATCCTGCCAATGCTCAGGCCTTAACAGAAGTTAAGCTGTTGTTTATCGAAAGAAACAGGTTTTTGCATCTCATCCAGAAAAATCCAACTCTCGCCCTTTATATGATAGGAGTCTTCGCCCATCGTTTAAGAGAACTTGTAAAAACTATAGAGAATCTTACTCTTAAGGAGGCATCAGAAAGGCTATTAGCCTATCTATGGTATCTATCTGATGAGGGTAAAAGGCAAACCTTGGTCCTGGAAATCGGTAAATCTCAGCTTGCACTCCTTTTAGGAATAACTCCTGAAACACTCTCAAGACTTTTTCAAAGGTTCAAAGATGAGGGACTTTTGTCGATAAAGGGAAAGGAAATCCATATCACCAATCCATCAAAATGGAGGCTCTTACTGCATTGATTTTTTTAGACAAGTAATCGGCTATTGGATCCCTGGGGATCATCTCTACGTGATTGTCAACCCAATATTCCCTTAACTCTTTCACTGGCTGTGGTCATCATTGCCTTTATAGTTAATCTTCAAGTTTTATTTCAGATTTTTATTATTATTGACCAAGGAAAAAATTTCGTAGAGTGGGGGTGCATAAGTTTAAGGTATTTTTGAAAGGAAAAAAAGGTGTTAAAATTGAAAATCAATTGTTAAGCATCTCACTAACCCCATCTCCCATCAAAGACTTAAAAATGCTGCCAGGACTAGAAGCAATCAAAGATGCATCCCAAAGAAAAGAAGGCGCCTTTAGGTTAAAGGTCATCGAATTTCACAACTTCTTTAGCAGAGAAGTTACCATCGAAGCTTCTCTGGTATCTGTGGTGCTACGATCAAGCAGGAGTGAGAGGGACTTTTGGAGTAAGTATAAGGCGGAAGCTCCTTTTGAGATAAGGGGCGATCAGATCGAGCTTGAGAAGGAGGGAATGGATATGTAGAGAGGTTTAACAGGACATTGGAGGAGGAGTTTATTGAGTTTAAGGAGCTTATGAGGTATTTGAGGTGGTATAATACGGAGAGGGTGCAATGCGCTTTTGGGAATATCTCGCCTTTGGAGTGGATTTGTTATAAATTTAACGAGAATTCCCCTCAGTCTAAAATCCTATGGACTTATGCAGCTCTTTCAGAGCATAGTAGTAGAGGTTTTTTGTGATGAAATTTTTTTACTATATGTTCCACGTGGAACATATAGGGGGGGGTAGTATATACATGAAGTTAAGGTTTTTGGTCTATCTTTTTGAGAATGAAAAGCCCTATTTTAGAGGCTGGTTTATATATGCTTTACCAGATAATCCTACTGAGGGGGATTATCAGCGCATGAGGGAGGAAATAATCAAGGCCTGTGAGCACGTGATAAAGAAACACTTTAAGGGTGAATTTTTGGAGATTAAGCTTTTAGGTGAGAGATATGAAACGGAAAAAGTTCTTATCTATGATTACTATGTTAGGGGTAGAAGGGTGTCAGTTCTGCTAAGGCATGTTGGATTTTTTGGTTATTTACTTAGCAAGATCTTTCCTTTCTTTGGTTAGTTACTTTTTCATCTCAAGAGATGTTCGTTCCCTAAGGAAACTATTTTGAGCCCAGCAGCTTTTGCTAACTTTAGCACCTCATTTGCCTTTTTCTTTTCCAATAATGGTAGATCTGACATGTAAAATTGTGGTGAGAAGGCCAAAAGTCTGTAGGGGATCTCTGGGTTAAGCTCGGCTATGAATTTGGCTATGTTATAAACTTCCTCTTCCTCTACATAGCCAGGTACAAGTAAAGTGCTCGCCGTTAGGAGAGGCACACTTTCTCTTTTGCTTATGAACTGAGCGACAAAGACAAAGTTTTGTAGTATTTTTTCATTCCCAAAGCCTGTGAGTGCTAGGTGAATTTCTTTATGCCAGGCTTTTAAATCAATTTTTATGATGCCTCCCGTAATCAGAGACAGCTCTATGATCTGCGGGAGGAGTGCCTGGCTAAAGAGCCCGTTTGTTTCCCAACATATCCTGAGGATAGAATCCATTCGTTTTTCTATAGCTAATTTACTTAATTTTATGGCGAAGGGAGCCTGAGGAGAGGGGTCTCCACCAAAATAACACACACAAGCCACTTTTTGATTTAAACTCATTAGAAGTTCTTTCAGGGAACTCTTTTTCGAACGAAGATGGCTGTAGCGGAAATGCCAATTCTGACAATATAGACAGTTGAGGTTACAGCCTTCAAAAAAGACTGCCAAATTATAAAAGCCCTGTTCTGGTCCATTTTTGTAGGAAAATTGAGGATAACCGCAGCCTGTTCCACCAGGACAAAACCAGTCAGCAACACAATTGGTAGGAAGGGGATCAAGATACCAGGAGACGAAGGCCTCTTTGTGATGTGGGCCTTTTATAACTCCCTCGGTATTTTTTCGGAGACCACAGTACCCCGAGCATCCCTCGGGGATTAAACATTTCCGCGCACAGAGGTTACAACGGGCACCCCCTCCCTCAGTTAGAGAGCTTGAAGGTAATGAAAAGCTTTCTCTTGTGAGCTTGTGAGCTCGATCTATATAGGGAAGAGCCTCGGTAAACCTTTCAAGAATACACTCTCTGCAAACACCTAAAATCTTGGCAACGATTTTAGGTTTAGAACATAAAGAACATTTCTTAAGTGCCATAGTATTTATTATTGTGTAAATTTTAAATATTGCCAATAAGGCTATTACCAATTAAGTATGATTGTGGGGCTCTTATTCAGGTTCTTTGTAAATGTCAACTGTTGATGTCTTAGAGCTTTAGCGTTAGATCTATACCATGTAATGACCAAGATAATTCTTAAAGCATCCTTTGCTGGCTTAGATAAAGAGGATATGGGTAAGTTTTTTGAGTCCCCTTAATGGGTTAAAGGAGGTCTTTTAACCAGGATTTAAAATTATGGAATTATCCTTTAGTTTAATTAGGGTCAAGAAATGTTATTTGATAAAATTTACTTATGGTTTAATATGAAATACTAGTGTTGATATAATAAGACCAGATCTCATGTTAATAAGAAAAGTAAGTAAAGGAGATTTAAAAACCTTTGTAGAGGTTTATGAGAGTGCCTATGGTGGGTTAATGGAGTATAAGTACAAAAGGATCTCTGAGATAAAGAAATACTTCAAATGGTTGTATAAGAGAGATGCTCAAGGTTTTTATTTAGCAGAAGAAGAGGGGCAAGGATTAGGATTTATAGCTGGGGATGCCAACTGGGTTAATTATGAGGGCCAAAGAGTTCTGGCTATACATGAGATCTTCGTAATACCAGAAAAACAGGGAAAGGGAATAGCTAAGGGGCTCATGCAAAAGGTAGTAGAACATGGGGCGGAACAGGGATTAAGAAGGGTTGAGCTTTGGGTTGGTCGAAATAACAGAAAAGCGATAAGTTTTTACTATAAGTTTGGATTTAGAGAGAAGAGACAGTGGGGAGAGTGGATTCTTATGAGTATGACTCTGGGTGAGGGTCAGTCTGCGCACATTCGTGATCTCAAAGGGGATATTATCAGAGGTGGATATTTTGATGATCGCGAGTATTTCAGATGTTAAGGCATGAAAATCTAAAGAAAGAGGTCCCAGAGGTATGACAGAAAAAATAATTCGAGGTAAGACTTTGAGGATAATTCGTGGTGACATAACAGAGAGGGATTGCGATGCCATTGTTAATCCTGCTAATAATCACCTGAGGCATCTTGGAGGTGTGGCAGGGGCTTTGGTGAAAAAGGGTGGTTATGTAATTCAGGAGGAGAGTGATAAGATCGGCTATGTGGAGACTGGCCAAGCAGTGATTACCTCAGCGGGAAAGCTAAGAGCCAAGCACATAATTCATGCAGTAGGCCCTCGTTGGGGGGAGGGCAATGAAAGGGAAAAACTTAAATCTGCATTAATTAGGAGTCTAGATTTAGCCAGTGATTACGGTTTAAAGTCCATTTCCATTCCTGCCATTAGCTCGGGAATATTCGGTGTGCCCAAGGATCTAGTTGCAGAGGTTCTTGTCACCACAGCCAAGAATTATTTTCAAGAAAAGGAGACTTCATTAGAATTGATCGAGTTTTGTCTCTTTGACGAAGAAACTTACGAGATTTTCAAAAGTAAGCTATAGAAAATTCAAAGAAACGAGCTTAGGTATACAATTTTATCTAAGTCTATAACTTTCAAAGAAAGTAGATAATAAGAGGTAAAATTTTCAAAATTAGGTGCTAAATCAAGTTTTGACTATCTATAATAGATAATTAAAAAAGAGAGGATTTACATGGAAACTTTTACGAGGCGAGATTTATTCAAAGGTGTAGGAGCTTTCTTAGGGGCTTTGCTTATTGCTGGGATCTATGATCAAAGTTTAGCACAGATTGCCAGAGAACTACCCAAAAAAGGAGGGAGCAATGTTATATAAAGCCAAAGACTATTCAAAACTCTTAGGTATGTCTGGTTTTAGTAATACCCTACTGAAAAATCACTTTACCCTTTACAACGGATAGGTAACTAATACAAACAAACTTTTAGAGACTTTAAGTGCTATGGTGAAGGATGGTAAGAGTGGGACACCAGAATTTGCCGAGCTTAAATGAAGACTCGGATGGGAATGGCATGAGACTTCATAAGTACTATTTTGAGAATTTAGGGGGTGATGGGGTATTTCCGAAAGCGGGTAAATTAGATAGGCTAATTAGAGAAAGCTTTGGTAGTTATGAGGATTGGTTAAAGGATTTCAGGGCATCCTCTTTGATGAGGGGTATTGGATGGGTAGCACTTTATCAGGATACAAAGACAGGTGGGCTCTTTAATTTTTGGATAAATGAGCATGACGTGGGACATCCTGCTGGTTGTAATCTTCTGTTGATTATTGATGTATTTGAGCATGCTTTTATGATAGATTATGGTCTTAAGAGGGCTGATTATGTAGAGGCATTTATGAAAAATATAAATTGGAAGGAGGAAGAAAAGATAGTTAGATGATTTAAGGGATATAGATATTTTATCCTCTTGACAAAAAGGGAACTCTGATTAAATTATAATGTGTTTGTCAGTTGGCTCTTTGAAAAACCATGGTGAAGGGACTTGACAAGTTATTTTTTTTGATAATATTTTAATTGAGCTTTTCTTTGAGAGGTGCCAATCAAGATACCTCTTGACAATTTGTTTTAATGTATTAAATTAAAAGATGGTTAAGAACACTTTAAAAGATCTTTAAAAGTTTCTCTTGACAATTATCAAAAGAGTATTAAATTAAAGTTACTGATCTTTGAAAATAGAATAGCGCTTGGCCTTGGGTAGCTTTGCGGTTCTACTGTCTTAGTGGGCAGTAGAGGGCCGGATCAATTTTCCCTGAGGGTTTGATCCTGGCTCAGGGCGAACGCTAGCGGCGCGCTTAACACATGCAAGTCGTGCGGGAAAGGGCTTCGGCCCCAGTACCGCGGCAGACGGGTGAGTAACACGTGAGTAACCTGTCCTCAGGTCTGGGATAACCACTCGAAAGGGTGGCTAATACCGGATACAGTTGTCGGACGCAAGTTTGACAATGAAAGGGAGCCTCTGCATAGCAAGCTTCTGCCTGAGGAGGGGCTCGCGGCCCATCAGCTAGTTGGTGAGGTAATGGCTCACCAAGGCTATGACGGGTAGCCGGCCTGAGAGGGTGGTCGGCCACACGGGCACTGAGACACGGGCCCGAC
>JANXDB010000030.1 GCA_025060015.1 Caldimicrobium sp. | reverse complement strand
GGGGGTACTTCGAGGAGAGGTGGTGAAGAATCTTTAGTTTTTATGGCTGACGGGAAGGTTTATTGAGAGGAAGAAAAGGAGGCGAAGGATGTGGCTAGTAGATTTGGATTTGCCTATGAAGAGTAGTCATTTATTGAGCAGGAGTGGAGGGACTTTTGGAGTAAGTTTTGGACTTGGGAATGTATCACCTTTGGAGTAGATTTGTTATAAATTTTACGAGAATTCTCCTTAGTCTAAAATCCTATGGACTAATACATTTTCTTGACAGATGGGGTTTGAGAAGTTAAAATTTGAAAAAATTTTACTACGAGGCCATGAGAGAGGATTTAAAACAAAAGATCTGGGAACTCCTTGAGCTCCCCATACTGAAGAAAAAATTTGAGTTAGTGGATATGGATTGGAGAAGAGAGCCCTCAGGCTGGGTTTTAAGACTTTACATCGATAAACCTGGGGGCGTTACCATCTCCGATTGTGCCAAAATTAGCGAAATGGTTG
The DNA here is from genome assembly GCA_025060015.1 of Caldimicrobium sp. GTDB lineage: Bacteria > Desulfobacterota > Thermodesulfobacteria > Thermodesulfobacteriales > Thermodesulfobacteriaceae > Caldimicrobium. Next base: position 11,638 of record JANXDB010000030.1, on the reverse strand, counting down.
GTAAGTTATTAGATAAGGAGGATATCATTCACCATCCCTATAACCTGGAGGTATCCAGTCCTGGTATTAACAGACCACTAAAAACTAAAGAACATTTTGAAAGGTTTAAAGGAGAGAAGGCAAAGTTAACACTTATAAATCCACTGGGAAATAGGAAAAATTTTGTAGGAAAAATCCTTGGTGTCAAGGGAGAGATACTCGAATTTGAGGTTGAGGGTAAAACTCTTGAGATAACACTTAGTAATATTAAGAAGGCAAATCTACAAGGAGAAATAACTTTTAAGTAAGGAGTGTAATAGATGCAGACACAAAAGGAATTAAAGAAGATAATAGAGGCTTTGACCAAAGAGAAAGGCCTCAGCAAGGAAATAGTGGTAGAAGCACTGGTTGATGGTTTAAAGACAGCTGCTAAGAAGAAGTTTGGAAACAATGCCAAAGTTGAAGTCAAGTTTGACGAAGAGAGTGGAGACATTGAGATATTTCTCTTCAGAGAAGTGGTTGACAAAGTAATGGATCCAAACCGAGAGATATCCTTCATTGAGGCAAGAGAGCTTTCTCCCTCTGTCAGCATTGGAGATATGATTGGTGAGAAGATCAATCTTCAAGATTTAGGGCGAATTGCGGCTCAGATCTTAAAACAGGTCTTTTCTCAAAAGTTAAGAAGTGCGGAAAAACAAATAATTTACGATGAGTTTAAACACAAATTAGGAGAGATTGTCACTGGTTATGTGCATCGTTTCAGTAAGAGGGATGTTATTCTCAATTTAGGCAGGGCTGAGGCTCTTCTTCCTGAAGAGGAGCAGATTCCCAATGAGAGGTATCATCGTGGAGATAGGATAAAAGCTCTTGTTGTAGAGGTCTACAGACACAAGGAGCCTCAAATTCTCGTTTCAAGATCACATCCTGCTTTTATAAAAAAACTCTTTGAAAAGGAGGTTCCTGAAATACAGGAGGGGTTAGTGAAAATTCTATCTATTGCCAGGGAACCAGGGTCTAGGACCAAGATAGCTGTGACTTCTGCTAATCCTAACATAGACCCTGTGGGATCCTGTGTGGGAGTGAGAGGTTCAAGGATCTCTGCAGTTCTTCAAGAGATAAAGGGGGAAAAAATCGATGTGGTCCTCTACGACAGAGACCCTGCTAAGTTTGTTTACAACGCCCTCTCGCCAGCAGAGTGTAGTAAAGTTATAGTAGACGAAGTAAATAAGACTTTAGAGGTAATCGTCCCAGACGATCAGCTATCCTTGGCCATTGGAAGGAAGGGTGAAAATGTAAGGCTTGCTTCAAAGCTTGTTGGTTGGAGAATAGACATACTGAGTGAAACTCAGTATATAAGAAGACAGGAGCCTGAGTTTTCAAAACTTTTGCAGGTCACAGGCCTGTCTGACGAAGTGGCTGGCTTTCTTTATGATGCGGGAATTAAGGATTTGAAAACCCTTTCAGAAACACCTTTAGATAAAATAGCCTTTCTGACTAAACTATCGGAAGATGAGGCTAAAGTTCTTTTGGAAAGGGTTCAAAATGCCTTAAATGCCTAAAGCAGGGCACCTTCCAGAGAGAACCTGTGTCTCTTGTAGAAAGAAATTGCCCAAGGTCAGTATGATCAGATTCGCTAAAATGGAGGGACAGATAATCTTAGATGAAACTCAGAGGCTTCCAGGCCGTGGTGCCTATTTGTGTAGAGATTGTTTCTCAATTTTAAAGTCTAAAAAAACTACAAAGAAGCTGGAGAAAGCTTTATGGAGAACCAAAGGAGTCTCCTCCTAATCGGAGGAACTGGCTTCATCGGCTCCTTTTTAAGCAGTTTTTTCCTAAAGAGAGGTTGGAAGGTATTTGTATTGGTAAGAAATTCTCATCGGTTGAAAAGTTTAATCCCTGGGACTGAGGCACTTTTCGGTGATCCTCTAAAGGATGGTGAGTGGCAGAAGGTAGTTCCCGAGAGGGATTTGGTAATAAACTTAGTGGGAGAGACCATTTTCAAAAGGTGGACTCCTGAGTATAAAAGGCGTATTTGGGATTCAAGAGTGATCTCCACTGAGAAGGTGGTTTCAGCATTAAGACCGGGCCAGGTTTTATTTAATGCCAGTGCAGTGGGATATTATGGAGATGCTGGGGAGGAGATTCTTACCGAAGAGAGCCCCCGTGGTAATCTTTTTGTATCCGAACTCTGTGAAGTTTGGGAGAAAAAAGCATTGGAGGGCGAAAGCAAGGGAGCAAGGGTTTTGGTAGGAAGATTTGGTATTGTTATGGGAAAAGGTGGAGGCATGCTCTCGGTGATCTTACCCATTTTTAAGCTTGGTTTAGGAGGAAAACTGGGAAGTGGTAGACAGTGGTTTCCCTGGATACACATCCTTGATCTGGCAAGGGCTATAGAATTTCTCTACTATACAGAAGAGAGGGGAATTTTCAACATAACTTCACCAGAACCCGTAAGAAATGAAGATATGACCAAAGTCATGGGTAAAATACTCAAGAGGCCAACCTTCTTTCCTGTCCCTAAGATTGGCCTCAAGATCCTATACGGTGAACTTGCCGAAGTTATTATGGCAAGCGCCAGGGTTATACCCCAGAGGTTATTAAGGCTAGGTTTCAAGTTTGAATATGAATCTTTTGAAAAGGCCTTTAAGGCTTCGATAGAATAATGTTTAATTAAATCTCCTCCTCTTCTTCAACTATCTCCTCTTCATATACATACACTGGCTCCTCAGCAATCTTCTCCTCTTTTGTGGCCACAGTGTGGGGCACTCGAACGATCTCCCTAAGTTGCTCAAGTTCAAGGGGAAGATCTTCATCCTGTTGACATGTAGGGCATTGTTTTATGTGCTTGTTAACTAGGTCCATCATCTTAAGGGGAGACAGGGTAAAAGATCTGACCTGTTGATACCAGTCTCTAACTAGGTTTTTGAGTCTGCTACATTTCATCTAAAGCGTCCCTCTAATTTCTTTAAGAGGATAATTTTAATGGATAATGCTGTTTTGGGAAGAGGTTTGTTAGTTTGTTATCTTATGTAAACAACCTTTGAGTAGCTGAAAAGGGGTTCCATATAGCTTTCAGAACCTCCTCGGAAGCCAACTTTAAGTTGATCTTCCAGACCGTAATGTTTAAGACAGGTACCACAGGAAAATATTTCTACTCCCTTTTTTTCAAGTTTACCGAGTATTTCAATAAAGGGTTCATCTTTTGTGGTAAGTTTAACTCCTGTATTCATGAAGAAAATCCTATTTGGAAGGAGATTTTGTGCTAACATGGTTTCAAAAAAACCTTTTAGTAAAAGTCTCCCCAACTCTCTGTCATCTCCCATGTGATCGCTTGCCACAATGATTAGAAGTGATGGTCCTTTTTCAGAGGTAGGACAGGTGATAACATATTCCTCCTCTTGAAGGGAACTTCCTTTTTCAATCAGGAGATGAAAATCTGAACCTGATTGAATTTCACTGATAAGTCTATGTCCCTGGGCAGAAAGGAATTTTTTAATATTTGTTAGGGATACCTCGCTATCGATAATTACCTTTATCTGAGACCCAGGAGGGGTTTCCTCTAAGGCCTCTTTGGTCTTAATGACTGGTTGAGGACAGGGAAGTCCTCGGGCATCAATCTCTATGATCATCTCCGATACTGCCAAGGGTTTTAAAGATCAAAATAATCACAAAAGCGTTATAAGACAAATAGGTTTTTTGAATTAAATGTTTTTTTATCTATAGATGAGGTAAATGAAAATGTTACTGAAACGAGGAAAAATCCTCAAAGAAGTTAAAGAGGGTTGTAAAAAGTTGTTCGTTGAATTTTTTTCCATTTTAAGTTATCATGAAGTCTGATGGGTGCAATGATTCACTGGGATAAAGTGTTAACTCGTGAAAGCCTTCCTTTTAAAACGGAAGAGTTCTACGTTGTTCAAACCCATATTTCCTACGTAGTTATCACTGATAAGGTGGTTTATAAAATCAAAAAGCCCGTTAATTTCGGTTTTTTAGATTTTACCACTTTGGATAAAAGAAGATATTACTGCGAGCAAGAGGTTATCCTAAACAGGAGACTCTGTGGAGATTTGTATTTGGGTGTGGTAGGTATTACAAAGAGTGACGATCTCTACTTCGTTGAGGGGGAGGGTGAAGTAGTTGAGTATGCTGTAAAAATGAGGAAGCTTCCTACAGGTGGTATGATGAAGGATCTCCTCACAAGAGGAGAGATCTCCCACGCCCATCTTGACTTGATAGTGCAAAGCCTAGTTCCCTTCTACAAAGAAGCTGAAACAGGTGAAAGGGTAAACTATTATGGAACTATAGAGATAATTACCTATAACTGCGAAGAGAATTTCTCACAAACCAGGGATTTTATTGGAAAAGCCTTGACTGAGAGAAAATACAAACATATTGTTAACTTCACCAGAGATTTCTTGGCTAATCAAAAAGACCTCTTCAACAGTAGAATAGAAAAGGGGTTTATAAGAGATGGACACGGAGATCTTTACTCTGCAAACATCTGTTTCGACAATCTAAAGAGGGTATATATCTTCGATTGTATCGAATTCAATGAGAGATTTCGCTGTGGAGATGTGGCTTCAGATTTAGCCTTTTTGGCTATGGATTTAGACTTCCATAGATTTAGAGAGCTCTCTCGATATTTTATCCATAAATATATGGAAGAGAGTAATGATCAAGACCTTTTGAAAGTTTTAGACTTTTATAAATGCTATCGGGCTTATGTGAGAGGAAAAATTGGATGTTTCACCTATGCCGATGAAGGAGTTCCAATTGAGGAGAGAAGAAGAGCCCTTGAAACAGCTCAGAGATATTTTGATTTAGCCTTCCATTACGCCGGAGGTAAACCTAAGGTGGCTGTTTTTATGGGGCTTTCTGGCACAGGCAAGACCACTCTTGCTAGAAATTTCTTAGAATTTGCACCTGCGGTATACATCTCTTCAGATATAACTCGCAAAAAACTTTTAGGGTTGGAACCTGAGGTGCATTACTATGCCGAGTTTGAAAAGGGTATCTATACCCCAGAGATCACTGAAAAAACCTATAGGAAAATGATTGAGTATGCTTTAGAGGAGATCTCCTATGGAAGAGATGTTATTCTTGATGCCACTTTCAAAGAAGGGCGCTATAGGGAGGTATTAAAAGAGGTTCTTCGAGAGGCGGGTGTCACTCCACTATGGATACTTTGCAAGGCACCTGAGGAGGTTATCAAAGATAGGATTTTTAGGAGAACCAAAGAGAAGACTGTCTCTGATGCCCTATTTGAAACTTATCTATCACAGAAGAGGACCTTTGAAAATCCTACAGAGGAAAACCTTCTGGAGGTTGATACTTCTCTTCCCATGCAAGACATTCTTGTAAAAGTCAGAGGGTTTCTTCAGTTTTAGAACTTCAATTGAAAATACCTCCTCTGCCCCCTTGTCTTTGGCAAAGGAATGATTATTTTTTGGTTAACTAAAATTAATACCTAAGGAGGGAGGTGGTTATATGAAGATCAAACCATTGTACGATCGAATCCTCGTGCAACGAATTGAAGAGGAACAAAGAACTGAGTCAGGGATCATCATTCCAGACACAGCAAAAGAAAAACCCATTATGGGTAAGGTTATCGCAGTTGGAGAGGGGAGGCTTTTAGAAAATGGGCAGAAGCAACCTCTCATCGTCAAAGAAGGCAATAAGATACTCTTCAGCAAATACGCAGGAACAGAGATCAAAATTAAAGGCGAAGAGTATCTAATCATGAGAGAAGACGACGTTTTAGCAATCATTGAAGGTTAGTCTCTTTAAAAAATAAAAATCACATTAAAAAGGAGGAGGTGCGTTTATGGCTGCCAAGGATATCATTTATGGTGCTAATACCAGAGATAAAATCCTCAGTGGCGTTAACAAGCTTGCCAATGCTGTTAAGGTAACCCTTGGTCCAAAGGGAAGGAATGTCATTTTAGAGAGATCCTTTGGATCTCCACTAATCACCAAGGATGGTGTAACGGTAGCCAAGGAGATTGAACTCGAGGATAAGTTTGAGAACATGGGAGCCCAGATGGTAAGAGAAGTGGCTTCCAAAACCAGTGATGTAGCTGGAGATGGAACCACTACTGCGACTGTCCTTGCTCAGTCCATCTTTCAAGAAGGCGTTAAACTCGTAGCAGCTGGTATCAATCCTATGGCCATAAAAAGAGGTATTGATAGGGCCGTTGATGTGGTTGTTAAGGAGCTAGAGAAGCTAAGCAAACCCTGCAAGACTCGTCAGGAGATTGCTCAGGTGGCCACTATTTCTGCTAACAATGATACCACCATTGGAAATCTCATAGCTGATGCCATGGACAAGGTTGGTAAAGAAGGTGTTATTACAGTGGAGGAATCCAAGGGACTTGAAACCTACCTTGATGTAGTGGAAGGTATGCAATTTGATAGGGGTTATATCTCTCCTTACTTTATAACAGATCCAGATAAGATGGAATGCGTCTTGGAGGATCCTTACATTCTCGTTTACGACAAGAAGATCAGCTCAATGAAAGATCTTTTACCTGTCTTGGAACAAGTTGCTCGTTCAGGAAAGCCTATTCTCATCATCGCTGAGGATGTAGAGGGCGAGGCTTTGGCAACCCTAGTGGTAAACAGATTGAGAGGAGTATTGCAATGCTGTGCTGTAAAAGCACCAGGCTTTGGTGAGAGAAGAAAGGCCATGCTTCAGGATATAGCCATTCTTACCGGTGGAACCTTTGTCTCTGAAGAATTAGGAATGAAACTGGAAAATGTTCAATTAAACAATCTCGGTAAAGCAAGAAGAGTTGTAGTAGCAAAGGAGACAACCACAATAATCGATGGGGCTGGTAAAAAAGAAGATATTGAGGCTAGAATTAAGCAGATTCGTGCTCAGATTGAAGAAACCACCTCTGACTATGACAGGGAGAAACTTCAGGAGAGATTGGCAAAGCTGGTAGGTGGAGTTGCTGTAATCTATGTGGGAGCTGCTACTGAAACTGAGATGAAGGAGAAGAAGGCTCGTGTAGAGGATGCCCTTAATGCTACTAAGGCTGCTGTAGAGGAGGGTATCGTTCCAGGTGGTGGTACAGCATATATCAGATGTCTTCCTGCACTGGAGGGTCTCAAATTGGAAGGAGAAGAACATTATGGTGTAGAGATCATCAAAAAGGCTCTAGAGGCACCTCTTCGTCAGATTGCCCAAAATGCAGGATTTGAAGGTTCAATTGTAGTTGAGAAAGTTAAGGCAGAAAAGGGACCTGTAGGTTTTGATGCAGCGATAGGAGATTACAGAGATCTCGTTGAGGCTGGTATAATAGATCCTAAGAAAGTTTCTCGCTGTGCACTTCAGAACGCAGCTTCCATAGCTGGGCTTCTGTTAACAACAGAGGCTATGGTTGCTGAAAAGCCAAAGAAAGAAGAAAAAATGCCTGCACCAAGTATGCCAAGCGGGGAGTTTTAGAACAATTCAGGAACAAAAAGGGGGCCACATAGGCCCCCTTTTTTATTTTGACTTTATTTTGACCCCTCCTCTACTTCCTGCATAGGCCTAAAGGACTTTTTTGAGGCACCACATATAGGACATCTCCAATCCTCAGGGAGATTTTCAAAGGATGTGCCAGGTGGAATCTTTCCTTTTCTATCACCCTTGGCAGGAACATACATATAACCACAATTAGTTATAGAACAAATCCAAGCTCCTGCAAATTTATTCTCCATAATCCTCTCCTTTACTAGGATTATGTTTTAATAATAAGATATAAAACCCAGATTGTTCATTCTTTGTGAAAAAATTCAAATTGGAAGTTCACCAAAGTTTATAGGACTTCGCTGAGCAGTTAAAACCTACGGCTAAGATTGATAAAATTTAAGTGGGTATCTTGACTAAAAAAATTTTTAAATTATAATTTTTAAAAAAATAAGGAGGTAAGGGCTATGAAGGAGATGACCAAGGAGTGTTTGAAGGGGGCCTTAGCTGGGGAGTCCCAGGCTTGTGTTAAGTATCTTATCTTTGCAGATAAAGCGGAAGAGGAGGGCTATCCTAAAATTGCTAAGCTCTTCCGTGCTATTGCCTATGCGGAGAGGGTGCATGCGGAGAATCATCTTAAGGCTTTGAATGGTAACAACACAGAGGGTAACTTAGATATCGCAATAAAAGGAGAAACCTTTGAGGTGGAGGAGATGTATCCTGCCTATAAGGCAGTGGCAGAGCTTCAAGGTGAAAAGCAAGCTTTTAGAGCCTTTCACTATGCAATAGAGGCAGAAAAGATTCATTCCGCTCTCTTTGCGGAGGCAAAGGAGGCAGTAAAGATGGGAAGAGATATCGACATTGAGGATATATACATCTGTCCCACCTGTGGCCATACCGCATTAAATAAAGCTCCTGAAAGATGTCCCATTTGCGGAGTGCCTGGCGATAAATTTAAAAGGTTCTAAAAGGTATCCTTCACTGGGAAGACCTCCTCTTTGGGTCTTCCCCAAGGCTTAACTTTAAAGTTTTCTAAGAAAAAGATTTCTCAGCATCGTTAACTTTTTTCATTTTACCCTTTAAAAATACTTATCACCCAAAGGGAGTTCATACACACCTCTCTAAAATCTAATCTCTTAGGAATTAGCCAATTAAAAGGTGTTCCAAATAGGAAACTTTTTTTCAATCCCTACCTAGGGAGACTTGACAAATTCCTATTATTTATTAAAATTGAATTTAAATTTCAATTTAAAATTGGGGCGTGGGTTATGTTTATAAGAAGTTGGCTCATAAGGTTTATTAGCTATATAGTAGTTTGGTTGTTGATTCAAATCTATGGGGTATCTAAAACTCAGGCGCAGGGACTTGTGGTTTATTCTGGAAGAGCAGAGAGACTTATTAAACCCCTTTTTGACAAGTTTACTGAAAAGACGGGGATTAGGATTAAGGCTCATTATGCTGGCTCGGTGGAACTCTACAATAAGCTTTTGGCGGAGGGAGAAAGAAGCCCTGCGGATCTCTTTATTACAGTTGATGCAGCAACCTTAGAGAGGGCAAGAATTGCTGGGCGCCTTGAGCCTATCCCCAGTCCCATACTGCTATGATGATAGCAGAAAGAGAACTAAAAGAGACAGAAAAATTTCTTAGAGCTCTCCTTGCTAATGTAGGGGATAGGATCTATCCTTCCGATACGCGAATTGTTGAAGCTATTGCCAAGGGAGAAATAGATCTCGGTATTGTTAATCATTATTATGTTTATATTTGGCTTAGGGACAATCCCAAGGACAAACCCAATCTCTCTTTGATTTTTCTGCCTAAGACTGCCTATAATGTATCTGGTATCGGTATTCTCAAAAATAGTAAACAGAAGGATTTAGCTCTAAAGCTGGTTGAATTTTTAGCCTCTCCTGAGGTTCAGAGGCTCTTTGCAGAATTAAATCGGGAGTATCCGGTAAATCCCAAAATACCCCATCACGAAGACATGTTTCCCAGAGCAAAACTCAGTATGTCTAGTGTGACTCTTACTCAGATGGGTAAATATTTGGTAGAGGCGGTAGATTTAATTGATCGGGTAGGTTATAGATAGATGAAGAAAAATTTCAATAAGTTGTCTTTGTTGACTTTGGGGATAGCACTACTTGTGGCTATCCCCCTTTTGCACATTGTTAGTTATACCTTTAAGACTGATCTTTCTTTATGGATGCGCCTTTATGAAACCCGCTTAAAGATTATTTTACCAAATACGCTTAAGTTACTCTTAGTAGTAGCTATTTTTATTAACCTTTTTGGGATAAGTCTTGCCTGGGTGGTTTCTCGTTATAATTTTTGGGGAAAGGGTTTTTGGGAGTGGGCTTTGGTTTTACCCTTTGCGGTTCCTGGATATGTAATGGCTTATAGTTATGCCAGTTTTGTAGCTCCAGGAGGGCCCTTTCAAACCCTTTGGCTTAAACTTTGGGGAACTACCTTAAGTCCTCCATCCATTTACAATCTTTGGGGAGTAGCCCTTATCTTAAGTTTTATTAACTGTCCCTATGTTTATCTTCTCACTCGAGCAAGCTTCCTTACTCAGAGCTTCCTCTATGAGGAGGTAGCTAAGGTTTTGGGAGTTTCCGCCTGGATGAGATTTTTAAAGGTAAACTTGAGGCTTGCCTATCCTGGAATTATGGCAGGAACAGCTATGGCTCTAATGGAGGTCCTTGCTGATTTTGGCACTGTCACCCTCTCAAGATATCCCACCTTTACCGAGGCTATCTACAGACAAATGACCGGGCGTTTCGATCCCTTAGGGGCTTCTGCTCTATCCTTAGTATTAATTCTTATTGCCTTAGGGTTTTTGTATTTAGAAAGACATTATCGAGGTAGGGCCAAATATGAACAACTTTCGGGAAATTTTAAAAGTGTTGAGGTCAAGAGATTAAATCTTCGGGGAACTCTCCTTGTGAACTCTTTGCTATTTATTTTTTTAGGCCTAACCTTCCTCCTTCCATTAGGAATTTTGGTATCTTGGGCAGTGAAGGCCCTATGGAAGGGTGCTTTTACTTTTGCCTTTCTTCACTATGTAAAGAACACCATGGTAGTTTCCCTTCTTGGTGCAACCCTTGTCACCATGTTTGCTCTACCTGTTGCCTACCTTCATGCTCGAGAGGGGGGAGCCTTAGGGAGAACCCTTTATGTATGGCACTCTTAGTCTTTTGGTTACGGCCTATCTAATAAGATTTATGCCTGTTGCGGTAATTGCTCAGGAAGCTTCCTTTCAGCACTTAAGTCCTTTACTTGTGGATGTATCTAAGAGCTTAGGGGCTAGCACATTAAAGATCTGGTGGAGAATATTGCTACCTTTGATAAGATCGGGCTTGGTTGCAGGTTGGATCATAGCCTTTGTGGATATGATGAAGGAGCTGCCAGCAACTCTAATGCTTAGGCCCTTAGCTTTTGATACTTTGGCAGTGAGGGTTTGGATTGAAGCCTCAGAGTCCCTTTGGGAGATGGCTTCAGTGCCCGCACTTATGATTGTTCTGGTAAGCCTTTTGCCAGTTATATTACTAGTCAGAAAAACTAAAGATTTATGTAAAAGTTTTTGCTGAGGTGAGAAAAATGAAATCCTTTTTAAAGCTTGAGGGAGTTTGCAAGGGATACAAAGAGGATAATTATGTTATTAGAGATATAACCTTTGAGGTAGAAGAAGGGGAGTTCTTTTCCATACTTGGTCCCTCTGGATCAGGGAAGACCACTCTTTTGAGAATTAATGCAGGATTAGACTCTTTAGACAAGGGAAAGATTTTAATAGGTGGAAAGCTTGTAGCAAAAGATAGCTGGCAGATTCCCCCTGAAAAAAGAGGAATAGGCTTGGTCTTTCAGGACCCAGCCCTCTTTCCCCATCTTAATGTCTTTGAAAATATTACCTTTGGAATAGAAGGTCTCTCTAAGCAGGAACGGAAGAGGAGAGTTTTTGAACTGTTGGAGTTAGTTGGCCTTTCAGGTTATGAAGGAAGGTATCCCCATGAGCTTTCTGGAGGAGAAAAACAAAGGGTTGCTTTAGCTCGAGCCTTAGCCCCAGGGCCTAAAGTTCTTCTTTTAGATGAGCCCTTTGCCAATCTGGATTATGAGCTTAAAAGGGAGTTGGGAGAGGAAACCCGCAGTATAGCCAAGAAACAAAACATCACTGTCCTTATGGTAACCCATGATCAAGAAGAGGCACTATGTTTA
>JANXDB010000052.1 GCA_025060015.1 Caldimicrobium sp. | reverse complement strand
TCCTCTCTGAATACACCTTTATCTCTCTCATCACTTCCTCACCTCCCATCTTCATCATTTTAATCAACGCCTCCTCCTCTCCCAAGCTCCCTTATCAAACTCATAAACCTAACTATAAGCCTCAGTAATTCCTCTAAAGGCTTATCTATGTTCTTAATCAAATACAAATAGGTAAAAAACACCATCATAAAGCTCAACCCTTTTAAGGATTTCCTCATCATTGAGCTTAATAACATCCATAAGCATAACCTGATAGTCAAGGAAGTAGGGTTTTTAACTCCTCTGGAAGGCAAAAAAGGTCAGCGAATCTCACGGGGTAGAGCCAAGGCTTTGAGCGGTGATAGAAGATGAAGGGTAGAACAGGGGTAAGTTTTTTGCCTTCTTTAATGTTTGTTTCAAAGGGGGCTGAGATGTAGTTTAATATTTGAGAGTAGATGGAGAGGTCTTGGTTTGAACTTATACAAAAGTATAGCTCTAATGTTTTTTCATAATCCGTCGGCAAACTTGGACGAAAAGCAAATGTTTGCATAGAGGAGCATAGGATAAAATATCTCCGAAGATAAGCGGATGGGGGAGGGGAATAGAGGGTTGAGATTATTTCTGCGCATCATTATCTAATCATGTTTCTTATACTTAAAATAAGCCAAGCATGCACCCTCTGAGGATACCATGCACGGTCCAATAGGTGTATTGGGAGTGCAGGCCTTGGCAAAAAGACTGCAATCTCTCGGTTTGGCCTTAGCTTGAAGTATTCTACCACAAATACAGCCTTTATGGCTTTCCTCAACAATTGGTTTGGGGAAGAATCTCTCGGCATCTAAAAAGCTGAAATTTTCTTTAATAGCAAAAGCACTCCTTGGAACAATTCCTAACCCTCTCCAAGGAAAAAAATCTCTAACTGTAAAGATCTCCTCTAAAAGGCCCTTTGCCTGTAGGTTTCCGTCGGGAGATACTACTCTGGTGTAGGCATTGATAACTTCACAGTCATTACGGAGAACTGCATCTACCAACCTATCCACAGCATAAACTAAATCCAAGGGCTCAAAGCCAGAGATCACTATGGGAATTCGATATTTCCTAGCTATTTCGCTAAAACTATTACTACCCATAATCGCTGACACATGGCCTGGCCCTATAATTCCATCCATCCAAGGTGTGGCATCTAGTGAAAGAAGAAAATCCAAAACCTCAATACTCAATAGATGATTTGAGACAACCAGAAGGTTATCAAGACCATCCTCATAGGCCCTTTTTATGACAAAGGCAGTTGCTGGAGCTGTGGTTTCAAAACCAATGGCAAAGAAAATAATCTTCTTCTGGGGCAAATTTTTTGCAAGATGGAAGGCCTCCATGGCGTTGGAAAGAATTCTTATGTCAGAACCCTCAGCTCTTAAGCTTAAAAGCGATTTGCCCTTTAAGTTAGGAACCCTCAAAAGATCTCCATAGGTAGTAAAAATGATTCCCCTCTGCCAAGCTAGCTCTAAAGCATAGTTAAGGAGACTTTCATCTAAAACACAAACTGGACACCCCGGACCATGGAGAAATTCAATCTCAGGGTGAAGAAGTTCATCAAGACCAAACCTCAGAAGACTATGAGTGTGCCCTCCACAAAACTCCATTATCTTTAAAGGCTTCTCTCTTTTTCTGAGTTTGGCTTTGATAGACTTAATAATCTCTTGGATTAGTGAAGTGCTTCTTACTAGCTTAAAGATCTCTTTCATCAAGGAGTTCTTTGTAAAGCTCAATGACCTCTTGGGCCTCCTCTTCCCTAATTTTCTGAATGGCAAAACCAACATGCACTAAGACCCAATCTCCTGGCTTGATGTCTTCAGGTAGGAGAGAGGTGTATATCTCTTTAGTCACTCCATTAACGGTAGCCTTAGCTGTGAAAGGACTGGTGACCTCTAAAATCTGATAAGGATAAGCAAGACACATTTTAAGAGTTTAGTGGATAGCTTCTAGAGTACTTATAAACATGCCATATCCTCTGCAAAGCTGTGAAGTGGGTAAGCAGGGAGACAAGAGCCAAGAAGACAAAGGCGGTGTCCAAGAGAAGGGAAAGAATTAACAGGGTGATTCTCTCAAAGCGGGTAAGTAGGCCTACTTTACACTCAAGTCCAAGCCCCTCAGCTCTTGCCCTAGTGTAACTTACCATGAGAGAACCAGTCATCCCCAAGAAACTTAGAATGATTCCGGAAATTGAGCCTTTGAAAATAAAATAGTAAGTGAAACCGAGAAAAATCACGATTTCACCATAGCGATCCATGGTGGAGTCTAGAAAGGCCCCAAAGGGGGTAACCTTCTTTGAGGTGCGAGCAAGTAGTCCATCTATGGCATCAAGGGGAGCAAAAATTATCAATATTATACCAGCTAATAAAAACTTACCATGCGCAACAAAAAACGAAGCTGTCAAAAAACCCAAAAAACAAAGAGCAGTCACCGCATTAGGATGAATCTTCCATTGGGCTAGAATCCTTACCACTGGCATAAGTAAAGGTTCAGTAGTAACCTTCACCTTCTCTGAAAAACCAACTTTATTCATATACCTTTCTCTCTAAAACTCGATACTGCAAGGCTTCACTAAGATGGGTTTTCTTTATAATATCACAGTCCTCTAAATCTGCTATAGTTCTTGCCACTTTGAGTACCTTGTGGATAGCCCTTGCTGAAAGGCCCAATCTCTCAAGGGCCTTTTCAATAAATTCCATGGCTCCATGCTCGAAGACAAAAAACTTTTTTATCTCTCGTGGCTTTAAATGGGCATTTAATTTTCCAGGAATTCCATATCTCCTCTCTTGTAGTTGTCTTGCTCTTACAACCCTCTCCCTTATGGCCTTTGATCCCTCTTGAGGGGCTCCTCTATCGTAAAGCAAGTCTCTTATCTCAACTGGTGGAACCTCCAAGTGAATGTCCATTCTATCCACAATGGGACCGGAAAGTTTACTTCGGTATTTTTTGATCTCTTGAAAGGAACAGGTGCAGGCCTTAGATGGATGCCCTAAATATCCACATTTACAGGGATTCATAGCGCATATTAGGAGAAAGCGTGAAGGATAGGTAACGGTGAAAGAGGCCCGTGTTATTGTGACCTGACCGTCCTCCAGGGGCTGTCTTAGGGCCTCAATTACATCTCGCCTGAATTCGGGGAATTCATCCAAAAAGAGGCACCCATTATGAGCTAGACTTACTTCTCCTGGTTTGGGAATCGTTCCTCCACCGATTAGACCAGCCTCAGAAATAGTAAAATGAGGATTCCTAAACGGTCTTTGCAAAATAAAAGGTTTTTCAAAATTCAATAAGCCAGCTACAGAGTATATCTTAGTTGTCTCTAGAGCCTCTTCGTAGGATAGCGGTGGCAAAATACTTGGCATCCTCTGAGAAAGCATGGTCTTTCCAGCACCAGGTGGGCCTATGATGAGAAGATTATGCCCTCCGGCAGCGGCTATCTCAAAGGCCCTTTTAGCCATGGTCTGTCCCTGAATCTCACTAAAATCCTCCGAGACATCTGCCTCCTCAAAAAGGGGGTCTGTCTCGTTTGAGCTATCTGGAGTAAAAAGTCCTCTCAAATAATCTATAACCTCCCTCAGATGCCTAAAGGGCACCACCCTAAAGTCTCTAACCAAACCTGCCTCTCTTAGATTTTCTCTTGGTATGAAAATCTCCTTAAGCTTCATCTCTTTAGCCTTTATAACAGCTGAGAGAATACCTTTAGTTCCCTTGATTGAGCCATCGAGGGAGAGCTCACCCATGATAGCAATGTCTCTTAACTGCTCTTGCTCAATGACTCTACTTCCAGCTAAAATCCCAAGAGCTATGGCAAGGTCAAAGGCTGTTCCTTCCTTTTTTAAATCCGCTGGAGAGAGATTGACAGTGATTTTCTGTAAGGGAAATTCAAAGCCAGAGTTAATTACTGCAGACCGAATTCGTTCACGACTCTCTTTGATGCTACTATCTGGAAGGCCTACAATGGTGACTCCTGGCAATCCCCTACTTAAATCAACCTCAACTTCTACTGGGAAGGCCTCTAAGCCGAGAAGATAAAAACTCAGTGACTTACAGAGCATAGAAGAAATGAGGAGAACTTAAAGCTAGTCACCTCAAGTTCTCCCCACAGAATAAATATCTATTAGGTTTTTCTATCCACCGATAAATTGTAGGAACTTTGGCACCACAGGATTGGCATAAAGCAGAATAAGAGCGATAACCAAGGCATAGATGACCTGTGTTTCCACAAGTGCGATACCTAGAATCATGGTAACAGTAAGCTTACCTGCAAGCTCAGGGTTTCTAGCTATACCCTCACAGGCACCAGCTGTTGCCTGTCCGATACCGATACCACATCCCAAGGCACCAAGCCCCACTCCGATACCAGCCGCAAGAATAATGGCTGAGTAGATTCCAAAACCTGTCTGAATCTTGTCTCCGGCTACCTTAGCTACCTCCTGGGCAAGAGCAGGATGTGCAATGGCTAGAGCAGCAAAAGCCATAATTAGGAACAGTAACCACTTCCTCATATCCACACCTCCTAAATTTAAATTGTTTAAAATCTTATCAAGAGGTCCTAACCCCCCTGATAAAGTCTTAGTGATGCTCTTCCACGGCCCCTGCAAAGTATACCAAACTTAAAAGGACAAAAATAAAAGTCTGGATAAAGCCCACAGCCACACCAAGGATCATAACTGGTAGAGGAGCCAAAAACTTTCCACCAAGCATGGTTAAAATACCCAAGAGGATCTCCTTTGAGAGTAAATTTCCAAACAAACGGAAGGACAGAGAGAGAATCCTTCCCACATGACTAAAAATCTCAGCAGGAAGCATAAGGGGTATTAACCAAGGAATAGGCCCCAAGAAGTCTTTGAAATAGGCTAACCCTTTGTATTTCAGTCCTAAATAGTGATAATAGATTATGGTGATAAGGGTTAAACCCATGGTTACGTTGATGTTAGCAGTGGGAGACATAAACCCAGGGATTAAACCAAGCAAGTTAGAGAATAGAATATACAGGGCAAAGGTTGTGATAAGAGGAAATATGGTTGGCATAAGTTCGTCGATTTTATCATGGGGTAAATTACTCTTGGTGAAGTTATGAATACTCTCTACCACAAATTCCCACACATTCTGAAAGGCACCTGGTAAGAAATCTCTCTTACTTCTGGCAATTAATGCCAAAACTATGATTATTCCCACCACCAAATAGCTATGAACCATATGTGGTGCCAACAACTGTGCCAAGAGCCCATATTTGTCAGCTTCTTCATAATAGTGCCAACCAGAAGGAAGCCCAAGTTTTTCTAAAATAAGACATAAAAACAGGATGGGATGTTCCATCTCTACTTACCTCCTTTCAATAGCTTTCCCTTCTCCTATACCAGAACCTAAGCATCACCAAAAAAATCTGGAAATAAACCAGGGTGAAACCTGAAAGCAAAAACAGAGGATGCAATGAGAGCTTTGCCATAAGAAAGTAAAAGATAATACCCAGGGCTAAAAGTCTGAGATAGACCTTTATGAGAAAAAGAGTCCTTTCCCTTTGATAGGGTCTTTCTAAGCAAGCCATAACATTATGATAGACTCTAAAAAGGAGCTCCTTCCCCTCCCTTCTAAGTGTATAAAAGTTTAAATATGCTAAGAGGGCACCAGCTAGGAATGCCGCAAAACTTTTGAATTCTTGGAAGAAGATTAGAATACTTAAAGAACCAGTAACCACACTCAGAACCATGCAGATGTTGAGCTCTTTGAAAATAACCTCAATCTCCTTTTCTTTCATTACGGTCTACTTCCTTCATTCTACGCTTGCTGTAATAAATGAGATTCTTGATGCCTCCAATAGCACCCAGGATAATAAACAACGTGGTTAGCCATGGAGAAGTTCTACCTTGAAGAAGCTTTTCTTCTATCAACCAACCTGTAATAGCTCCAGCTAAAATGGATCCTATAACCGCAATACCAATCGTAAAGCTTTCGCCAAGTACCGTTAATAAAAACTTAAGGTTGCTTTCCTTTTTTTCTCTCAATTTAGGCTATTTTAAGAGCTATCAAAAAATAATCAAAGTCCATTTTAGAATGAATAAAACAAAAAAAATATGTTTTAATAAATTTTTAAAAATTAACTACCTTTTTTTGTAAGTTTTCACCTTTTTTAGCTGTAAAATACTCCTTAACTTGCTCAACAAAAGCCTCTAATCGCATTCTTACCCCCATAGATTTCTGACCGTCACAGGGCACTGTTAAAAGTGGCAGATTGTCTCCAATCTCCTCTCTAATCCTTTTCAAAATGGCTGCCTGAACATTTCCTGGCATACAGGCAAAGGGTATAACATTGACAATTCCTGATACCCCCCTGTGAAGATATTCCACAGCTTTTCCAATAGAAAGCATAACCTCTCCACCCTCATAGTCTGGATGAACAAACCTTTGGGCCATTCTCTCTAACTCTTCAATAGTAGGCTCCTCTGCCCTATCACCAAGGAGGTCTCTAACTAAATGAACAAAACCCTCTTCATCCTTAAATTGAACTTGGTTTTCTATAATGAATTTAAGAGTTGTGCCAATGGCTCCCATCCTTTTAGCCCATTTCTTTGAAATGTAGTTGATGAAGTATATCCACTCTCCTATTGGAGGTAGAAGAACCTCAAGACCCATATCTTCGAGGTTACGATAAAGGTTTTCATTAGCGAAGCGATTACTTCTTACATATATCTCGCCAACGATCCCAACCAAAGGCAATTCCTCTCCCTTTATAGGTATTTGAGCAAACTTGTCCTTTATTTCCAGAAGTGTCTCTGCTAAATTGCCCTTGCTCTCTATAGTTTGCTCGATCTTTGCCAATGATTCCCAATAAAGACTTTCCACTGCCTGTTTATCTATGGCATAGGGCCTAACTCTTCTCAAAAGTTTGTCAAGTATGTCAACGGCAACCACTCCTCTCCAGGCAATTCTAGTAAACTCCCTTCCAGCAATGCCCAAATCGTCATAGAACTCTACATCCTGCTGTGGAGAGTAAATGGGCAAGTTGGTTATACCAAGATCTCGCAGAATCTTTCTATGGAGTCTATTGTATTGGCCAAACCTACAGGGGCCAGATCCATCGGGCATGAAAAAGACACTTTTCTCAGGATCAAAGTCTGGTCTGTTTATCAATTTGATCAGATCCCCGGTGGTAAGAATAGTAGGATAACATTCTTTACCAGAGGTCCATTTCCTTCCAAGCTCAAGGGACTCTTCATCTGGTTCAGGCAGTGCCTCGGCCTTTACTCCACAGGCTCTAAAGGCTGCAGCTAAGGCACGAGCATGGTCTGCCATGTAAGGTATGTAGATGGTTCTCCCCTCCGTTGGATGAATCCTCTGAATATTGAAGGATCTCCCCAGGGTAAAGGCTTTGTTTTTTCCTGCAAGACTATCAACAAAAGCCTCAAGTCTGGTGACCACTCCTGCCTCTGCGCTATGTTCGTCTACCTCTATTTCAATAAAAGGTTTCCCACCTAAGAGTTCAGCAAAAAAGTGAGCTATGAAGGAATCTGGACCGCAGGAAAAGTTGGTAAAGTATATGGGGAAAAGATTTGGAGTTTTTCTAATGTAATGAGCCGCAAGGAGAAATCTCTGCCCATACTCCCAATACATTCCCTCAAGGGTATCTAACTCTTTCACTTCTTCCAAAGGAAGCATATCAACTGGCAATCCAAGAAGTCCTAACTTTCTTATCTTGTGATGTAAGGCTAAATTTGCTCCTGTGTCAAAGGCGTTATACGGTCTTCCCACTATTACAAGGACAATTTCATCCTTAAACTCCTCTAATAGTTCTCTTCCACGTTTCTTAAGCCAAAGATGAAACTCCTCTTGTGCTTCTTCTCCCTTTTTCCATGCCCTTTTGACCCTCTCAACGGGCTCTCCCAACATTTTAGCTAATCTTTTTATCTCTTCATTTAGCACATACCCTGGTCTTCCCAGGTGAAAAACAGGGGAGATAACCTCCACTCCTAACTCTTTGAAGGGGATGCTTGCAGGAGCAATCCAGGGAAGACTCTGAACCCAAGGACAGATCTTACCTATCTTTTGAGCCTCCACTTCTGCCGGAAGGTCTGTTATTTGAGGCAAAAAAATCCTTTTAACCCCTAAATCGACCAAAGTTTTAACCTGACCCAAGGCGATTTTTACAGGAAAACAGGGCTCTGCTGGTGCCAGCTCACAGCCCTTTTTTATAATCTCCTTCGAAGTTGAGGGAGAGAGCATTAAACCATATCCCAGTTCTTGAAAAAGGGTGGCAAAAAGGGGAAGATATTCAAAAAATTGAAGGGATCGGGGAATTCCGATGATCCTTTCAAAGGAGAGCCCCTCTCTATCGGGAAGAGGTTTTAGATAGGAGAGGAGTTTTGCCTCCCTCTCCAAAGTGGGATTTGGAATTCTCACCTCAGGTTTTCTATGATCAAGCTCATATCTATCACATCTACCACCATAAAAATAAGACTGTTCTCTATTCAGAACCACCTTTTGTATTTCACACTGATTAGGGCAATATCTACATTCAAAGGTTGTGATTAAGTAACTGGTCTTGGCTAAATCAAAGCCTTTAAATCTGCTTTCACCCTTGGTTTCTGCTCTGGCCAAAAGGGCTACCCCAATGGCTCCGGTTACTTCATTGTTTGGAGGCACAATGATGGGCTTTCCTAAGACCCTTTCAAAGGCAGCAACTACACCTTCATTAAAGGCCACAGCTCCCTGAAAGAAGATCTTTTTTCCAATTTTTCGTCCTTCAACGACCTTGTTAAGATAGTTGTACACTATGGAATAACAAAGACCTGCCACCAGATCCTCTTTAGGTAGACCCTGTTGTTGATAATGCAAAAGATCGGACTGCATAAAGACCGTGCATCTCTCCCCCATTTTCAGTGGAGCCTGGCTTTTCAAAGCTATTTCGCCAAATTTTTCAATGGGAATACCAAGTTTAACGCCCTGCTCTTGGAGGAATGACCCTGTGCCAGCTGCACAGGCCTTATTCATGGTAAAATCAGCGATACTTCCGCTTTCAAGGGAGATATACTTAGAGTCTTGGCCTCCTATTTCAAAAATGGTATCTACCTCAGGGTCGAGATAAAGTGCTCCATAGGCCTGAGCGGTAATCTCATTTCGCACCACATCAGCTCCTACAAAATCTCCCACCAAATACCTTCCAGAACCTGTGGTGCCTACACCCTTCACCTTTATCCTCTCGGGTAACTTTTTTCTGAGCTCAACTAAACCTTTCTTAATACTCTCCAGGGGCTTGCCATGATGGAACATGTATACCTTTTCAATGAGATTGGCGTTTTCATCAATAGCTACAAGTTTGGTACTAACTGATCCCACATCTATACCTAAATAGATGTTGATCTCCTCATCAGGTCTATAAACTCTTGTTATCTGATTTTGAATCTTCTCTCTTATACTTTTGGAAAGCATCGTGGATTCACAAGGTGATAAAAGTGGATATCTCGGTGGATCGTAGGCCCTCTCCCTGAGATAGTCTCTTAATATCTCTGAACCTCTGTAAGAGGAGCTCGCTTTACCTTCAAGGCCATAGATAGCAGCACCAATAGCTCCCATGATCTTGAAATGCTCTGGTATAATAAGTTCTCCCTCTTTTAGATTGAATATATCTTTGATAGCCCTTCTTACACCAAGATTTGCGGCAACTCCACCTTGAAAAACCAAGGGTGGAAGAATAGGTTTCCCTTTGGCAAGGTTGCTCTTTAGATTTCTGATAATGGCATAACAAAGACCTGCAATAATCTCTTCATCTGGCACAGCTGCTTGCTGTAGGTGAATCATATCTGATTTTGCAAACACAGTGCATCTTCCGGCGATACGTGGAATATTTTTAGCAAGAAGTGCCTTTTGAGAGAACTCTTCGATGCTGTAACCGAGTCTAGCGGCCTGTTGCTCGAGAAAAGACCCTGTGCCTGCGGCACAAAGGGTGTTTAGAGCAAATTCTTCAATTTCTGCTACCCCCCTTTCGTGGGTTATAAATATGAGTTTTGAGTCCTCTCCTCCTATATCTATTATGGTTTTAACCTCTGGATGAAAAAAGGTTGCTGCTTTGGCGTGTGCCATAACCTCGTTAACAAAGGCAGAACCTAATATCCTGGAAATGGTTTTTCCCGCGGTGCCAGTGCATGTGATACCGGAAAGTTTATCACCAAATTGATTTTCAATCTCAGAAAGGATTTTTGCTGCAGTCTCAATGGGTTGTCCGTGGGTTCTTATATATGTAGAAAAGATGATCTCTTTATTTTCATCCAACACTGCCACCTTTGCAGTTCCAGAACCTACGTCCAAACCTACATAAAACATAATAACACCTCCTTTGGACAGCTTTTCTCTAATTTAAGACAAAAAAGAAACTTGACAAGAGAAAATAGTTAAATAATTAATTTTTATTTAACATTTATGCCCTTGACTTTCTTAATTTGATCTTTATCATTTAAAATAAAATATTTTTTGAATAAGGGAGGTAGGTTATGCCATTTATGGAATGGTCTGATAAACTCCTTACAGGAGTAAGAGAAGCAGATGAGCAACACAAAAAATTGGTGGCACTTATTAATGACCTCTATGATGCTATGAAACAAGGTAAGGGTAAAGAGGTAGTTGATAAGGCTCTTGATGAGTTAGTTAAGTATGCGGGTTATCACTTTAACACTGAAGAGACGCTTATGAGTAAGTATGGGTTCCCTGAACTTGCAAATCATAAGAAGGAACACGAAAACTTTAAGGTTAAAATAAAGGAATTTCTTGATAAAAAGGCCAAAGGAGAAGCCACTCTCTCCGTTGAGATTATGACCTTTCTCAAAGACTGGCTTGTAAAACATATCATGGGTACAGACAAAAAATACGGCCCATTTTTACAGCAAAAGATGGGAAAGTAATCCCTCTCTCCAAGCCCTTGACAAATATTTAAAATCGGTAATATTATAGACTTGGCTGCCGGGGTAGCTCAGTAGGTAGAGCAGCGGACTGAAAATCCGCGTGTCCCTGGTTCGATTCCGGGCCCCGGCACCACCAAAGTCCTCATGCAAGTTCGTCCTGTAGCCTCCCCTATAAGGGCTAATCTCGAAAACATAGCTATAATCCTTGTGAATCCACTCTATCCAGAGAATATCGGTGCAACAGCCCGTGCCTGTGCAAACTTCGGAGTCTCTAATCTAATTCTTGTTGATCCCAAGGACCTTACCAAATTACCCATGGAAGCCATGGCTACTAAAGAAGGTAAAAATGTTCTTGAAAACATGAAGATTTATCCTGATCTTCCAACCGCCATAGCAGACTTCAATATCATCATAGGTACCACTGCTAGGCTAGGAAAAAGGAGATTGGTCCACTACACTCCCAAGGAAATCGCACCAATCATCTGTGAATACTCTCTGAACAATCGGATAGCCATACTCTTTGGAAATGAACGCCTGGGCTTAAGTAATGAGGACCTATTTCACTGTAACATGGTGCTAACTATCCCTACAACAGAGAGGGCATCCCTTAATGTATCTCAAGCAGTGGTGATCATCCTTTACGAAATCTTTCAATCCTCAAGTACCATAGCCTTAAAAAAACCTGACCTTGCCTCTCAGAGGGAAGTCGAGACCATGTTTAAACTTATCACAGCCACACTTAAAGCCATTGACTACATCCCACAAGATGATCCCCTACTCTGGCTTACTAATATCAAACGCTTTTTAACCTCACGAGACCTCACCACGAGAGAGGTAAAAATCATTATGGGTTTTTGCAGACAGCTTCTCTGGGCCTTGGGCAAACCTATGGAGATTACCTTTGAAGAAGGGCCAGAGTCTCCCAGTGATAAGTCCGAGGAAACATGTCGAAAAGATAAAGCTCTGTAAGGGAATAACCCGCTTTATTAAAAAACAAAATATCCCGAACCAAAGTTGGAGCGTCACAGGAGAGATAGATAATCTTTTTTGATGCAACCTCTGGTAAAAATCTAATCAATTCTTTGCAACCACCACGAGGAGGATCAAGTATCACCAAGTCATATTTCTTGCCTTCTTTTATAGCATCATGCAGGGTCTCCAGGGCACTTTTTCTCCTCAGTTCGAGTCTTCCATTTAGTCTATTAATGGATGCAGTGTAAAGACCATCCTCAATGGCCTGAATATCGGTATCAACCCCAAGAAATTCCCTGACATCTTTAAGACTTTTAACCAAGGGTAGAAGAAAATTGCCCATTCCTGAGTGCAAATCAAGTATTTTATCTGACTCCTTTGCTATATCCCTAATGGTTTCCATGATCCTTAGGTTGATTTCCCAGTGACTTTGAGTGAATACTCCTGGCCTAATGTAGTAAACAAGATCCTCAATGGCGGGTAATATCCTTCTTCCGTAATGAGGCGCATCATCGGGATATGGGCCAAAGGCTCTTGCGCCTTTAAGATAGTAGAAAATACTTTTTATTCGGAAATCATTGGCCAAGGTCTCTAAATCTCTTTTTTCAGGAGCTATGGAACTCCAAAAGAGTAGACAAACGGTTTCATCAAGAAGGGACTTCTCAATCCTTATTCTTTTTATGTAAAGCGAAAGCTTTTTCCACAGGGGATGATCGTATAGATAACTAAGGATTTCATTTAATAGTTGATCCCCTAAAAGACACTCCTCGATTCTAAGAACTTCATGGGTCTTTCTTTTGACAAATCCCATTTTTAAAGGCGGACTCTCCACATGAAGTCTAAGCTTGTTACGATAACCATACTCTACAGGGGAGTTTATCACAGATTTTAAGGGTATCTCCTCCTTATAACCCTGTCTTATGAAGAGGTCCCTCAGGACCTCCTCTTTTATCTTAAGCTCTGTTTCGTAGTCTAAGTGTTGAAACTGGCATCCCCCGCAGAGAGTATAATACCTGCAAGGTGGCTTCACTCGGTTAGGAGAAGGAATTATGACATCTTCCACCTGAGCAATAGCATAGTCCTTGTGCTCTTCAACGACGGTAATTTTTACCTTTTCACCAGGGATAACATATGGCACAAATACAATCTTTCCCTCTGGAAGTCTTCCTAAACCTTCTCCCCCGAAGACCACTTTTTCAATAGAAAGGATCGTCTCTCTCACGGTCTATGATGGTCTCTTTTGAGGAAGAAATTAAGCCAAGAGGATTTCTTATAGAGTGCCCAATCTCTTGGTGTCAGGGTGAGATCTACCCCTTGGTTATAAAACTTGTAAATATTTTCTCGATTAGGTGCTCTCTCAAAGGCAGAGACAAAGTGACATTTCTTTTGAAAGGGATAGACCTCGCAGTATCCCCAGATGCTTCCTCCACAAGGTCCATTCAGGAGATATTTTGCGCACTCACTTTGAGGACAAGAGTAGTTGAACTCCCAGAGGGTGCAATCGCCACACTCCTGACAGTTAAAAAGGAGTTTTTTTACAAGATATTCAAATTTAGTGGTTATATCTCTCAAAAGTGGTCTTTTATCTATAGATCTGGCGACCTTTTTCAATGGTGCGTATATTGGGCTTCTTTCATCAAAAAAGATCCTGTGTATTATCTCATTAAAGTAGTAGAAGAGACTTTTCTTTCCCTTGTATTCTAAGTCTAGGCCATTTTTTAAGAGACAGGGAATCTCTCTTGTGATGTCCCCCTTTGGGAGCTCTATCTTGACAAGGCCTCTTTCGAACTCAGTTAGAAAATCCTCCCATTTGCTCTCATATTGAGATAACTTCTCCATAAAACGAGACAATACATCGTAATCAAAGGGCATACCGCATAGGTGAACTCCCTTATAACCTAAACCTTTAAGAATCGAAGAAAACTTGGCACAGAGATCTAAGCTCCTTTCCTCCCAGCTATCAGCGCTATGGTATTGTTGTAAAACCTCCTTAGTTATTAGAATACCTGGTATTCTTCCCTTAAGGAGGGCCCTTATAAGAGAAGGAGTAAGATAAAGGACACTGCCAATTAGGGGGATATTTTGAAAAGCATCATCTTCCTCCTTTGAGTAGATCTCCTTTTTTCCCAGGAACTTGGCAAAGATATGAGTTATTCCAGCTTCAAGGAGGTGTTTTAACTCCATCCATTTTTTAGGCACAAAGCCCACTTGAGTTATAATAAAATAGGCGCCAGATTTAAGTTTTTTATACAATTTTAAGTATTGCCACCAGATTTCTGGTAGGGTTAACTTAAAGGGATTAACCACCGCACCCTTAAAAAAGGGGATAGCGGGAAGTTTCACACCCCCTCCCGGTGCTTCCTTTGGCAAATCAATGCCTCTTTCCATCTGGGTTATCATCTGTAAAAGCTGAACGGAGTCCAAATCAAAAACGGGCTTTGCCTTGCCCATATATCCATAAAAAGGGTAATCTCCTGTTAAAACCAGAAGATTATGGAGGCCCTCTCTGTCTAAAGCCAAAAGCTCACTCTCAAGCTGGTTTCGATTCTTATCCTTGCAAGAAAAATGTATTATCACTTCAAGACCAAGGTCTTTTATTGTTTTCCCCAGGGGAATGGGAGAGAGAGCCGGATGTCCTCCTGCATTATCAGTTATGGAAAAAGCCTCAAAATACCGATATTTAATGCTCTCCTCGAGGAATCTCAAGATTTCTCTATATTGCCTAGTTCGAACACTTCTTCCTGGAACTAACTCGAAGGTTAGGAGAAAGTCCTTTTGACTGAAAAGATCTTTGAGAGAAGATGAAATCATAAAATTTCAAAAGTATCTACTTTAAACAGGAAAGTAGATGTCCTAGTTTTTCCTTTTTTGTCTGTAGATATTTCAGATTTTCTGAAATGGGATGAACCTCTAAGGGTATCCTCTCTACTACTTTTATACCATAACCTTCAAGACCTACAATTTTTCTCGGGTTGTTGGTCATTAGTTTCATCTGCTTTACTCCCAGATCTCTTAAAATCTGCGCTCCTATGCCATAATCTCTCAGATCTGCCTTAAATCCCAGAGCAAGATTTGCCTCAACAGTATCTAAACCACGATCTTGTAAGGAATAGGCCTTGAGTTTATTAATAAGGCCTATTCCTCTTCCCTCTTGACGAAGGTAAAGGAGAACACCTCTACTTTCTCTGGAGATCAACTCCATAGCCTTCTTCAACTGAGGCCCGCAATCACATCTAAGAGAGGCAAAGACATCTCCGGTAAGACACTCTGAATGGACTCTAACCAAGATAGGAGTTTCATCAATCTCTCCCATAACCAAAGCTAAGTGGGTAGCTGAGTCTATAAGATTGGAATAGGCAATGAGTTTAAATTTCCCATAGGGTGTGGGAATCTCGGTTTCAGCTTCTCTTCTAACAAAGCTCTCTGTTCTTAACCTGTAGGCGATGAGGTCTTTGATGGTAATAATCTTCAAACCCCACTTTTCTGCAAAGGCCTCCAGATCAGGGAACCTCGCCATGGTTCCATCGTCTTTCATGATTTCACAGATGACCCCTGCTGGCTTGAATCCGCAAAGGCGTGCCAAATCAACAGCTGCTTCAGTATGGCCTGCTCTTACTAAGGTGCCTCCACGTTTGGCTACAATTGGAAAGATGTGTCCTGGTGTTATAAAATCCTCTGGTTTACTGTTATCGTCTATGACGAGTTTTATAGTGTAAGCACGGTCATAGGCAGAGATTCCAGTGGTTATCCCCTCTCTGGCATCAATAGAGACGGTAAAAGCGGTACCGTAGGGATCAACCCCTCTTCGGGGTTGAAGCTCAAGCTTGAGCCTATCAGCAATTTCTTGTGTAATAGCAAGACACACAAGCCCCCTCCCATACATAGCCATAAAATTAATAGCCTCAGGGGTTACCTTTTCCGCAGGCAAGACCAAATCTCCTTCATTCTCTCTATCAGCATCATCAACTACAATGATCATCTTCCCAGCTTTAAGATCTTCTAAGGCCTCATCAATGGTAAATACCGGCATCTATCTCCTCACGATAAGTTGTCTTTTACTCTAAAATTAATAATCTCTTTCCTTAAAATTCCAAGGGTTTGACATTTTAAGTAGAACATTTAGAATTAATTAAGGTATGACCAAGGGAAAGTATAGATACCGATATCTTAGTCTATACCCCCGAAGAAATTGAAAAACTCAAGGAAAAAATCCCCTCATCAGGAGAGTCCTTAAAGAAGGTATAGTGATCTATGAAGAATAGTTCTAAGGAAATAGCCCTAAAGTGGTTAAAGCAGACAGAATTTGACTCAAAAGATGCCAAAAAGGCCTTTGAATGGCAAAGCTATAATCTTTGCTATTTTCTTGCTCAACAGGAAGTAAGGATGGTTTTAAAAGCCCTTTTATACTATGTTGGGGCAGAAGAAATATGGGGTCAATCAGCAGGTATACTTCTCATAGAGGCTACTAAATATTATCCTGAATTAGAAAGCCTTTTGCCTCAAGCTAAATCCCTTGATAAATACTACATACCCACGAGATATCCAGATGCCTTGCCAGATGAAATAGTTCCATCTGAGGCCTATGATAGCTCTGATGGAGAAAGTGCCCTCTCTAAAGCGGAAAGAATTCTCAGTAAAGTAAGGAGTTTAATAATAAACTAAAATGGCTACTTTTAGAGGATTATACGTCATCACCGATGAGAAACTTACCCCTTATCAGGAGGATAAAATTTTGCATATGGTTTCTCTTGCCCTTAAAGGAGGAGCAAAAATAGTGCAACTAAGAGATAAGAGCAAAGGGGATGAGGAATTAGTAGAAGTTGCTCTAAAACTTAAGAAACTTTGCCATTCCTTTGGGGCATTATTCATAATAAACGATAGAGTTAAGCTTGCTAAAATAACAAATGCCGACGGAGTCCACATAGGGAGGGAAGACTTCCCCCTTGAAGAGGCATTAGCAGAGCTTCCTGGAAAGATTGTGGGGGTCTCCTGTTATGGAGACCTGGCAAGAGCTCTCAAGGCTCAAGAGACTGGAGCAAGCTATGTAGCCTTTGGAAGTTTCTTTCCCTCACCCACTAAACCGGGGTCTCAAATTATCCCCAAGGATATTTTAAGGAAAGCTAAGGATCTTTTAAAAATTCCCCTATGCGCCATAGGGGGTATCACCCTTGAAAGGGCAGGAGAGCTTATTAAACTTGGTGCGGATATGCTTGCCGTAATAAGTGATATTTGGCTTTCCCCTGACATTGAAAGAAGAGCAAGGGAGTATCAAGCACTGTTCCAAAAATTTAACTCCCTCTAAGGAGAGGAGCTTCTCTCAACTTCCCAATGCTCTTCAGGTGCTCTAATTACCTGATAACCAAGTTTTTTTGCCCTATTTAAAATCTCAGGGTGTTCTAAAATCTCACCTTTCTGATCTATACCTCTTAAGAATAACCCTCCGGAATAGGTGCCCCAGCCAGCATCCATTACAAATTTAAAGGTCCTAATCAGTCCTTCAAAAAGCCTCTTACCTTTAGTTGCCCCAAGGGAGAGAAGAAGCCCTTTAGGGGTTTTGCCCTTGGGATGGGGAAGCCCTAACCGATACTTTCTTGCCCAAAAGGCTTGAAAACGCTCAAAAAAAGCCTGGACATAAGAGGTGTGACAATAAAAAAAGATAGGTGTTGCTACCACCAGCAGATCGGCCTCTAAATAACTCCTGTATAAACCTTCCATATCATCTTTTAACACACATTCTCCCAGATGATCACACTCGCCACATTCAATACAAGGCGAAAACTTCAATTTATAAAGAGAAACCCTTTCCACCTCCCCTCTTTCCTCTCTAACACCTTCAAGAAAGCTGTTTAGCAGGATCTCCGTATTTCCACCTTCTCTGGGACTGCCATGAATGGCAAGCACCTTCATGTTTTAACCACGGATCTCTATTTATTAATAGTCTTCTTGATCACAGAGTGCACCAAGGTAAAGACCTCTTCAAAGGTAGCAGGAGAGCACCTACCCATTTCAATAAACTTGATGACGATTTCTTTAGTAGTTCTGAGGATGGTTTCTTCTAGAGGTGAGAGCACTTCGTGTGCTTGAGCAGAGGTTTTCTTTTCCAGAGAAATGATCTTGTCCTGAGGCATAAAGATAGATTACTGCAAGTAATTAAAAAGTCAACAGCCCTACCCCTCCAGACATTAGGTCATCCATCAGAGGTAGGGCGTGGAGATAACGACAAGCAAATTAGAAGGCAAGATTTACTCTCATACCGAAGATACGTCCACTTCTCTCCTTGGGATCTGAGGGGTCACTTTGCTTTAATCTGTCCTTCATGAACTGCCAGTCGAGTGTGAAATGGGTAGCCAGTTTCTTTTCCACTTCATATATAAGAATAGAGAGGTAGGCCTCGAGGACCTTGGTGTGTTTCAATTCTTCGTTTTTCGAGGGTGCCTTAAAGTAGCTGTAGCCTAAACCTAAGGCTGGTCTTCTATTAAGAAGAGAGAAGGGTTTTATCTCAAACCCCAGGGAGTACATGCTTTTATAGTCAACCTCAGCTTTATCGCTCTGAAATCCAGCCCTGAGAAAAAAACCAAGTCTCTCTTTAATTAGATCTTGATCTATTGATATGCCCCAGCCCTTGAGGGCTTTTTTCTTTTCCTCATCCCAATCGGGAAATCTCTTATTAGTCGTAAAGCCATAGAGACGATAATTACCCTCCCCTAAAGATGTCTCACTTCTCACACCTACCTGAAGAGCATAATAGTGGTAATTTTTACGATGAAATCTTCTTCTAATGTCAATATCATCTGTCGGGTAATCGGTTTTACTTTGCATACCAAGGGCCCTTAAATGGAAAGGTCCCTTTTCGAACTCAAGGGCTATTCCATAATCGTAGCTTACCAAATTAGCCAGAGGATTATTCACAAAGGCTTCATTCATAA
>JANXDB010000051.1 GCA_025060015.1 Caldimicrobium sp. | reverse complement strand
AAGAAGCCCGTAGTTTAAGGCTGGGTCTGAGCGTGCAAAAAAGACCCTTAAGTAAGGTTCCTCCTTATCCTGGAGATAATCTCTTAATATTTCGTCTGCCTTTATCATATAGGAAACGTCTTCAAAGAGGGGAATCACATTTATCTTTTCTGGCAAGAACTCCCCTACCCATTCCGCAACGGTTATAGAGCCTTCATAGATGGGTTGATGCTGTTTTCCCGAGATGAAATTTCTGTAGAAATAATAGACGCGATTTAGCTCTTCTGCGGAGGTGGTCATGGGTAAGATGACTTCAAAGATGGGAGCAACCAAGCTTTGAGGATAAAACAACTTACTTGCATCCATAGAGCGAGGTATACTCTCTAAGGCCTCAACCAAGATCTTAGCTTCCTCTCTCTCTACGGTGGGGTTTGGTAGGCGAAGGGTAAGAAAGAGTTCCTCACCTAACCTCTTTTTCCTAAAGAAGTTGCCGTATCGACTTAAAAGTTTTTTTACTACAAAATCGTCAACCTCTTTACCTTCGCTATCCCACATCTGTTCATCACATCCTAAGTGAGAAAAGGCATAATAGGCCTCTTGAATCTCGTCTTCCCCTGACATATCGGGAGTTTCCGCAAAGAAGGGTAAAGACACATTGTCTGGATGTTGCGTAGACATAACCTTAGGTATTTTTCTCATAGTCTTCCTAACTCCCCTCTGATCTCCTAAAGTAAGGTTTTAGTTTTTGATATACCTCAAGATAGTGATGGGAGGCCAGCCTAACATCTCCCAATAGAGTTAGAAAGTTCACATCCCCCTCCCAGCGGGGCACAATCTGTAGGTGTAAGTGGTCGGGATATCCTGCCCCGGCCACTTTTCCAATATTAAAACCTACGTTAAACCCCTGAGGCTCAAGCACCCCTTTAAGAATCTTTAGGCATCTCTGGGTCATTTGCATCATAGCCAAGGCCTCATCATCTTCCAGATCTTCTATTTCTGCAACATGTCTTACAGGTGCGATGAGAAGATGCCCTGTGTTATAGGGGAATTTATTGAGCATAACCATTACTTTGTCATCAAAAAAGAGTATGGGCCTCTCCTCAGGAGAAACTTCCTCATAGGGTGGGCAAAAGATACACCCCTCCCTTTTCTTTTCATTCACATAGACCCCTCTCCAGGGAGCCCAGAGGATGTTTCTTTTCATTATCTCTAAAGAATACCTTAATTTTAACGTTTTAAAAGAGGTTTAGTCATGTTATAATGAATTGCACAATGATCCGCAACCTTCTCTATGGTCTCATAATCACCCTCCTCATAGTGATACTCTCCTTTATCTATCTTGGCTACAAATACATCCCAAAGGATATTTCACAGCTTTTACCGGGTCTCAGCCTGGAATATCTCCTTTACTCTATCCTTACCCTATTTTTCTATCACACCTTTGACACCCTTAGGGTTATAGTTATTGCAAGAGCCATAGGAGTAAATTATTCCCTTTGGTATGGCTATCTTGTCTCTTTCACAAACACCTTTGGGGCAACGATTACCCCAGCTCATCTAGGTGGTGAGGTTTTACCTCTCTACACCCTTGCTAGGCGGGGTGGCCAGTTCTATCAGATTATGACCATTGTGACTATGAAAGGCTTTTCAGGGCTTCTTTTTTATGTGTTATTCTTTCCTCTTACTGTGCAAGCTCTCCTAAAGGATCCTCGCCAGATGAAGGAGTTTGCATTACTTGTAGGAGGTCTTATCATACTATCCCTTGTGGTTTACGTCCTTTACAGGATTCTAATCCTTAGAAAAACCCATGAGAAAGGAGGTAATTTTTTCTACAAATTGAGAAGGACAATCTTGCGCTACATCGTAACCTGTAAGATATTTTTTCAGACAAGGAAGCTCACCTTTCTCTTTGCCCTTATCCTAAGTATTCTTCTATATTTTAGTTTCCTTCTAATGGGTATATTTCTTGTGAAAGCCTTTAACTCGCAAGCTAATCTTCGAGAGGTTTTTTTCGACCAACTGCCCCTGCTATATGCCATCTTCATCAGCCCAACCCCCGGTGGAAGCGGAGTTGGTGAGATTGGGGCATTGCCCATCTTTGGGCCACATTTGAAAGAGGAATATCTAGGTCTTTTCGTAATCCTCTGGCGAATAATAAGTCAGTATTTCAGTGCTCTTGTTGGAGGAGTGATCTTTGTGCTTTTCCTCATTAAAGACATGCTTAAGATCCGAGATAGATGAACCCTCTGGAAATCTTGAATCCCTATCTCTGGATCGTTAGCCTTAGAAATAGCCTATATGATTGTGGGTTAATTAGGGTAAAGAGACTACCTGTCAAGGTGATCTCTATCGGCAATTTATCCTGTGGAGGCACAGGTAAAACCACTCTTACCCGCTACCTTGCAGAGAAATTATCCCAGACTCTAAAAGTGGGTATCCTTCTTAGAGGCTACAAGAGAAAAACCATAGGCTACAGGGAGGTCCTGAGTAGAGGGGAGCTAAGGGCCTCCCTTGAAGAGGCAGGAGATGAGGCCTATTTACTTGCCTATCTTTTTCGTGGACATCACAAGGTCTCTGTTTCTGTATGTGAGGACAGAGTAGTTGGTGGAGAAAAGATGTGTGAGGACTTGGAAATCGAGGTTCTTCTTCTGGATGATGCCTTTCAGCACCGAAGGATTCATAGAGACCTTGACATGGTGTTAATCAAAAAACAGGATCTTTCAGATAAACTTCTTCCCTTTGGAAGGTTAAGGGAACCTCTCACCTCCCTTAAGAGGGCTCAGGCTCTGATTTTAACTTATCAGGAGATTTATCCCTTTGATTTTAATTTTCATGATAAGCCTATTTTCAAAATGTATCGCACCAAATGGAAGATCCTTGACCATAGTCTTAGGGAGATTACCGCCGCTGACTTACCTCCGCTTATTTCCTTTTCTGGCCTCGGATTTAATTCCCAGTTTAGAGAGATAGTTAACAGGCTAAATTTAAAGATAAAGGATTTCTACTTTTTCCCAGATCACTATGATTACAGGAACTTTAAACTTCAGCCTGAGGAGAAGTATCTTACAACACTTAAAGATTTTGTTAAATTAACACCCAGTCCCAACCTTTACCTTCTTGATTTCGAAGTGGAGGTTCCAGGACTTTTGGATTATGTAATGAAGAGGTTAACCCAAGGTCAAGGCCAACTTCTTCAGATGTAGTCCTCTAGCCCCTTTTCGCACCTGACAGGTGCGAAAACTCTGTCTCCCCTTGCATGGTGAAAAATTTATAATAGAATTAGGCCTATGCAAAATCAACCGATTTCCAAAAATCCCGTCCTTTTACAGCTTTCAACAGGGCTTTACCTTGGCTTGGTTTGTTACAACCCCATTTACGAAAATCTTCAATTTGTTTTGGAGAAAAGGGATTTTTTTGAGGTGGAATGGCCTGCCCTAATGATCTCCCAGGAAAAGGGCCTATTCCCTGTATTACTCGGTTTGCCTCATATAACAGTTCAGAGGTCTCAGGTTCTTTGGTATACCACCCATGTCCCAGTGGAGATCATGAAACAATATCAGGCCTATCTTCCCTTTTTTGGACCAGAAGGTATCCCTAAGCTCGAGACAGAGCCTAAGCCTGAGGAAAAGGTTAAGAAAAGGAGAGACTCTCAGAAGATAATACCTTTGAGACCTAAAAAGGGCTCTCCTGATGCCTAATAAAGGGCCACTTATTGCACCTTCTCTACTTTCTGCAGATTTCTCACGGCTTGCTGAAGAGGTGAAAGCTGTTGAAGTTGCTGGGGCAGACTTACTTCACCTAGATGTCATGGATGGTCTGTATGTCCCCAACATCACCTTTGGCCCCCTCGTAGTCTCCGCTATTAGACCTCACACACAGCTGCCTTTTGATGTCCATTTGATGATTGTCCAACCAGAAAGATACATAGAAGCCTTTGCCAAAGCCGGAGCAGATTGGATTTGCATCCATGCAGAGGCAACTACCCATCTTCATCGCACTGTAACTGTCATTAAGGAACTCGATAAAAAGGCCGGTGTCTCCTTGAATCCCCACACACCACTTGAAGTTCTTGATTACCTTTTAGAGGAGCTTGACTTTGTCCTAATCATGAGTGTTAATCCCGGCTTTGGTGGACAAAAGTTTATCCCTCAAAGCTTAAGAAAGATAGAAAGACTCAAAAATACCATTACGAGAAGAGGCCTTTCAGTATTAGTTGAGGTTGACGGAGGCATCAATGAGGAGACCGCTGGCCAGGTGATCTCAGCCGGTGCAGACGTCTTAGTTGCCGGCACTGCCGTTTTTGGAAAAAAAGACTATGCTCAGGCTATTTCCGCCTTAAGATCTCCCAGATAAGTTTAAAGCTTCTTACGCCGTCTCTGTAAAGGTTAAATACCAGAACGAAAAATAGGCTGTAAAAAAGACTTCCTCTGTGCAACACCTCATAGATCATGGCTGAAAGAATGCCCATTATTAGGAGAGATTCTTCCTGAGCATGGAGAGGAGAAGTTCGTGCCAGTCCCTTTCTAAAAAAGTAAAAAGAGAGGCCAATCTGAATTACAAAAAAGAACTTTCCTGTCATAGGAAAAGACAAAAGTAATCCCAAATTGTAGAAAAGTGATAGCAAAGACTTGGCAAGAAGTAAGGGCTCTATCTTTGTTCTGAGTAAAGCCCTTCTTACACGGTAAAAGTAGGGAAAGGCAGAAAGAAAACTAAAGACCACAAGCCCCCAGAGGGCTATCTCCACCACCCTCAGATAATCTCTGTCAACAAGGCTTATCAATACAGATAGTCCCGCAAGGGACATCTGAAAAGCAGTTTTCCACCGCGCAAGATTTATAACCTTTGTTTCCTCTGGAAACCAGCTTCTAAGTAATGCTACAAGGATTTCTCTACTCAACAAAAGGGCAACAGGTGCAAAGGGAAAATACCCAAGATAAACCAGAGTGAGATACACCACGGTGATGAAGATCTTATCTGCCACTGGGTCAAGCATACTACCAAGGGTGGTAATCCTCTTTTGCTTTCGTGCAAGGACTCCATCTACGTAGTCAGTAAAGCCAAGTAAAGATCCAAGGCCAAGAGAAAAGAGTTTTGCCAGGTGCCCCTCTAAAAAGAGTAGGGCACAGGGAAGGGGTAATAAAAAGATCCTAAGCAGAGTAATCCTGTTGGGGGTTAACTCCTTAAACAGGCCCTTATCTTTCTGCTCTGTGCCTATTTCAACTCCCGTAGCTTCTTGAGACACTTTTCAAGCTCCTCTATGGCCTTTTTGTCAAAGGGTTCATCTTTATAATAATAAGAAGAATAGATTTGGGCAAATCTTGTGGCATGGAATTTTAAATCGGAATCCCTAATGCTCTCCACAAACTCCCATAATCCAGCCCCTTTTTCACGAACATATCCTCTTTTCTTTAGCTCCCTCTCAAACCTTCTAAAAAGTCTTTTTTCAGGTTTTTTAAAGACTTCAAGATAATCCCAGAGATCACCCCTAAATTTGATGAGAAGAATGATTCCTAAGACTGATATTAATACGCACCCCAAAACTCCTAAAAAGCTAAAGCCTTTAAGATCTGACAGATCTTTTATCGCTGATTTATTCTCTTTTTTTCCCAAGAGATTCGAGATACCTGTTCCAAGGAAGTGCCAGAGTTTTTTCTGTTTGGTTACATCATAGTCAAGGATAAACTTCACGTAGTAGAAGTTTATCAAATCAGCATAGAGCTTTAGTCTTTGCAAAGATTTTCTCTCCTTTGATAGTATATTGAAAGAGGCTTGAGGACTGGGATCTACTCTCACCCACTGTCCATTGATCAAAGCCTCAACCCAGGAGTGAGCAAATCTCTCCTGCACCAGGTAGTAGCCTCCCCTCTCATGATACACCGCTCCCCTGTATCCCCCTATCACTCTTGCAGGGATGCCATTCAATCTTAGCAAGAGAGCCGTTGCTCCGGCAAAGAATTCGCAATTACCCTCTTTGCTTTCAAAAAGAAATCTGTCCAGTGGGTCCTCTCCTTGAGGAAGCCTCTTCAGAGAGTAGCGAAAAGGGGCTTTATGAAAGTATTCCACAATCTTGTTTAAAGTCTCTCCATCTGAGCCTCCCCTGAGTGATTGGGCAAGTTTCCTGATTCTTGGGCTAACATCTGGGATCTGAAGATAGGCTCCTATCTCAGAGGTTTCTTCCACAAGGCGTGTCTCGGGACTAAAGGAGATTTCATACTTAAGCGGATAGCTTACCATCTCTCCTAACTTATAAACTCCATCCCTGTGTTCCCTAAAGGGGTAATTTGCCCTGAGATGAAAGGTGTAATCAAGGGTTGGGAGATAATCCTGAAGATCTTCCTGAAGATAGAGGGTTGCTCCGTAGTGTTGCCCTTTTCTCTCTAACAATGGTCTACTTGAGAGTAATACAGATTCCTTTCTCTCCCAGGTCTTCCCATCAAAGTGGTCATACACTATGGCTCTTATGTATATTGAGCTGGCATCAGGAAGTTTCCCTGCCTTTAGGTTGAAACGAAGAATCACCTTTGAGCTTTCTTGAATTTCAGAAAAGGCACCGAGTCTTATTTTCTCGGTAAAACCAGTTTTAGCCTTGTCTGATTCAGCACCGGCAATCTTTAAAAGAGGAGCCTGAAGCCTGGGAAGACTAATAAAAAAGATACCTGCCAGAATAATGCTTCCGGTTAAGAGAGTCCCCATACAAAAGAGCATACTCTTAAGCTCAACCCCTGATACATAGGCTACTTCTCCCTCCTCCATGTAAAGATGAATAAAGAGGGAGATACCGATGAGAAAGACCTGAAGAAGGAGCAGAAGGAAAAACCATATTGAGGTGTAAAAAAAACTCGTTCCGGCAAGAATTAGGAATTCCAGGAGATATATCTGAAAATAGTCCCTCAGTCTCTTTTTTTCAAAAAGCTTCAAACTGAGAAGCAAAAAGAGAGTTATTAAAGCATTATCCAAAAAGTTGGCAAGGGTAACCGTGAAAAAGAAAAAAAGTATAAAAACTACACCAAGGGCGTTAATAACAAACCTCGGTATATGGAAATTCCTACTCTCAAGAAATATTGCCAAAAGGCCAAGGCCCACTGCAAGAAGGTAAAATTTTCTATCCACAATTGTGAAGTTAAGCCCGAAGGGTATAAGCAAGCTGAGCATCAACAGTAATCGCTCTAATTTAGTTTTTTCCATAGAGGGCCAGTTCTTTCAACAGGGTGTATTTGTGCCCCACACTTCTACCCGGTGGGTGAAGCTTCTTCCCAACTTTCAAACCGATGAGCTCTCCCTTTTTATAGGCATTCAACACCAAATAACAAGCACAGGATAGTTTCTCTTCTATGTCCTCCCCGGGTAAATCCATCAAATCTAACAAAAGAGGAGGCCTTTCTTCCTCGGTGAAGACCTTTATCTTTAACTCATCCCACTTGGCTAAGCTTTTCCAGGAGATAAACTTTGATGGAGTTCCTGCAAGGTATTCCTGTATTCCCTCAAATTCACCAGCACCCCGCTTTGCCCCAACCCTTTCCTGTCCCCTCTCTTTGCCTTTCTTCTCCTCCCGATGATGGTGACATTTCTTTGGCTTTGGGAAAACTATTAGTTCTCTCCTTACAGGGATAGAGACCTTTCTTACGAAGAAAGCCATGGGAAAAAGAGATGAAATCTCAACCTTGTCCAAGTAGTATCTGCCCCTCTCCTTTGGTTGAAAATTGAAGAGAATCTCTCCTTGTCCTTTCAAGAAGGCTTTTTTTATCAAGATTTCGAAGTTACCACCTCCCTCCATGCTAATGGTTAAGTGAATCCGTGCAAGAAATAGGGGAAGATAGTTAGGCCTCTTTTTTACCACAAGGGTTAGATAATTTGATCCTCCTGCGAAGATCTCCTCAGGTGTAAGAACCTCAAGCTTTATTCTACTAACATTCAGTCTTGAGAAAACCCCTGTTAACCACATAAAACTTAAAAGCATAGACACCATGACGTAGAGGATATTATTATTGGTATTAACAGCAGAGATCCCCAGGAATATGGTTACCAGCGTATAGAGAAAGCCAGCCTTAGTTATTCTGATACTACTGAACAGGTGCTTTAAGATCTTCAAGGATCTCCTTTAGGAGGGTCTTTTCTTTTCCCACATACTCCTCTTGCAAAAGAATCCTATGGGGTATGACGTAGAAGGAGAGTTCTTTTATGTCCTCTGGTATCACAAAGTCCCTGTCTTGAAGGTAAGCCCTTGCTTTGCTTACTGCTAAAAGACTTAGGGCACCTCTGCTTGAAAGTCCAACCCTGATGTAGGGATGTTCCCTTGTTTTCTCCACCAGATCAAGTAAGTAATCTAGCACCTTTTCCGAAACTTTGACTTTTTTAACTTCACTTTGAATAGCCAAGACCTCATCTGGCGTTAGTATAGCCTGCACACCGAGTTTTTCATCTCTCAGGCTTCCCCTTTGCAAGATTTCCCTCTCAATTGCTCTTGGAGGATAACCGATGGAAATCTTCATGAGAAATCTGTCAAGTTGAGCCTCAGGTAGGGGGAATGTGCCGAAGTATTCAATGGGATTTTGAGTAGCAATCAGGAAAAAGGGTTTTGGTAGACTGTAGGTAACGCCATCCACAGTTACCTGACCCTCCTCCATAGGCTCCAAGAGGGCACTTTGCGTCTTTGGGCTCATGCGGTTTATCTCGTCCACCAGGACCACGTTGTTAAAAATAGGCCCTTTTTGAAAAACAAAGCTTTCAGTTCTCTTGTTATAAACTGAGCTTCCCGTAATGTCAGAGGGTAAAAGGTCACTTGTCCCCTGTATTCTTCCGAAGGTAAGGCCTAGGGTCTTGGCCAGGACCAGAGCCAGAGTGGTTTTCCCAATCCCAGGTAGGTCCTCAATAAGGAGATGTCCTTGGGCAAAAAGACAGATGAGAGAAAGCTCAATAGCTTTGTCTTTACCTGAAAGAGTATCCCTCAGAGTATTTAAAACCCTATGAATTTTCATAAGCCTATATTTAAATGCAAAAATCCTAGTTTAACAAGTGATCCCCATCAAGCGATAAAAGTTTACCCTTCTTTTCAACTTTACAACTTCTAAAAGTTTGTTCTGTGTGGAAAGCCTTTTTGACGCTTGCTCTCTTTAAAAAATGACCTTATAATTTAAACCCCTATTGAAGATTTTCGAGGTGAAAAAACTGGCAAATCCCTTTTCACAAATCCCCTTTTATCGATCTCTAATACATAGTCACTTAAAGAGCTTTAGAGTAGTATACAAACAAACAGATCTTTTTGTCCTTGCAGAAAGGGATTTAACGTTGGAAACTTTAAATTTAGTCCGAGAAATAAGATCTCCCCTTGAGGCCTACCTCATGAAAAATCCAACCTTTCTTAAGTCTCTTGAACCACTTCCTGAGGACGAGGAGGCACCACCTCTTGTCAAGACAATGCTAAAGGCTGGAAAGATTGCTGGAGTTGGCCCCATGGCAAGTGTCGCTGGAGCTATAGCTGAGGCTGTGGGAAGGTCTCTCCTGGAAAGGGGTCTAACTAAGGAGGTCGTGGTGGAAAACGGGGGTGATATCTTTTTAAATTTGAAAAGAGAGGCCCGTGTCGTCCTCTTTGCTGGCGCTTCTTCCTTTTCAGGTAAGATTACCTTGCTTATTCCTGAGGAGCTTCAACCCTGCGGAGTTTGCACCTCCTCAGGTAAGGTAGGACATAGCTTAAGTTATGGCAAGGCAGATGCCGTAACGGTTGTTCACAAGGATACTGCCATAGCCGATGCCTTAGCCACAGCCCTGGGAAATCTACTGAAAACCTCTCAGGATTTTAAGGATGTTTTTTCAAAAGCAAAAAGGCTATCTGGAATCCTCGGTGTCTTTGCTGTGATGGATGAAAGGCTTTGGCTCTTTTCTGAAAAGATAAAACTTTTGCCGCTATCTTAGATTCAGTTTTAAAAGTGTTTAAAATTAACTGAAAATAAAAGAAATAATTGAAAAAATAGTTATTTTAAATGTTTAAGTGTCTAAAAAAGTAAATTTACTCAGAAAAAACAACTTTATTTTCATTTGACAAATCAGATTTTATAGGTTATAAGTTGCTTTATAGGAAATTTTATTGCTCTTTGAATTATTGGCTTGCTTTATTTATCCATATGCAAATTTTTGAAAAATTTTGAATTTACCTCTTGACATGCTTCATTTTTCTGATACTATTATGGCAACTATTAAATCAGAAAAAAACTTAAAAAAGGAGGTGTGTTATGAAGGTAGGTAGGTGGAAGGTTTTAGGTTTAGGTAGTGCCTTGGCTATAGGTTTTGTCTCCGTTGCCGATGCCGCCCAGATTCGGGTGACCAATGACACCTTTGCTGATGTTGGTCTTAACATGAAGATCTGGTATAGAAGTTTGGATAAGAGGAGTAACTCTACATCTGATGGTGGATGGTCCAGAAATGTATTTACTGTTGGGCAGGGTACTGTTGGGCAGGGTAAGATTTATTTTTCTGGGCAGATCACCAAGCTCTTTAAGTTCTATGGAGAGTTTGATCAGGAGAGGGATGAAGGTCTTGGATCAGGAAAGATCGGTGAGGCGGCCATTGGTCTTCAGCCCATGAAGGAATTTAACATTATGGCTGGTCTAATTAGAAAGCCCTTTAGCAGATATCACTTGGTTAGTGGATACGCCTTGCTTATGCCTCTAGACAACTTTCTTGATCCACATAACTCTACGAGAATAAGGGCTCACTTAACATCTAAGGCAGATGGTGGTTTAATGATTCACGGAGACCTTGGAGGAGGTGTTTTAACCTACAGATTGGGAATTTTTAATGAGGATAGGGATAACGCAAAT
This sequence comes from Caldimicrobium sp., assembly GCA_025060015.1. Classification (GTDB taxonomy): domain Bacteria; phylum Desulfobacterota; class Thermodesulfobacteria; order Thermodesulfobacteriales; family Thermodesulfobacteriaceae; genus Caldimicrobium. The sequence continues at coordinate 1,484 of JANXDB010000051.1, read as the reverse complement.
AAGGTATTTGCAGGGTTTTTAGATGGTACTACCCGACGCGGATGGGTAGATGCCACAAGCTACAGTGGTAAGTTAAATGACAAGAAGAATTTTGAGTGGGCGGGAAGGATTGAGTTTCAACCTCTTATGCTTGGTTTTAAGCCTGAGTCTGCAGCAACCATTACCAGTAAAATCGCAGACACCAGATTAGGTGCAAGGGATATCTTTGTCATCGGCTTGGGCTATAATAAAGAGACCCACACACCAAAACTCTCAGGAGCTCCATCAGGTGCCACAGGAATTAGCGTAAGTAATATAGCTAATAAAACATTAAGTAGAACTGGATGGACAATCGATATGCTCATAGAGAAGAAGTTTGGAAACGTTATTCCCAACCTCCAGGCAGCTTATATCTCTCTTGATGATTCTCACTTCTATTACAAGTATGTTCATAACGGAACCCATTTTATAGGAACACCTAAGAAGGGAGATACCAAGGCGTGGTATGTGCAGGGTCAGCTTCTCTTTGATCAAGTAGTAGGAATCGGTAAGCCTGCCTTAGCCTTTAGATATGAAAAGGTTAATGCAGATGGAGAATATGTATACAATGCAACAAGACTGCGTAAAAAAGACTTAGAGTCCTCTACCTTTGGATTAGCACTTAACTACTATATTAGAGGACAGGCAGCAAGAGTATCCTTTGGGTTTGATACAACTAAATACAATGGAGCAGCAAGTGCCTATCTAAAGCATTCAGGCCCAACCACAGTTCCTATTAAGAGCGAAGACCGCATCACCGACTGGTATCTCTATCTGCAGAGCATGTTCTAAGCCTACTTAAGGCAACCCTTAAAGGGGGGCAACCTCTCCCCCCCTTTTTTATTTTTCCACTTTTTCCACCTCGCACCTCTTTCAACTTCGCACCTGTCAAGTGCGAAACCCCTCGCCCCATCTCCTCTCCACACAATTATCCTGTCTACTCTTACCTCCCATGCACCCTCTTCACTTCGCACCTCTTTTCACTTCGCACCTGTCAAGTGCGAAAACCCTCGCCCATCTCGTCTCCCTACCATCCCTCGCACCATCCCCATCCCATGCCCCTTTTTTTACTTTTACTTCGCACCTGTCAAGTGCGAAACCCCTCGCCCCATCTCATCTCCCTACCATCCCTCGCACCATCCCCATCCCATGCCCCTTTTTTTACTTTTACTTCGCACCTCTTTTTACTTAGCACCTGTCAAGTGCGAAACCCCTCGCCCCATTTCATCTCCCCGCAATTACCGCGTCTATTCTTACCTCTTACCTCCCACCCCACCCCTTTTTACTTCGCACCTGTCAAGTGCGAAACCCCTTGCCCTATCTCCTCTCCCTACCATCCCTCGCACCATCCCCATCCCATGCCCCTTTTTACTTTGCACCTTTCCACTTCGCACCTGTCAAGTGCGAACCCCCTCACCCTATCTTCTCTCCACACAATTATTACGTCTATTCTTACCTCTTACCTC
>JANXDB010000015.1 GCA_025060015.1 Caldimicrobium sp. | reverse complement strand
AGGAGGGATTTTTTGATGAAGCTTTTAGTGCTTGCAAGATTGAGGAAGGATGCTTATAATGAAGTAGTAAGGCTATATGAGGAGGTAACGAGGATGCCACTTGTGATTGATAAGAGGAGGGATCCCTTTTACATAGAGGGAAGGAAAGTGGGGAGAAGAGAGGGGAGACTTGAAGGAAGACTTGAAGGAAGACTCGAAGGAAGGCTTGAGGGTTTACTTGAGGAGGCTCAGGAGATGGTGCTTGAGGTGGTGGAGGTAAAGCTTGGAAGGGTGCCGAAGCAATTAGAAGAGCAAATCAAGGCAGAAACTGACCGAGAGAAACTTAGAAAACTTCTTAGAGAGCTGGTAATTACCTCAGAGCCTGAAAAGATTCTCATTAAATTTGGTTATAGCCTCGAATAGTGTATCTATGTCTCTTGCAACCTATATTGCAACCTCACCAGTGCTTTTAATTCGACTGTGGCTTCTGTGCTTAAGGAGTTGTGAAATTCGATGGCCTTTAGTCTAAAGGCGACTTCTTTTCTTTGGGATGCATCTTTGATTACTTCAAGACTTTGCAACGTTTTAAAGTCTTTGATGAGAGAAAGGGTTAGTGAGAGGCTAAAAGACCTTGAACTTATGTATTTTTTATCTTATTCACTCCTAAAGAGAAAATAGATGCCGAACACTATAAGAATGGTTCCTAAAATTTTGTATAGTGTAATGTCTTCTCTTAAGATCAAGATGGCTAAAAGACTTGCCACCAGAGGATAACTTGCAGTGAGTGGAACTATTTGAGAGGCCTGATGGGTTTTCAGAAGTGAGAAATAAAAAAACATCCCTAAAAAGCCAGCTGTAATACCACTGAGAGAGAGATAAAATAGGTCCCTTAGGGTTAAGTACCTGATCTTCTCCGCCTCTCCGGTTAAAAAAATAACAAGTGATATACCAATCAAAGCAGCGAGAGTTCTTACAAAGAGACCTATTAGAGGGTCTACATTTTTTAATCCAAGTTTTTCAATCAAAGGGCTTATTCCCCAAAAAACAACAGTTGCTATCCAGATGAGAAGGGTTTTGTGATCCATAGAGATATTTTAATATCTCAGATATAAATTACAATACATAAAATCGCGGAAAAAAATCTTCATCAGTGCCAAGACATCTGTTTATTTGACGATGTTAGGTGTCTTGTTCGAAAAAGCCTTTAGGCTTATAATATTAACCTTCGTCATATTTAATTTGGCCTTGGATTTTGCAAAGATGATTGAGGATCTCGCAAAAACAGGCAAGAGTTTGCTTGTTTTTTTCAAAATTTTATCTAAAATTTGGTTATAAATCGCATCCATGAGGCTGAATATGGCTATTAAGAAACTTACTTTTGATGACCTTTCCGTTCCAGAACTATATCAAACTGGGACCTCAGAAGCTCAGGGAGAAGATCTTTTCCCTCATCAAGAAAGATTGGAAAAGGCTTTTAATCTTGCTCTTAGGATAAGGAATGAAGGTTATAATGTCTATGTATGTGGTCCAAGAGGAATAGGGAGAACATCGTATACTCTTAAAAGAATTCAGGAGGTAGCCTCCTCTTTTCCAAAGCCATCGGATATCTGTTACGTAAATAATTTTGAAGATCCAGCAAAGCCCAAGTGTTTAGTTGTGCCTGCAGGATGGGGCAAAAAGATTGAAGATAGTTTGGAGGAGGCCCTTAATTTTCTTAAAAGAGAGGCTTTTAAAGCCTTTGAAGGAAAGGAATATGAGGAGGAGTTGGCTGAACTTACCAAAGAAATCGACAAAGAGCGTGAGAAAATTTTTAGTGATCTACAGGAGGAAGCCAAAAGTTATCACCTGATGGTCCTGTTTAGTCCTCAAGGGGTAAAACTATTACCACTCTTTAAGATAGAGTCTGCAGTGTCTGAAGAAGATCTCTTTAAAGATCCTCGCATAAGGGAGGAGTATCAGAAAAACCTCGTTCAATTTGAGCCTGTTTTTAGGGAATACATGAGGAAACTAAGGGAGCTTGACAGTTCCTTTGGTGAGGCCCTCTTTAAGTTAAGGAGTAAAATTGCAGAAAATCTTGTCAACAAGGCATTTCACAAACTATCAGAGGAGCTTTCTGCTAGTGAAGCCCTGAAGGATGCAAGGGCTTTTATAAATGATATAAAGAGAGAAATTGTCAAGAACTTCCATCTCTTTATTGAATGGGAGAAGGCCAAAGGTAACTTATTGGCACAGAACAGTCTTAACAGGGCTATGAACATATTCAGAATTAACCTTCTTGTTGACAATTCTGAGACCAAAGGTGCCCCAGTTATCTATGAAAAAATCCCAACCTTAAAGGGCCTATTCGGTCAAATAAATTACCGGGCAGAGATGGGCATACTTTATGCTGATCATCTAAGTCTCACCGCTGGAAGTCTTCATAGGGCAAATGGTGGGTTCCTAATCGTTGATATTTGGGAGTTACTAAAAAATCCTTATATATGGGTGATTTTGAAGAGAGCCCTCTTGCATAAAAAGCTCTACTTGATGGGAGGCATGATGGAGGAAATCCCTGTCCCCCACGTGGGACTCTTACCAGAACCATCACCTTTTGATACTAAGGTGTTTTTAATTGGTGATCCCTATCTTTATTATCTTTTATCAACCTATGATGAAGAGTTCAACGAACTTTTCAAAATCAAGGCTGAATTTGACCCTATTTTACCTCTCGATGAGGTAACTTTACAAACATTCCCAAAGATTGTAAAAAAAATAATCTCTGATGAGAATCTCAAAGATTTAGATGTTCAGGCTTTAAATGAACTGGCTAGATACTCCATTTATGAATCTGGAAGTCTAAAGAAGATTCGCCTGAATCTTGATGATCTAAAAAGTCTAATACGTGAGGCAAGCATCATCTCAAAAAATGAAAAAATTCTTAAAGAGGACATCAAAAAGGCGATTAGAGAAAAAATCTTCAGGGTCAATCTTATTGAGGAAAAAATGAGAGAGCTTATAAAAGAAGGAAAAGTCATCATATCTACCCATGGAAAAAAGCTAGGACAGATAAATGGTTTGAGTGTGATAAATCTTGGAGATTACTCTTTCGGAAAACCAACGCGTATCACAGCCTCAGTCTATCCTGGAACTAAGGGAGTGATTAACATTGAGAGAGAAATAGAAATGAGTGGGCCTATTCATTCCAAGGGAGTTTTAACTCTCACCTCTTATCTATTCCATAAATACAGTGGAGAATTCCCCATTCAACTTTCCTGCTCTTTAACCTTTGAGCAAGCCTATGAACCAGTGGAAGGAGATAGTGCCTCATGTGCTGAACTTCTTGCCATACTCTCCGCTATTGCAAAAGTCCCCATAGATCAGTCTTTAGCAATCACCGGATCCATAGATCAATTTGGGAACATTCAACCGGTTGGGGGAATAAAAGAAAAAGTTGAAGGTTTCTATAGAGCTTGCAAGATCCTGAATTTTACCGGAAAACAGGGTGTCATAATACCTGTTCAAAATATAGATAATCTTACCCTTGAGGATGATATTTTGGAGGATATCAAGAGAAAGCAATTTCAAATTTATGCCATTGAAACAGTAGATGATGCCATTGAACTTTTAACAGGTGTAAAAGCAACTGTCTTTCACAAAAAGGTCTTAGCAAACCTTAAAAAATATTATGAGATATCAAAGGAAGTGCCAACAAAGAGGAGAAAAAGAAAGAAAAAAACCAAATCACCTTCTTCGTAAGATCCTTTTATCGCCTATTCTCAGTGTGATTTTCTCTTTATCTAAATATTCAAGGATGGGTATTATGTACTTTCTACTTACTCCTTCTCCAACTATCTTTCTGAAATCGTTTATGGTCAGCTCTTCTTTGGTTTTAAAAAATTCTCTTACCTTTTTTTCAATATCTTTAAGTACGTCGACATGAAAAATCAGCTTTTCAGTGAGTTTCACCAAAGTTCCGTCCCTAAGGAGATTTTTTAAAATCTCTGCTGCAGCCTTATATTCCTTTCCAAATTCTAGTAATATTTCTTCGTAATCCCTTGGAGTTAAACCTTCTTTTAAAAATTTTTCTGATAATCTTTTTTTAAGATATTGAAAAGATGTGGAAAAATCTTTTTTATAATCAGAAAGGTAGTAGATCTCTTTTTCCTTTTGAATTTTACCCTCATTTATGAGTTCAGAGAGTGCCCTTTCAAAAAGGATGTCTCTAACATCACTTGATAGTCTGGTTTTTAGAAATTCCTTCGTTAGTCCAGAACTAAAGGGATTGTGTTCATGAAATTTTTTGAGTCTCTCAAGTATCTCCTCTTTGATATCAAGCAAACTTTTGCAAGAGAAGAGAAACTCTCCATCACCTACTTTAATACTTAAAACCTCATCCTCTAACTGCTTTAATAGAGTCGTTAATCTCTCTCCAAACAAAGAAGTATGAAGGGAAAGTTCCCTCTTAGATAGGCCTAAAACTCCTCTTTTGTATACGTAATACTTGATGATTCTTTTGGGTTCATTAACTAGCAATTCCTCCAATTCTCTTTTTTCCCACGCTTTAGTTCTCTTTCTTCTATAACTTAGTGGATTTAAAACATAGCCACCTGCAACGGTTTTATTTGTTCCTCCTCTTCTTAGAATAAAGGGATCTCCTCTCCATACACATACGGGTTCTGCCAGAAATAACTGAGCTACATCCTCTTCTTTTGCTTTGATATCATCTCTGTTAAAAAGAATTACTTTACCTAAAACCTCCTTTGTTCCGATGTAAAACAATAGATTTTCGAAATTTTTTATTGGTGGATCTGTATCTTTCAAAACTTTTAAAAAGATGTCTATGTATTCTGAAGGCTCGTGAGATCCAATTTCTCCGATCACATCACCCCTTGATAGATCCTCCTTATCAACTCCAGTTATGTTTAGTGCCACACGCATACCAGCTTGAGCTCTATTCACGGATTTGCCATGGACTTGAATGTTTCTTACCTTAATGATTCTCTTCTGAGGATAGATCATAAGCTCATCATTAACTGAAACCTCTCCTGACAAGGCTGTACCCCTTACCACCAACCCAAAACCCTTCACCGTGAATACCCCATCTATTGGCAATCTGAAGGGCTGGTCTAGGATCTTTTGCGATATTTGACTTGCCTTTTTGTCAATGGCTTCAATCAGGTCTTCTTTTCCTTGTAGAGTTATAGCAGAGAAAGGTATTATTGGGGCTTCTTTAAGAAAGGTCTCACTTAGAAATCTTTTGACCTCATCTTTTACGAATTCAAGCCATTCCTCGTCGACAAGGTCAATCTTAGTTAATACCACCACACCGTCCTTTATTCCCAAAAGTTCACAGATTTCCAGGTGTTCTTTGGTTTGAGGCATAATTCCCTCATCAGCTGCAATGACTAATATAACGAGATCAATACCAGAGGCCCCTGCAACCATGTTACGTATAAATCTCTCATGTCCAGGAACATCAACTATGCTTGCTTGAATACCTGATGGCAGGATCAGGTTGGCAAAACCTATATCTATAGTAATTCCACGCTCTTTCTCCTCTTTAAGCCTATCGGTGTCAATTCCCGTCAAGGACTTTACAAGAGAGGTCTTGCCATGGTCAATATGGCCTGCTGTTCCGATGACAACACTTTTAATAGGTTCTGGCATCTTTATGCTAGATGTGAGAGATCACCGAAGAGATGAAAATAGGAGGCAAGATGATTTAAAAGAGAAAGTCTGTTGTTTCTTATAGCCTCATTTTCCACCATAACAAACACTCTGTCAAAAAAGGCATCAATTAAATCCTTAAAGGGTAGGAGATTTTCCAAATATGCCTTGAAATCCATGCTTTGATAAAGACCAAATATGAAATCTCTTTTTTGCTCCAGTAGTTGAAAAAGGGATTTTTCCTCCTCAAATTCAAAAAGATGAGGGTCAATTTTAGGTAGCGAATCTACAGTCACATTTTTTAGTATTTGAGTGACTCTCTTAAAGAGAATACTAAGATCCTGAAATTCTTTTTTAACATGAATATCCTTTAATGCCAATAACTTTTGATACATCATATAGGGGTTCAGAGGCTGGTCTATGACGACGTACACAAAGTTTTTGGAAAATCCCATGGATAAAAACTCACCTTCTAATCTTTTTCTAACAAACTCTGTAACTTCCTGCAGGGCTTGATGATTTCTTAAATAATTCGCCTCTTTTAGTAGAGACAGAACAAATTCAAAGATAGGTTCCAATGGGAGATAGATCCCCTTTTCAAGAAGAATTTTTATAATCCCATTGGCTGAGCGTCTCAAGGCGTAAGGGTCTCCCTCGCCTGTTATTTTTTCCCCTGAGCCTATTAACGCACAGAGGTGATCGATTTTATCAGCTAAGGAGATAATTATGCCATAGGGAGATTCTGGATATCTCTCCTCTCTGGTTGATGGTAGATACTGTTCTAGGATGCCCGTAGAGATCTCATTTTCTCCATCTAAAGCTAAGTAGTGGGATCCCACATAGCCCTGAAGACTTGGAAACTCTTTCACCACTTCTGTAGCCAAATCTGCTTTAGCATAAAGTAAGAGCTTTTCCACCTTATCAGGAGGTAGCTCAGGAAAAAGCTTCTTTCTCAGGGATTCCCCTATCTTGATAAGTCTCTGGGTTTTTTCAAAGAGAGTTCCACATCTGATATGATAAACTATCCCTCGGAGTTTTTCCACAAAATAACTGAGAGGTTTTTCCCTATCTCTCTGATAATAAAATAAAGCATCTTCTAAGCGGGCTTTGGCTACTCGTTCATGACCTTTTATAACAACCGATTCATCGCGAGGTTTATTGTTATTAACAGCTATGAAGTAGGGAAGGAGATTTCCCCTGTCATCGGTTATCATGAAGTATCTTTGATGTTCCTGCAAGGCAGTTTTTACTAAAAAGGATGGTAAGGCCAAAAACTTTTCGGAGAAAGCTCCAACAACTGGAAAGGGAAATTCAACTAAATTGCTGTTCTCTTTTAGTAGATCTTTTTCCAACAATGGATAACCTAAGGCATGAGAGGCATTGAGAATCCTCTGTTCTGTCTCTTGCAGTCTTTCATCAGGATCAACGATGACAAAGTTTTTTCGAAGTAAGTCTCTGTAATAATTCCAATCGTTTTTTTCAATTTCTAATCTATGAGTCGAGAGAAATCTGTGTCCAAAGGTGTAATTTGCGCTGGAAATGCCAGCTAATTCAAAGGGGACCACTTCCTCTCCAAAAAGTGCTAAAATCCATCTGATTGGTCTAGCAAAGGTGTAGTCATAGTGAGCCCAACGCATTCTTTTTGGGAAGTTAATATTTGCCATTAGGTCCATAAGTAGATTTGGTAAAAGCTCCATTGTGCTTTTTCCAGGAATAGCCTTTTTTCCACAAAAATACTTACCCTTTGGAGTATCTTTGATATAGAGAGCTTCAGGTGAGAGATTAAATTTTTTGGCAAAGCCTAGGAGTGCTGGAGTGTAGTTACCCTCTCTGTCTAAGGCTACCTGCAGAGATGGTCCTAATATCTCCTCTTCTCTGTCTTTCTGTCTCTCTTGGAGATTCCTTACAAAGAGAACAAGTCTCCTACAGGTTCCTCCGGTTATGATGTCTTCGTAAGACAATTCATGGTTTTTCAAGTAGTTTTCAGCTAAGATCTTTAGATCACCTATAGCTTGTTCTATAAATCTTGCCGGTAACTCTTCTGTGCCAATTTCAAAGAGAAGATTTCTTTTCATGAGGATCTCTCTAGCCAGTTTTCAGCGGCTCTTTTAGCTAAAGCCCTCACTCTGGCGATGTAGTTTGCTCTCTCTATGGGTGAAAGGGCGCCTCTTGCATCCAGGAGATTAAAGGTATGAGAACACTTTAAGACAAAGTCATATCCAGGAAGCGTTAGCCCTCTCTCGAAGAGATGCAAGGCCTCTTTTTCATAACTTTCAAAGAGCGTCTTTAGGAGATCAATATCAGCTGATTCAAAATTATAGATAGAGTATTCAACCTCACCTCTTAAATGCACATCTCCATAGGTTACTTTTTCATTCCATTTAATGTCGAAGACATTGTCTACCCCTTGCAGATACATAGTAAGTCTCTCTAAGCCATAGGTAATTTCCACAGTGACAGGCTTGCACTCAAATCCACCCACCTGTTGAAAATAGGTAAACTGAGTAATCTCCATTCCATCTAACCATACCTCCCATCCCAACCCCCAGGCTCCAAGGGTGGGCGATTCCCAATCATCTTCTACAAATCGAATGTCATGTTCTGAGGGATCAATACCAAGGCTTTTAAGACTCTCTAAATACATCCCTTGGATTTCACTGGGAGAGGGCTTAATTATAACTTGATATTGATAATAATGTTGAAGTCTGTTGGGATTTTCACCGTACCTTCCATCGGTTGGTCTACGTGATGGTGCTACATAAGCACAGGCCCAAGGATCAGTGCCAAGAGCTCTGAAAAAGGTTGCGGGATGAAAGGTCCCTGCGCCAGATTCTACATCATAGGGCTGTAGGATAAGACAACCTCTTTCACTCCAAAAGTTATTCAATCTGGAGATAACCTCTTGAAAAAGCATCCTCAAACCTATATCAGCTGGACCTGTCTTTCTCCCTCTAAGTGCCTCTCAACTGTTCCTAAAATATAAGCTTTTTCACCTAAAGCCTTCAGAAGGGTATTTACCTCATCAACCATAGTTTTATCCACAATAATAATCATACCAATTCCACAGTTAAACACATGATACATTTCCTCTTCAGTGATATTACCGAGATCTTGAATATACCTGAATACCGGAGGCCATTCCCAGGCCTTTTTCTCAATGACAACTTTACAATTTTTGGGGAGAATTCTTGGTATATTATCGAAAAACCCTCCGCCTGTGATGTGTGCTATCCCCTTTATTTTAATACCTTTGTTGATTAGGGTAAGAATGGCTGTTACATAGATCCTGGTAGGGGTAAGCAAAACCTCTCCCAGTGGAAGACCTAGTTCTTCGGGAATGTGATCAAGGGAGAGTTTGTTCTCATCAAAGATTACCTTTCTGACTAAAGAAAATCCATTACTATGAAGCCCACTGGAGCTTAGCCCCATCACCACATCACCAAAGGAGACCTCAGAACCATCAATTAGTCTCTCTCTGTCAACAATGCCCACAACAAAACCAGCTAGGTCGTATTCCTTTTCTCCATACATACCTGGCATCTCAGCTGTCTCTCCTCCTAAGAGAGCACATTGAGCCTGTTCGCATCCATCAACTATACCTTCAATTAGATCATCAAAGACCTTTTCATTAAATTTTCCCATAGCGATGTAGTCCAAAAAGAAAAGTGGTTTTGCTCCACAAGTTATTATGTCATTTACACACATGGCCACTAGATCTATCCCGATACCCCTGTGTTTATCAGCTAAGATGGCAAGTTTAATCTTAGTGCCAACTCCATCCGTGGAAGCCACAAGTAGAGGATTTTTAAGCTGTGAAACATCAAGAGAGAAAAGTCCTGCATACCCTCCTATGGAGGAAATTACATTCCTCTGGCTGATTTTTTGAGTTTTTTCTTTAACGATCTCCACCAATAGATTTGCCTTTTCCAAATCAACTCCAGCTGACTTATATCTATTGGCCTTATTCATAGTTTCAACCCTTTGAAGTCGTAAGAATTTGATCTGAGGCTATAATTTTATCCCAGCTTTCTCTAATTACAAGTTCTAAGATACTCTCTAAACAGTTTTTGCTCATAGTATAGCAGTTTACCCCCTTGCAATCGCAGCTTATTAAATTAAAATCTTCCATCGTGAAAAAACAAAAGCCCTTTCCTCTTGAAATTTCTCAAGAAGAAAAAGACTTACTATTTTCTTATCTGGAGGAGAGATTTGGTATCACAAGAGACATTTTTTATCCCTATACTTTCCTAAAGGGAGTTAATAACTACTGGCTTTTTCCCAAGAGCTCGCATCTTGAGAAGTTAAAAAACCTCAATCCAGAGGTTGTTGGACTACTTTTTTTAAGAAAAGTCTCCAAGTATTTAAAACCAACTTCAGCCTTTTTACAGAGATTTGGTTATCATGCAACCAAAAATATTGTTACTATCGATAAAAAGGCCATAGATCTATTTCAAAAAGGCCGTCCCTTGGAGGTTGAGTTACCAATTGAACCAGGATATGTTATTCTCAGGGACAAATACTGGATCTTAGGATGTGGCCTTTATTTAAATGGTAAGCTTTATTCCCATTTGAAAACAAGGCTTACAAATGTCCTGGAAGGTATCTAAGGTAAAGCTTATCTTTTTTACTATCCCTTATATTGGTGCTTTGATTTCCATTCTTGGAGGCACCTTTATACTGTATTTTCCTGGATTGAAAGTTTTGCCTGTTATTGGATCAAAGATAAATGTAGATGGAGGTTTTTTGGGTTTAATTAATGTTTATATGTTCATCTTTACTAAGTTTACTACTCATTATTTCTATTTTGGTCTTAGTTAATTGTTGCCATGTTTTAATTTCCCTATTTAACGTCATTTATTTTAGTATGGGAATCTAGTTACCAAGCGTTGTCCACATTTTTAACAATTACCCCTTGACTTAACATTATTATTTTTTCTGGTTTTTAGAAATGATTGTTGGATCATGAGTGAAGAGAATTATAGTCTGTTGGATTTTCTTCAGCATAGATGAGCTTTAAAAGAGTAGTTTTACCAGCTCCAGTTGGACCAGTTAATAAGATATATTCTCCCATGTGATAGTAAGGGAGACTTTTTTAGGCCTTATAATATGGAGGATATATTTTGATTACTTCATCAATTTTAATCAGCACCATCAAAGATATTATAACTTTTTTAACGATTTTTTTAAAAGCCTTTAAATCCACCTCCCATGGTTTTTATCAGATACACCTGTTTTTTTAATTTTTCACCTTTTAAGCTCTCCAATTCAAGAAGGGTGGAAAGAAGTTGTCTTTCACTATCTAAAACGTTCAAATAATTAATCAAACCTGCTTCATATTTTCGCTTTGTGAATTGATATAATTCTTCTAAGGTCTGCCTTTTTGTCTCTATTTCCTGTAATTTTTTCTCTATAGTCTCAAGTTCCGTTAGGGCAGAGCTTACTTCAAAGAAAGCAGTTTTTACTGCTTTTACGTATTGATACAGGGCCTCTCTTTTCTGAGCTTCTTTGAATTCTATCTGGGTTTTTATTCTTCCAAAATCTAATGCCACCCCTGTAGCAAAGGCTGCCAAATTCCAGTATCTGGCACTTGTCTTGAGGAGGTTGGATAGCTCCATGCTTTGTAAGCCCAAGATAGATGTCAAATTAATTTTGGGAAAGTACTCAGCCTTAACAAGTGCAACCTCATATTCATAGGCCTTTAGCTGATGTTCTGCTTGTAAAATATCTGGTCTGCGCTCTAACAGCGTTGATGGCAAGAATGCTGGTATGTTAAGAGGAGTGGGCAAGGTATCTCTGATGGGTATCTTTTTTTCAAAAATATCCTTTGGCTGGTATCCCAAGAGTAATGAGATTATATCTCTGTACAGTTCTCTTTCTCCTTTGAGATTCTCCAATAGGACTTTGGTATTCTCCCATTCTCCTTTGGCCTGAAACACAGGTAATTCATCGGTAAGGCCTCGTTCCCTTTGTTTTACTCTAAATTCATATATTTCCCTTTGTTTTTCTGCAAATTTCTCAGCGATTTGTATTTTTCTCTCTGTTGTTATTAGATTAAAGTAAGAATGAATTATGGTGGTAATTAGAGTTATCTCCAAAGCTTTCTTACCAGCTAAACTTGCAAGATATTGATGAAAAAAGGCTTTTTCCTGATTGTTGAGCCGGCTGAAGAGATCAATTTCATAATTCACAGCGAGGCTTAATTGGAAAGTTGAAGAGGTTTCTCCAGGACGAGGATTAAGGGCCTTTTCAGAGGTCCTTTCCCTCTTTATTTGAGCTCCGTAGTTTATTACTGGTAACCTTTCTCTCTCTATATAGGCAAGCTTCTTTAGAGCCTGTTCTACATTGGTTGAAGCTATTTGTAAATCATCATTATTTTTTAAAGCCTCTTCGATGATAGTATTTAAGAAGTTATCATTAAAATCCTCCCAGAATCGCTCTTTAATTTCTCCCTCCATTTTAAAATTGGTAACAACTCTGTCAGGTAAAAGAAGGGTAGGGGGCTTATTAGTATCTTTGACAGAACATGATGAAATGAATAATGAGCTCACAATTAGTAAAGACATAGAATGTTTTTTGAAGAATCTTTTTCTAAGGGTTAATGTTTTGATTAAATAATAGAGAAGAGGGATAAAAAATATTCCAATTAAAGTTGCAAAAAGCATTCCTCCAACCACAGTCCAGCCTATCACATGTCTACTTGCTGCACCTGCACCGCTACTGAGAGCAAGAGGCAAGGCACCAGCTATAAAGGCAAAGGAAGTCATCACAATTGGTCTAAATCTTAAGCGAGATCCCTCAAGGGTGGCTGAAAGAAGGTCCATTCCTCTTTTTAATCTTTCTTCGGCAAATTCAACAATCAAAATGGCGTTTTTAGCAGATAGGCCTATTAGAGTGATTAACCCAACCTGGAAGTAGATATCGTTCTGAAGTTTAAAAAGATTTAACGTTATTCCGGCTCCAAGAATGGCAAAGGGAATAGATAGCATCACAGCTAACGGTGCACTCCAACTTTCATAAAGGGCAACTAAAATCAGATAAACAAAGACAATGGCGTAGAGGAGATTATGAGAACTTTTTTCCTGCACTCTAAGCTCTTGAAGGCTTGCACCAGCAAAGGCAATGGTATAGCCCTCTGGCAATATTTTTTTAGCAATTCCTATGATTGATGACAAGGCTTCGCCTGAAGAATACCCTGGTTTTGCCTCCCCCAAAATCTTAGCAGATGGAAACATGTTAAACCTTTCTACAACAAAGGTATCAGAAATTCGCTCTGCTTTGATTAGATTACTGAGAGGTATTAATTCTCCATGCTTGTTTTTCACATAAAGTCTACTGTAGTCCTTTAATTCATCTCGAAAGACTCCTTCAGCCTGTAGATAAACCCTGTAAACCCTGCCATAGAGATTAAAGTCATTTACGTAGCTTGCCCCTGAGGTCATGGCTAGGGTCTTAAAGATTTCTTCTACCTCTACACCATATGCAAGAGCCTTGTCGCGATCCACTTTAATTAAATAATAGGGAACACGTGGATCAAAGGTAGTTCTAACTGCAAAGAGCTCTGGTCTTCTGTTTGCCTCTACAATAAAATTCTGGGTTACTTCATGTAGGGCCTGAACGCCACGGTTTAGTCTATCTTGTATGTATACTTCAAAACCACCTGTTCTTCCTAAGCCCATTATAGGAGGTGGGTTAACAACGAATATCAGAGAATCTTTATCTTTACTAAGCTCTTTTGATAACTTTTGTGATAGGGCAAAAGAACTCTGCTCCTTTTTTTCTCTTCTGGACCAGTCATGTAAACCAATGAACCCGCCAGCAGCATCTGTTCTCAAAACTAAGCCCTGAAAATCAAGTCCAGATATAGCCACATATCTCTCAATTTCTGGAGTTCTCATTAGTATGTCCTCTACCTTGTTTAAGGTTTCTTCTGTTCTCTTTAGAGATGATCCGGGTGGAAGTGAGGCAAACCATAAAAGGGCGCTTTTATCCTCAGCGGGGACGAGCCCTGTAGGTAATCTTTTGTAAACAAAATAGGTCAACGGAATTGTCAGTAGGAAAATGAGCGTAAAGAAAAGGGGCTTTTTCAATATGAAGCTTACTTGCTTAATAAAGTTATTTCTACTCAAATCAAAGAATTTCTGAAACCATCTTAAAAAGAAAAAGGGCTCTTTTCCATGATCTCTAAGAATAAGGGAACAGAGGGCTGGGGTTAAAGTGAGTGCAACCAAACCTGAAAGAACCATTGAGGTAGCTATTGTAATGGCAAACTGTTGGTAAAACTTTCCAGTAAAGCCTCCAACAAAGGAAGCAGGGATAAAAACCGCCGATAACACGAGGACTATAGCAATAACTGGTGAGGTTATTTCTGCCATAGCTTTGATACTAGCCTCCTTCGGAGGAAGACCTTCATCTCTCATTATTCTCTCTATGTTTTCAATAACAATAATGGCATCATCAACCACTAAACCAATGGCTAAAATAAGACCAAATAGAGTAAGCAAATTTATTGAGAAGCCTAGAACGTACATAAAGGCAAAGGTTCCAAGAATAGATACAGGTATAGCCAATACTGGAATCAGAGTAGCCCTTAAATAACCAAGGAAAAGATAAATAACAATAACAACCAAAAGAACTGCTAAAAGTAAAGTAAAAATAACCTCTTTCACTGATTCTTTGATGAAAATGGTAGGATCATAAGGGAAATAATATTTTATATCAGGGGGGAGCCTTAATTTAAGTTCATGCAAAAGTCTATCAAGTCTCTCCGATACATCTAAAGCATTAGCTCCAGTTGATAAAAATATGCCAACAGGAATAACAGGTTGTTTTTTAAAATAGGAATTTCTACTAAAGGTCTCTGAAGATAATTCAATACTAGCCACATCTTTTAATTTCAGAGTTGACCCATCTGATAATTCCTTTAGAATGATATTCTGAAACTGGGTGGTCTTCTCAAATCTAGCTTCGCCCTTCACAGAAAAGGTAAAGGGATTCTTTTCTGATATGGGTTCTCCTCCAAGAATCCCGCCACTAAACTGTTGATTTTGTCTTGCAATAGCTTGATATACCTCCATGGGACTTAATTTATAATGATATAATTTATCGGGTAATAACCACACTCTAATAGAGTATCTTTTTTCATCAAATACTATTGCGTCACCCACTCCTGGTATTCTTTTAACTTCGTCAACGATATTTAAAATGATATAATTAGATAGCTCTATTGGATCTCTTACTCCACCCTCTGAATAAAAGGCAATAACCTTTAAAAAATCAGGACTTCTCTCCCGGACCTGTACCCCTTGTCTCCTCACCTCTTCAGGAAGTCTAGGCAACACTAATTGAATTCTATTGTTTACATCCATTTTGGCTACATTTGGATCGGTGCCAACTTCAAAAAAAACGTTAAGAGTATAAACTCCGCTTGAGGAAGAAGAACTAACCATATAAAGCATATTTTCTACGCCATTAACGGCCTCTTCAATAGGTGCAGCAATGGCTTTAGCTATGGTCTCACTGTCAGCTCCAGGGTAGCTTATTGTAACTGTAATTTGGGGAGGTGTAATTGTTGGATATTCTTTTACAGGTAGTACCTGGAGGGCGATTACCCCCAATAAAAAGATGATCATGGAAAGGACTATGGCAGCCTTCGGCCTATTAATAAAAAAAGAAGAAATCATGGAGTCTCCTCAATGATTTTTTCGATTTTCACAGGCATATCCGGTCTTAGCCTCACTAAGTTGTCTGCAACAATCAGATCATCGGTCCTTACTCCACTTTCAACTACATAATAATCTTTATAACTAGCAACAATTTTGATAGGTCTTATTTTGGTCTTGTTGCCCTCTACTATAAACACATAGGTGCCTCTTGGGCTGTCCAAGACCATCTTTTGAGGCACAAGAATCGCCCTTTGAGGAATTCCTCTAACTTTAACTCTCAGAAACATTTCTGGTAAAAGCCTCGCTCCTTTATTAGGGTATAGAGCTTTCACCTTCAAGGAAGAGGTCTCATCAAATTTTGAATCTACGAAGAATATTGTGGCACTTTCAGGGGCTCCGAAATTGTCAATATGTAACTCAACCCTTTTATGCATCAGTTTTCTTGGATTTTCCTTAACACCCAATTGTGCGAGATCTCTTTCTGGAATAGAGAATTCTATTTCTAAAGGCTTTATCTGAATTATAGAGGTTATGGGAGTTCCTGGACTGACTAAATTACCAGCATCTATGAATTTTTTACCAAGTATTCCCTCGATCTCAGCCCTGATTTCAGTATATCTTAAATTAAGCTCAGCTTGAGAGAGATTACTCTGGGCTTCTTTAACTTTAGCTTTTGCCATTTCAAAATCATATAATGCTTTGTCTCTTTCTGCTTCACTTACCAGTCTATCCCTGAAGGCATTAGATACTCTAACCCAATCCTTTTCAGCTCTCTGTAATTCAACTTGAGCCTTCTCTAGCTGGGCTTTAGCTTGATCATATGATATTTTATATGGCTCCCTCTCTACAACACCCAAGAGGACTCCCTTATTGACATAACTTCCTTCTTTAAAGTAAACCTCCCTTAAAATTCCACTGACACGGGCTACAACCTTAATTTCAGCAGCACTTTTCGTTTTTCCTGGATATTCCAGTTCATAAACTATCTCCTGGGGTGATTTTATTTTAAATAGTGTCACTGATAAAGCCTCTTGAGAAAGGGCGGATTTTTGATTCTTGGTTTGATCCTTGGAACAACCTATAATAAAAACAAATAAAATGATAATAAACACTTTTGTTAGTAAAATAGCATTGGACTTCACCTTAACCTCCTTTTAAGAGGATTCCCTGTAGGAAGACATCTACGTATGTGTTAATTATTAAATCTTCTGGATGTTCTGTTAGACCCATGGATTCTTTCATTTCAATACAAAGAAAATAGGAATAAAAAAGGCCCAAAAAAGCCTGTGCTAAAATAAAAGGATCAAGACTTACGATTTCACCTTTATCTTGAGATTCATTGAAAAACTGAGCTAATTCCCCTACAGTATCATCAATTAGATTTTTGTAGACTTTCTTTATAGGATCAGGATATCTTTTGATTTCTGCTTGCATTATCCTAACTAAAGCTTTGTTGTTTTGAAGCGCTCTTAAAAAAGCTTTGGCTATCTCTATCAATGTGTTTCTGATGGGTCTATGTTTACCCTTTAAAATGAGTTCCTTTAAAATAGGTAAAAAGGCATATTTATTTAGTACTGAAATGAAGAGTTTTTCCTTATTTGAAAAGTGTCTAAATAGAGTAACTTCAGATATACCAGCTTGTCTAGCTATTTCTTTTGTTGTGGCTCCTAAGAAGCCTCTCTCTGAAAAGAGCCTAAGGGCTGAAGAGAGAATTTGGTCCCTGGTATTTTTTCTCATAAAGAATCTACATGTAAGTGCTTACTCTCTTTTTATCACTGACTTATCTTTTGTCAATGATTATATTTGATAGTAAATGGCTCTGATGAATCTTTCAGTATCCCCCATTTTTGGGATAAAACGATGGGTGCATAAGTTCGAGATCTTTGAATTTCACAACTCCTTTGGTAGAGAAGGCAGAATCAAAGCTTTTGGTATCTGTAATCTAATGGACTCATACATCAAAGTGAAAAGACACTATGATGGACTATAATTATCATTGCCTTTTAGTGACTTTAGACCTAAAATAATTAAGCAGGAGCTAGTTAGATTTATTCAAATTTTTTGCATTCAAATAGGTGTCATGTGAATAGGTTAACCTTTGATCTCTATTTTTTTTCCTATACTGGAACCTGTGAAAATCTGGCTTTTGAAATAGCCAAGAAGTTTGTATGCAAACCAAAAAAAATTCAATGTCAAGATAGGTCCTATTTGATTTGGCTATTTTTGTCTTTTTTTCCTCATGTCACAGTTTCTGTGGATTTCCCACCTCAGGAATATAATAAAGGTTTGTTAATTTTTCCCAAATGGACCTTTAATTGTCCCCCAGTTACCTCCTTTCTTAAAGGATCAAGATTTGACAAATTGCTTTTAATAATAACTTATGGAGGATGGGGAGAACTAATCTATGCACATCATTATCAAAAATATGCTTCAAAATATTCCAAAGAGGTAGATTTTTTCTTAGTTAAAAAAAGAGAATGGCATGAAAGAAAGGATAAAGTTTTTTCATCAATATCTAAAAAAATTAAAAAATTTTTTATATAAACTCTTATTTATTAATTATTATTGAATTTTTTTTAAGAAATACAACCAAAAATTCAAAAAAATTTCTATTGACTTTTATGTTTAAAAAGTTATAAAATAATTTATAAACCTTATAATTCAAAATAAAAGGAGGTGCAAGATGAAGGGGATAAGGTATTTGTTATGGTTTTTACCATTTGTTTTATTCTTTCTGTTAGGTAAAGCCTATGGTGAAAAATTGGTTGATACTCTTGATGAGTTAGAAAAGATTTATCCACCTTCCTCTGTTTGTGCGGGTTGTCATGCGAACATCTTCGAGCAATGGAAAGTTTCTCTCCATCAAGAGAGCACTCTTCATTCTATTGGGGGGCTAGCAAATTTCATAAAATTCGGAATTAATGGCGAGCCCGAGAGAAAGGCAAGGGCTGAAAAGCCAGGTGGATTGAAGGCAGAGATGATGAAGTGTTTTACCTGTCATGCCCCACAGCTGGAATTAGCCTCTGATAAATTAATTAAGGAAATTGCGGATGCTATCGTAGCCTTTGTGGACAAGAAAGATCCCCAAGCCAAGGCTAAATTGGAGAGACTCAATGTATCCTGTTATGTGTGTCATAATTTAAAAGCCCTTCACCCTCCTGAGAGGCCAGAGAAAAATGTCATCTATGGTGTTAAAGGAACAGGTACCTCTCCCTTTCATGTAACTAAGAAACATGGATTTTTACAGAACTCAAATTTTTGTATGCAATGTCATGGGGTTTTTGTCGCACCAGATGGAGAGCCTATAATGTGTAATACATTGTCTCAGAGTTATAGAGATCATTATGTTGCTATGGGAGGACAAAAGACCTGTCAAGACTGTCATATGAGAGCAAAAAATAGGGGGCATACCTTCCCAGGAGCATATAATTTAGATACCTTACGGGAAGGGATAGGGATTAATGTGGATGTTAGGCAATTAGTAGATCTCAATCCTGCCCTACCAAAGGAGCAACAATGGAGGCCAGCAGTGAAAGTGGTAGTAGATCTCATAAATAATGCCGGACATAGAATTCCCGATGGCTGATTGTGGAGTTCCAAGGTGGTCATGGATTTGACCGCCAAAGACAAAAAAACAGGTAAAGTTTTATGGAGTGATAAAAAAGAATACTTTGAAATAGGACTTGATTGGGATGGTGATAGGAGATACGGAGCTTGGCAGATAAAAGATATAATTGACTTTAGTTTACCACCACGAACGACAACTACAGAAAAATTTTATGTTATTTTCAATCCTGATACCAAAGAGGTAGATTTAGAGATAAAAGTAAGATATTTTCACAGAGCAGGGTTAGAATTTTTAGTGCACGATTTGAAATACACTTTAAATTATGCTAAGTAGAAGTTTAAGGGAGGGGGAGAATTTCCCCCTCTTTTTTTATTAAATATTAGCAAAATATTTAATTAAAGCTTTATTTGAGCCAACAACATAAGTGACGATAGGTTTTGTTCCTAAATCCTCTTTAAATTTAAAGGACCCAACAGCAGAAGCATTTATCTTGGAAATTAAACTTTTTGGGTCATTTAAGTCTCCAAAAAAGGTCGCCCTTCCTAAACAGGAATCTACACATTTTGGAAGTTTACCTTCTTCAACTCTGTGGATACAAAAATGGCATTTTCGAGCATTTCCTATGGGAGATTTAAAATGTGATGTTCTTGTCCAATAATGTTCATACTCCCTAGAGGGTTCTATTTCATAGGTTTTTTTGTAATACTTTCCAGAATAATACAAACCAAGATCTCTTGCTCTGGCTCCATAAGGACAAGCAACAATGCAATAACCACAACCTACACACTTCTTGTAATCAATATATACTATCCCATCTTCTCTAAGATAAGTTGCATTAACAGGACAAACCTTCGTGCACGGGGGCTCTTGACATTGCATACAGGGTCTTGGGAAAAACACCACCTTTACATTTGGATAATTTCCGTATTCTAATTCAGCCACCTGTCTGTAGAGGACTCCCGGTGGGGTCATGTTTCCGTTTTTACAGGCTGTGGTGCAGGCATGACAGCCTATGCATTTTTCTAAATCAATGGTCATCCCCCATTTTCTCTGATTTCTTGGCTTAGCAAGAGCTCTTTTTAAATCCTCAAGCATTATTTCTATAACATCTTTTTCTATGGTCATTTTTTGGCCTCCTTTACTGATGATTTTTAGCTTTAAAGGTAAGGAAATTCAGTTTATCTGCTAAAAGATAGATTAGGATAGCAAGGGATGTTCCACCAATGAAGATGAAAATTTCATCGACAGAAGGGATATAAGTAACATATTCTGGGATAGTGTATGCCCTCCAAACAGGCACTTTGAAACCTCCAACTACGAGATCATATCTGGTCTTAAGTTGGATGGCCATAATGAAGAGCGAGATGAGAATGAGTGCTCCAGGAGAACGGAAATAAAAGAGCAGTGCCAAAGGCACAACGGCACCTAACACTATTCCGTAAATTATTTGGGAAGCCAGCGTGAGTTCAAAAACCTCAGATCCTTGAATTTGACCATAGACTCCCACAGCAATTCGCCAAAATCCCAAAATAAGAGCTAATCCCAAACCAGCCATCAGCATCTTTCTAAAGAAAGCTACCAAATGATCGCCCACTTCACCAAGTTTTGGTGCCTCAACAGCAGCAATAATGGCTGAGGCAGCCACTCCTGTCGTGTAGGCAAAAACCAGGAAGTAAATTGGCATTAGGGCACTGTAGAAGTAAAACCTCTGTTCAACCACTCCTAATAGAGCTCCTAAGGTACT